>NZ_JBEKXH010000036.1:0-24645 GCF_049512235.1 Bradyrhizobium sp.
CTCAGCGCATGAACTCGGGCGACGACAGAAACAGCGTATTCCAGTCCTGCGGCGAGATCGCCTGATCAAGTGCTGCCAGCGTGGTCGGGCCCAGGGTTTGCCGCAATCCGTTGAAGTAGAGCGCGTTCGCAAGCAGCGGAAAGGCCGGCTGATCGACCGCGCCCGGGCCTTCCGGCTTGAACAGCCCTGACGAAGACGAGCCGATCTGCCGCGCGATCTCGAACCGCACCATCATCTGGCCGGGGCCGTTCCAGGACGCCGAGATCAGCGAATAGCCGTCCGGCGTGTCATGATTGAACAGGCCTTCGCCGAGCCGGTTGAGCCAGTTCTGGATCGGCTGCGCATTCAGGATCACCTTGTCGTCGTAGGCAAGCCGCACCGCCGAGAGCACATATTGCATGGGATCCTTGAATTTGGCGCCGGACTTGAGCACGGCGGCAAATTCCGGCGCATGAACCATGGTGGCCAGCACGGCGGCGATGTCGCCGTCGGATGTCTTGAAGGTTTGCGCCATCCGCGCCACCAGGGGCTCCGGCGGATTATCGGCGACAAAATAGGTCGCAATCTGCCGCGCCAGATGCGTTGCCGTCGCCGGGTGGCGCACCAGGATGTCGATCGCCTCGTCGACTTCCGCCAGCCCGCGTCCCTTGATGGTGTGACCGAGGAAAGTCTTGTCGCCGTAATCGTGCCGGGCCGGATTGAATTCGAACGCACCCTCGCGCACCAGCTGCGATTGCAGCTCCGGCTTGAGTTTGGGATCTTCCGCTCTGAGATCGATGCCGACGCCGGTCAGGATGCGCGCCAGCGCCTCGACATCGGCTTGGCTGTAGCCCGCGCCGACCCCCATCGTGTGCAATTCCATGATCTCGCGGGCGTAGTTTTCGTTGATATGGCCGCCTGCATTGTCGGCATTGTCCAGATAGCGCAGCATCGCCGGGTGATACAGCGTGGCGATCAGGAGATCGTGGAACTTGCCGAGCGCAAAGGGGCGGATCGCACGATCCTGGTAGTCGCCGACCAGGATGCGAAGATTGGCCTTGTTTTGATGCACGTTGAAATGGTTGAACCAGAACCAGGTCATGCGCTCGCGCAGCTGGTCGGGCGCATAGAGCGCGCGCAGGATGCCGCGCGAGGCCGCCTGTCGCGCCCGCTCGCTCATGGCCTGTTGGAAGGCCTGCTGCGCCGATTTCCTCTGGTCCGGATCGGCGATCTGGTTGGCGGCCTTGCCTTGCGCATCGAACGCGACCGCGATGTCGAACGGAAATTTACGAACGTCCGCCATGGCCTCGATCGCGGCTCGGACGGCGTCCGGCAATGCCTCATTGGCCGCGGGATGCAATTGTTCGGCAAGCCAGCGATCGGGCCCGACCGCCTGCAGATGCAGCGCGCTCGAGGCGTTGATCCCCCAGGTCAGGCGGTCGAGCAGCGCCATGTCGTGGGGGCTCAGCTCGGCGGCGCCGGCCGCCGCGGCGCCAAGCAAGGTAGCGACCATGACCCACGCAGCTCCTCGCAGCCTGGCCGTCAGCCGGCCATGGAAGGATCCTTTCCAAAGTCTTGGTTCCATCATCGATCCAACTGCCTATCTGCCGCTCAATCTGACCGAGAGGGTCTGAATGGCTTCTGAACGAATCGCACGGAATATGGCAGAATCGATGTTCCATTCGAGCGCGGGTCCGAAAGGGCCGGAACAAACCAGCCGACAAAGTCTTATTCGGCATGACCGATGATCCTCTCGAAGACATTCTCGCGCCTGCCGTGATCGAACGGGCCATGGGCATTTACGAGAGCCTTGCCGAGCGCCAGCACGCCGATATCGTGCAGGCGCGCAAATTGCTCACCCCTTACGTTTTCGGCCTGATGGGCACCGGGGAGACCAGCGGCCATCGGCTGACGGTTGCAGGATTGGCCTACCTGAAACGGCGCGAACGCGAGCGCCGCGCGGCCAGGCGAAGGCCACGCTGCCAATGAAAATACGCAGGCATTCAGAAAGCCATCTGGTCGAACTTGACGACGGCTCGAAGTGGCAAATCTTTCCAGGCGATCTCAGTGTCACGCTGAACTGGCAGCCCGACACCGTGTTGAACCTGGTGCGCATCGTTGACGATGCGAGTTCTCACGCGCTCGTCAACGAAACCGACAACACGCGGGTGCGGGTGCTGCCGCTGCATGAAAACTGGTCGGTCAAGGACGTGAGAGACATTCTACGCGACGGTTAAGGTATGCCACGCCCGGGTGAATGATGCGATGAAGCAAACATTGAGAAAACCAAGACTGGAGCTGCCCGAAGAAGCACGGCCGAGGAACGCCCTGCGCGCCGACATCGCTCCCGCGAACGGTTACGCGATGGTGGTCGACGGACATTTCAAGAAACAGTTCGCCGACGCCCCCGCCGCCAAAAGGGCCTGTGCGGAGCTATTGACCAAATACCCCGTGCTGCGGGTTGAGATTTACGACGCCTCAGCCAAGGTTCGAAGCTTGGTCGGCAACGACCCGTGATCGGTATTCCCGCGCGTTACAGGCCGATTTTGGCCGAGTGCTCGGCAAATACTGCCGGGGCTGGCGCTTGACCACGCCAGCAGCCAGTTGATTTGTAACACATTTTTAACTGGCCCGGCGTTTGCTTTGAACCCGGTAGGGCCCGTGGAGACTGATCATGTCGCGCCATCACATGCTGCCGCCGATCGTATATACGCCGCAGCCAAGACCGAGAAAGATCGAAACTCGAAAGAGCCGCCAGCTGCGATCGGCGGGGCAAATCAGTGATGCCGCCGATGTCGATGAAGCCGAAGAGACAAACGGGCTTGGTTCGTCGGCGCCGCTGACCAGAAAGCCTGCACTGCAGACGCAAATGCCGATCGAAGGCTCCGAACGGAAGCCGCCATCGACGCATGGCCCCTTGAGCGAAGGCACGCTGAGGGCGCTTCTGGTGGTGCAGGAAGTGGCCCATTAGGATCCCGGCCCGTCGCCAACTCCGGCCAATCCCGCCGTCGGCTACTCCGCCAGTTCCGAATAGGGCGTCTCCGGCAGCGCGGCCTCGATAGCCCTTTCCTCCGCGACAAATTTCGGCTTGCGCAGCCAGACATAGATCTGGGCTGTGATCAGCACCACGCAGATCAACAGGAAGAACGCGCTGATCGGACGCTCGATGAAGGTCATGAGATCGCCGCGGGAGATCAACAGGCTGCGCCGGAAGTTCTCCTCGAAACGCGGTCCAAGCACGAAGCCGAGCAGGATCGGCGCGGGATGGAAATCCAGCCGCAGCAGGATGTAGCCGATGACGCCGATGACCAAAGTCTCGCCGACCTGAAACATGTCATTGTTGGCGGCATAGACCCCGATGCAGACGAAGAACATCGCGCTCGGATAGAGGTAGCGGTAGGGAATGCTGAGAAGTTTTACCCACAGCCCGATCATCGGCACGTTGAGAATGACGAGCAGGATGTTGCCGATCCAGAAGCTCGCGATCAGCCCCCAGAAGATGTCGGCGTGCTGGCTGATCAGCTGCGGCCCCGGAACGATGCCGTGAATGATGAGCGCGCCCAAGAGCAGAGCCATCACGGTGTCGCCGGGTATCCCGAGAGACATGGTCGGAATGAAATCACCCTGCACCGAGGAATGCGTCGAGGCCTCGGGACAGGCGACGCCCTCGATCGCGCCGTGACCGAACCGCTCCGGCGTCTTTGAGATCCTTTTCTCGGTAGCGTAGGACACGAACGAGGCGATGGTCGGCCCGGTGCCCGGAATCAGCGCGCACAGGCTGCCGAGAAAGGTGCCGCGGATCATCGGCCAGAACGCCAGCTTGAGATCGGCCCTGGACGGAAACATGTCGGAGATGCCGACCTTGGCGTAGCGCATGTCGACGGTTTCGGTGTTGTTGATGCTGTTCATGAACTCGGCTATGCCGAACATGCCGAGCGCCAGCGCGATGATTTCGACACCGTCGAACAGTTCGGTGATGCCGAAGGTGAAACGCGGCTGTCCGGTCTCGATGTCGGAACCGACAATGCCGACCAGAAGGCCGAGCACCGTCATCGCGATGCCCTTGAGCGGCGATCCCTTCGCCAGCGTCGAACCCGCCAGCAGGCCTACCAGCATCAGCGAACAGACCTCGGCGGGCCCGAATTCGAGCGCCATCTTGACCAGGAACGGCGCCAGGAAAATCATTTCGGTGATCCCGAAGGAAGCGCCGATGAAGGCCGCGATGATGGTAATGCCGAGCGCGGTGCCGCCCTTGCCCTGCTTGGTCAGCGGAAATCCGTCGAGGCAGGTCACCGCGTGCGGCGGATGGCAGGGCAGATTGAGCAGGATCGAGCAGATCGCCCCGCCATACTGGGCGCCATAATAGACGCCGGACAGCATCAGGATGGCGGGCACCGGCGCCATCCCGAAGGTCAACGGCAGCAGGATCGAAATCGTCGCGACCGGCCCCATACCCGGCAGCACGCCGACCAGGTTGCCGACCAGCACGCCGAGGAAGCAGTACATCAGATTGTGCGGCTCGAGCGCCACGCCAAAACCGTACCAGAGATCGGTAATCGCCGTCGCGATCACAGGTTGACCCCGCGCAGCAGGGGGAAAGGAATGCTCAAGAGGTAATGGAACAGCAGCACGCCGAAGATCGTGACGCCGGCCGCCAGGACCGCCGACGATTTGACGGTGCCTGTTTTATCCCCCAGCGCGCAGACAAAGACGCAGGCGAACACCGCGGGAATCATGCCGCCATACTGGCCGAGGATGATGAACAGGATGGGACCGCCGATGATGCAGAGCCATCCGAGCCATTGCGGGTTATCAGGCAAGAACCTCTTGTCGTCGGGTTCGGACGACGCCAACGCGGTGCCGGCAATCAGGATGCCGAGGAAGGCCAGCACGATACCCAGCACGACCGGCATGAAACCCGGCCCCATTCTGGCGAGGCTGCCGAACTTGTAGCCGCTGCCGGTGACAGCGGCGCCTACGCCGAGCAAAAGCATCAGGGCGCCGGCATAATAATCGCGCTTCGGCGTCAACTTGCCCTGCAACAACGTCCTCCCCGAGTCAGTTCCAAAGTCGGTTTTCAAGTCGGTTATTGCGATGGTTATTGCGGCCGCTTTTTTGAACGGCGAACCCTACCTGCCGCGGCCGGACCTGTCGATGTATTCCGGAAGGCCGGCCATGCATCAAGAGACCGGGACGCCTGACCTTAACCTTGAGAATTCATGCCCAGCAGTTATACAGGCAGAATACAGGGAGGACTGGCCGATGGACATCGTTCCCTTAGGCCCGGCATTTGGCGCCGAATTGCGCGGCGTGACGCTTTCAGATGTCGCCGCCGACGATGCCGCCTATGCGGCCGTTCGCGCGGCCTTCGAGCAGCATTCCGTCCTGGTGTTGCGCGACCAGGACGTGACCGACGAGCTGCAACTGGCCTTTTCGCGCCGCTTCGGCCCGCCGGAGGTCACAAAAGTCGGCACACTGGGAACCGGCTCGCATTTCGTCATTCTCTCGACCATCGGCCCTGACGGCAAGGTGGTGCCGCCGGACCACCGGTTGTCGCTGCGCAGCAAGGCCAACCAGCTCTGGCATACCGACTCCTCGTTCAAGCCGGTGCCGGCGCTGACCTCGATCCTGTCGGCGCGCATCATCCCAGCGCGTGGCGGCGAGACCGAATTCGTCTCGACCCGGCTGGCGTTCGAGCGGCTCGACGCGGCGATGCGCGAGCGGCTGGAAAATTCCTTTGCCTGGCATGACTACGCGCATTCGCGCGGCCAGATCGCACCCGATCTCGCAAGCTCCGAGGAGCGCGCGGCGCTGCCGCCGCAATGCTGGCGCAATGCTGGCGCATGGTGTGGAAGAATCCGGTGAATGGCCGCGGCGCAATCTATCTCGCCTCGCACGCTTATGCGGTCGAAGGCATGGATGCAGCGGCGGCAACCGCGCTGATCGACCAGCTGATGCAGGCTGCGACCGCGCCCGGCGCGAGCTACCTGCACCCCTGGCGCAAGGGCGACGTCGTGATCTGGGACAACCGCGCCACCATGCATCGCGGCCGGCCGTGGCCGGCACATGAAGCGCGGCTGATGATCCGCACCACGATCTCCGCCACCTCCGCCGATGGCCTGGACGCCATGCGCATGCCCTCTTCGCAGGCGGCCGAGTAGAGCCGCCCGCGCTTCGCAAGCGGTTCTATGTTGCCCGCACGCCGTTTGCAGCCGGATATCCGCTATGGTGCCGCTGCGAGCGGGCACGCCGGCCCGGCGCGCTCCCGACCGTCGGCAACGAAAACAAGGAAACGCCATGACGAAGAAATCAAGCGTAACAAGCGTCGACCTCCTGTCCTGCGACGCCGGCTGGCGCAACTACCACTTCGTCAAGCTCACGACCGAGGATGGCATCGTCGGCTGGAGCGAATTCGACGAAGGGTTCGGCTCGCCCGGCGTCGGCGCGGCGATCGAGCGGTTGGCGGCGCGCGTGGTCGGACAGAATGCGTTTGCGCACGAACGGATCTACGCCGAGCTGTTCGCCGCGACCCGCCCGGCGGCCGGCGGCATCATCGCGCAGGCGCTCGGCGCGATCGAAAACGCCCTGCTCGACGCCAAGGCCAAGCTGTTGGGGGTGCCGGTCTACGAATTGCTCGGCGGCAAGATCCGCGATCGCATCCGGGTCTACTGGTCGCATTGCGCCACCTGGCGCATCAATCACCCCGGCTGGTACAAGCCCGCAATATCCGATCTCGACGGCGTCAAGGCGATCGGGCGCGAAGTCCGCGAGAAAAAGTTTACCGCGCTGAAGACCAACATCTTCACCTATGACGAAGGCAAGCCCAGGGGTTGGCGGCCCGGTTTCGGCTCCCCGTTCCAGCCCGAGATCAACGTCGACCGCCAGGTACTGCGCGATCTGCGCATGCATCTGGAGGCAATCCGCGACGGCGCCGGGCCCGACGTCGATATCCTGCTCGACCTCAACTTCAACGCCAAGACCGAAGGCTACCTGAAGATCCTGCGCGCCATCGCCGATCTCGACATGTTCTGGATCGAGATCGACAGTTTCAGCCCGGAAGCGCTCGGTTATATCAGGCGGCAAAGCCCGCACCCGATCTCATCCTGCGAGACGCTGCTCTCCTTGCGCGAATTCCTGCCCTATTTCCGCGAGCAGGCCATGGATGTCGCGATCATCGACACGCCCTGGAATGGCGTCTGGCAATCGATGAAGATCGCGAGTTGCGCCGAGGCCCACGAGGTCAATGTCGCGCCGCATAACTTCTACGGCCACCTCTGCACCATGATGAACGCCCATTTCAGCGCCGCGGTGCCCAACCTGCGCATCATGGAGACCGATATCGACCGGCTGGCCTGGGACCATGAACTGTTTACGCATCAGCCCGAATTCGAAGACGGCTACCTCGTGATGCCGGACCGGCCGGGCTGGGGCACCGAGCCCAACGAGGAAGGTCTTCGGGCGCATCCGCCCAAGAGCGTCGGCGGCTTGCTGAATTATGGCCGGAAAGGCTAGCTCGCGTTTCCTAGACCAGCGTTTCCGAAGTTCTGATCATATCGAAGCTTGCGAAGCTGCGCTCCCTCTCCCGCGCTCTTCGCGCGGGGGAGGGTCGGGGTGGGGGCCAACGCAGGTGGTATCTATGCTGAGGCACCCCCACCCCACCCTCCCCCGCGAAGAGCGGGAGAGGGAGTGAGAGGCCAATGCTCGTGGCCTGAAATGATAAGTTTCACGGAATCGCTCAACTACGCTTTCGCTTGGGGGGAAAGGGAGCCCACCGTCTACGCGGCCAGCGTCCGGGATACGAGTTCTAGAGCTAGCGCGTATGAGGGGCGCCCCTACGTCATTTCGATCCTGTAGGGGCAACCCTTGTGGTTGCCCTCGTTCGGCGCCCCGCATCGAGCCAATTTCATCCAAGCGGGTCGGCCGAAACGCGCAATGACGGTGGCAATGTCCTCATCCCAGGTTTCGTGTTCGTAAGTAGCTCCAGCTCTCTTAACCTTACGGGATATAGAGTTCTTTCGCCGCGTTGAGGGCGCGGGTGCAGCCGGAACGATTGCCCTGTGCATCATACTGCTTCGCACGGGCCAGGGCCGCGGAAAATCGCAACTTCAGGCGCCGGTCGGCCTGGTGCACGGATCGAGGCGTGGGCTGATGGCCAAGCTGCGCATCGACCGATTGAGGGGCTGTCAATCCGCCGAGCGGATCGCCCGCCGATTGTTGAACGGTTGCTTCAAACTGCGAGATGTCGGCGCTGCAGGGCCCGGCTTGCGCCATTCCCGCGTTCAGCCAAAGCGCTGCGCCCGCAAAGAACACTGCCGGTTGAAGTCTTCTGGAAAAGCTCATTGGCGCGGATAAGCGTGACATGGTTGGTCCAGGCTCATGGCTGAGATGGTTAAGTATGATATTCCCTGCGGCGGCCGCCTGCAATTGGTCGTTCGCCTACCGCCGTGTCTACGGCGTCGAGGTCGAGGTCGGCGCGTAGGATGGGTAGAGCGAAGCGATACCCATCAACTGCGGTCTGAGAACATGATGGGTTTCGCTGAGGGCTCAACCCATCCTACGAACTCAACTAGGAACGGGCTCGGAAATCCGCCAGCCGCTCGGCTACGCGATCGTCGGCGGTCTGCTGGTTTCGCAGGTGTTGACGCTGTTCACCACGCCGGTCGTCTACATCTACATGGACCAGCTCAGCCTTTGGCTCTATCGCCGGTCGCGCGCGCGCTCGGCTGCCACAAACGAGGACGAAGTCGCCTCGACGGGCAGCGTGAACTGAAAGGTCGTGCCCCTTTCCGGGTTGAGGCTCGCCCACAGATGGCCGCCATGCGAGTCGACGATGCGCCGGCTGATGCACAGTCCCATGCCGGTGCCTTGCGGTTTGGTGGTGAAGAATGCATCGAAAATGCGCTCGGTTTCATCGGGCGAAAGCCCGATGCCGGTATCGCTCACCGAGATCAGCAGTTGACCATCCGCGGTCGTCTTCGATGCGACGGTCAGTCTGCCGCCGGTTTCCTGCATCGCCTCGACGCCGTTGAGCATGAGGTTCATCAGGACCTGCTGCAGCTGGACGCGATCGGCCGTCGTCGCCGGAAGCTCTGGATCGAGGTCGGCCCCGATCGAGACCGCGTTCCGCTTGGCCTTTTCGACCAGCAACACGGTCATCTCGCGAACGATTTCGTTGAGATCGACCGATTCCCGCTCCGGCGTGCCGCGCCGGTAGAGCGAGCTGACGCGGTCGATGATGCCGGCGGTGCGCCTGACGTCCTCGACCATTGCCGCGGCCGCCTCCATGGCCTGCGGCAGGTCCGGTGGGTCGCGACGCAGCCATCGCGAGCAGGTCTGGGCGTTGGTGGACGCAGCCGAAATCGGCTGCTTGATTTCGTGGGCGAGCGCGATGGCCAACTCTCCCATCATGCTGACGCGGCTGATGTGGGCGAGATCCGCCTCGAGCTGGCGCAGTCTTTCGCGCTCCTGTTCGGCGCGCTTGCGCTCGGTGACATCCATGATCGCCCCGACGAAGACGAAACTCTCCGGATCTTCGCCGCTCGAGGGATTGGCCACGGCTCGAACGTATTTGACCGAGCCATCCGCCATCAGCAGGCGATGCTCGGCGGTAAACCCGCTCCGCTCGATCGAGGCGCGCTCGATGATCTGGCGCAGGCGCATGCGGTCGTCGGTCTGGGTTCGCTCCAGCACCAGCTCAATGGTCGGCTCGACCGTCGGCTCGCATTCGAATATGCGAAAAGTCTCGCTCGACCAGTAGATCTTCCCGCTCGCCGGGTCCCAGCCGAAGCTGCCGGTGCGGCTCAATCGCTGCGCCTCCGCCAGATACATCTCGCTGCGGCTGAACGCCGCCTCGGCCTTCTTGCGCTCGGTGCGGCCGTGGGCCTCGCGCAGCGCGCGCCGGACCGAAGGCACGAGCCTCGACAGCCGCGATTTCACGACGTAATCCGTGGCCCCGATCTTGAGCGCTTCGATCGCGATTTCTTCGCCGAGCGAGCCGGAAACGAAGATGAAGGGCAGATCGGCGCGGGCATCGAGCGCCAGCCGCAACGCGGTAAGCCCGTCGAAGGAAGGAAGCTTGTAATCGGCGAGAATGAGGTCGATGCGGCCGTCGTGCAGGCCGGCGACGAACTCGGCGCGCGTCTGGGCGCGCGTTATTTCGCAGACGATATGATCGGCCTCGAGCAGCTCCAAAATCAGCTCGGCGTCGTGGCTGTTATCCTCCAGCAACAGAATCCGCAGCGGAGATGTCACTTCTGCACGCTGCCCGGCGGCGACTCGTTGATGACCGCCCAGAAGATGCCGAGTTCCTTCACCGCGTTGACGAACTCGTGAAAATCGACCGGCTTCACGACATAGGCATTCACCCCGAGGCTGTAGCTTCTCATCATGTCCTTTTCTTCGTTGGATGACGTCAGCACCACCACGGGAATCATCTGCAGGCGCGGGTCGGACTTGACCTGCTGCAAGACCTCCAATCCGCCGATCTTCGGAAGTTTCAGATCGAGCAGCATGACCGCGGGATTGCCGGCGGGGCGCGTACTGAATTCCGCCCGGCAGTAGAGGTAGTCCAGGGCCTGCTGTCCGTCGCGGGTCACCACCACCTCGTTCGCCAGGTTGTAGTCGGCCAGCGCCGTCAGGGTCAGCTCGACGTCGTTGGGGTCGTCCTCGACGATCAAAATGCGTCCCAGCGTGGTCATGGCGCGATCGCCGTCCTTTCCCCTGCAGCTCGGGCTTTCGGAAGCGAGAAGGTGAAGGTCGCGCCTTGATCCACCGCTCCCTCGGCCCAGACCTTGCCGCCATGGCGGTGAACGATGCGCTGAACGGTGGCCAGTCCTATTCCGGTGCCCTCGAACTGTTCAGCCAGGTGCAGACGCTGAAAGACGCCGAACAGCTTGTCGACATACTGCATGTCAAAGCCGGCACCATTGTCCCTCACGAACACTTCGACCTCTTCATCGCGGTCGACACAGCCGATCTCGATTTCGGCCGGCTTGCGCATGCGTGTGAATTTGGTGGCGTTGGAAACAAGGTTGACGACGACCAGCTTCAGCATGGAACGGTCGCCGTAACAGACCGGAAGCGTGCCGATCTTCCAGGCAATATTGCGGCGCCTGGTGTCCTGCCCGATTTCAGCGACCACGTCCTTGACGAGCTGCTCCAGGTCCACCTTCGTCGCTCTGGTCTCGGCCCGCCCGATCCTGGAAAACGCCAGCAGGTCGTCGATCAAATTGCCCATTTTTTTTGCCGAGTCGAGAATCGTTCGTATGAACCTCTGACTCTTGTCGTCGAGCAAAGACGAGGCCTGTTTCTGCAGCAGCTCGGAGTACCCGACCATGTGGCGAAGCGGCGCCCGCAGGTCGTGGGAGACGGAATAGGCAAAAGATTCCAGTTCCTTGTTGCTGGCTTCGAGCTCCGCGGCCCGTTTGCCGAGCTCCTGGTTGAGTTTGCGAATCTCGTCCTCTCGATGCCTGCGCTGTTCCACTTCGACCTGAAGCTTGTCGCGGGCTTGACGAAGGTTGTCCTCGATCCGGCGTCTGACAGCGCTGAACGAGGCGACAATGGCGGCCCAGGCGACGAAAATGAGAAAGTAAGGAAGATCTCTGGTGGAAATGCTGAGGGAGTAAAGCGGCTCCGTGAAGAAGTAGTCGAAGCTGGCCGAGGACAACAGAACGGCGAGCACCGAAGGCCCGGCTCCCGCGTACCAGGTGGTGACGGCAATCGCCAGCGTGAGAACCGGGAGCTCCACGTCCCGGAACTGGTAATGCTGGAATGCGAACGCCACCCCAAGCGCGATCGCGACCGATACGACGGCAAAGCCATAGCGCAGGACCGGCGAGTGGATTCTCTGAAATTCCTGGTTCCAGTACGCCAAGCCGAGCCTCACTCCGACAGGGGTGGGTTGTTCCGCAAGCTCGGTCATCATGACCCTTTTCGTCGGATGGCTCGTCTTCGGACGGCTCGGCCGGGAGCGGGCGCAACGCGCCGGTCGCGGCGGCCCCGGCAAAGGACCAACGCCATGTCCTGATCAAGGGCGCAGGCCGGGCGCTTCATCCCGGGGATCCCCGGCCGCGGCGGCCGCTCGATCGCCGGCCTACCGATCATCCCAGATCCAGCCACGCCCCGAGCCCGACAACGCCTGGCGACCATGTTCGGCACATTCGGCAAGGATGCTTCGACTTCGGCACGTATTCTTCGACGGCCTCTACGCTACAGCATCATCGGCCGGCCCGCCATTCGAAAATCGCCCCGATGCCGCCCGTGCAGCGCGAGCTTTGCCGTTGATGAGCGCCGGTCAGTCGGTTGGGCCTGCCCGTGCGGACCAACCGAGCCAGCCCCGCCTTACGTGCTGGTGAGACGGCTTTCATCAGTTCGAAGTGACGCCTCGATGATGTCATTGGTTTTTGCAACCGGCTGGCGCGCTGTGGAAGCACGCCACGGGTATGGCGAGAGGGAAGTGAGGAAGGCAGGCTCTTTCACTCCCTCCCCCCGCGCAGCGGTGGGGAGGGTGGGGTGGGGGGCGTCTCCGGAGACACCGGCGCTCGTTGGAGCGCCCCCCACCCCTGACCCCTCCCCACCATCCGGCTTCGCTGCGCTACGCCGGACGGGGGGAGGGGAGCGCACCGCGCACGCGGAGAGAGCCGCAAGGCGAGAGGGAGTTCACGGCCATTGCGTGAACACATGTCGCCCGCCGAGGCCGTCTTTCGCGCGGTGTCGCGCGTACCGCGATTCAACTGGCTATAATGGGCTCATGACCAACGGCTATGGGGAACGGGCGCAATGGCGAAGATCAGGATCGGTCTGGTGGGATGCGGCTTCGTCTCCGAGCTGCACATGCACGCCTATAGGCGGGTCTACGGCGTCGAGGTCGAAGTCAAAGCCGTCGCGGCGCGCGGCGAGCAGGTCATCGATTTCGCCAGAAGGCACGGCATAGCGGCGGCCTACCGCAGCTTCGGCGAGTTGATCGCCGATGGCGGGATCGACGTCGTCGACATCTGCACGCCCCCCAACCTGCATGCCTCGATGATCGTCGCGGCGATGCAGGCCGGCAAGCACGTCATCTGCGAAAAGCCGTTCGCGGGCTATTTCGGCCGCGACGGCGACGCCGCGCCCATCGGCAAGCATGTGCGCAAGGCCCTGATGTATGAGCGCGTGCTGGAGGAGATGGAAAAGACCTCTGCCGCCATCAGCAACACCGGCAGGCTCTTCATGTATGCCGAAGACTGGATCTACGCGCCGGCGGTGACCAAGACCGCGGAGATCCTCAAGGCCACCGGGGATAAGATCCTGTTCATGAAGGGCGAGGAGAGCCATAGCGGTTCGCATGCGGCGCACGCGGCGCAATGGGCGATGACCGGCGGCGGCTCGTTGATCCGGATGGGATGCCATCCGCTTTCGGCAGTGCTCTATCTCAAGCAGGTCGAGGCGAGAGCGCGGGGCGAGGCGATCCGCGCGGCCAGCGTGACCTGCGACGTCGGCAACCTCTCGGCCTGCCTGCGGCCGGAGGAGCTGACCTTCATCAAGGCCAGACCTGTCGACGTCGAAGACTGGGGCGCGCTCACCGTCACCTTCTCCGACGGCACCAAGGCTGTCGTGTTCTCCGGCGACATCATCCTGGGCGGCGTGCGCAACCTGATCGAGACCTATACCAGCGGCGGCGCGCTGTTCGCCAACATCACGCCGAACACGCACCTGATGAGCTACCAGACCAGCGAGGAGAAGCTTGCGGGCGTCTACATCACCGAAAAGGTCGATCGCAAGACCGGCTGGCAATATGTCTGCCTCGAGGAGGAATGGACGCGCGGCTACCAGCAGGAAATCCAGGATTTCATGGAATGCGCAGCCACCGGCCGGCAGCCGCTGTCCGGCCTCGCTCTGGCCTTCGAGACCATCAAGCTCAACTACGCCGGCTATTGGGCCGCCGAGGAGGGCCGTCGCATCACATTGTGATGCGATCTTGCGCCGCGGCCGCTTGGGCTGGCGCGCGGCGCGGCAGCTTGATGCGCCGCAAGGTGCCGACAATGCCTTGCGGCATGAAGATGATGCACAGCACGAGCAGGATGCCGTAGATGGTGTTGGCGGCGCCGATGAAGCTGGTGCCGAACCACACCCGCAAGCCTTCCGTGAGCAGGAGCGTCAGCAGCGCACCGACGCTCGGCCCGAGCAGCGAATAGACCCCGCCCGCAATTGCCGCGAATACGATCTGCAGCGATACCGCGATGCCCGAAACCGTGTCGGGATTGAGGTACATCACGTATTGCCCGTAAATCGCCCCGCCGATCGCGGTCAGCGCGGCGCTGATCGCGGTCACCCGTATCTTCTCGCGCATCACGTCGATGCCGACCGAAGCCGCGGCGTCCTCGTCTTCCGATATCGCCTCAAGCGCCTCGCGGCCGATGCCGCGGTCGATCCGGTGCCAGATCAGAAGCCCGGCCAGCCAGAGCAGCACGGCGATGAAGTAGAAATATCGCTTCTCCGGAAATTGCAGCGCGTACCACGAATGCCCGGCGGCCTTCGGCGTGAAGCCCAGAGAACCGCCGGTGACGTCGCGCCCGGCGATGAGCGAGAGCAGCACCACCTGGCTCAGCGCCAGCGTCACCAGCGCAAAATAGTGCCCGACCACCTTGCGGCGGAAGCACGGATAGCCGACGACCACGGCCAACAGCACCGCGGCGATGACGCTGATGGGAATGCCGAGCCAGGGCGTCAGGTCGCAATAGTTCCACAACAGCGCCGGCCCATAGGCCCCGACCCCCAGGAAGGCGCCGTGGCCGAACGATACGAAGCCGAAGCGGCCCATCAGCGCCCACGCCGTATAGATGAAGGCCCAGATCAGGATCTGGATCATGAGGTGAAGGAAATAGCCCGGCGCGACCGCGGGCAGCGCCAACAGGATCGCGCCGCCGGCAACTAGCCATACGCGGGTCCCGCTCATGGCGCGAACAGCCCGCGCGGCCGGATCAGGATCAAACCGATGAAAAACGTGAAAGCGAACACATAGGAGAGTTCGGTGCTGGCGTAATAGCCGCCGATCGCGATGATCTGGCTGACGACAAAGGACGCGACGTAGCCGCCGATCATGTTGCCGAGCCCACCGAGGACGCAGATCATGAAGATCACGGGGCCGAAGGTGTTGCCGATGAAGGGATGCACATCATATTGCAGCGCCAGCAGGCAGGCTGCCAGGCCAGCCAGCGCCCCGCCGATGGCCGACACCAGGAGATAGATGCGGCGCTGATCGATCCCCATCAGTCCGACGATCTCGCGGTCCTGCGCGATGGCGCGGATGGCGATGCCGACATAGGTCCGCTTGAGGAAGAGATAGAGCGCGACCGCCCCGATCAGGGCGACCGCAAATGCGATCAACCGGGCGAAGCTGACATAGATGCTCGCGATCTCGATGACCGGCAGGCGCACGCCGATGTTGCGGAAATCGGTCCCGAACAGCAGCGTCGCAAAGCTTTGCAGGAAAAACAAAAGCCCGCCGGTCGCCAGCAGCTGATTGACCGGTGCCGAATCGAGGACCGGGGCGATGATCAGAAGGTGAACCAGAACGCCAAGGCCGGAGATGGCGGCAATGGCGACGACAAAGGCGAGCGGCAGCGGCACGCCAAATTGGGCATAGAGGAAATAGACCGCATACATGCCGCACATGACGATGTCGGCATAGCAGATCCACACCACGTCGATCACGCCGAAGATCAGGTTCAATCCGAGCGCCAGCAGCGCCAGCACGCCACCGAGCAGAACGCCGTTGATGATCGCCTCGAACAGGTAGATGTCCATCTATAGCCCCATATAGGCCGCGCGGATGAAGCTGCTGCCTTTCAGCTCGGCGGCGGTTCCCGAAAGCTTGATGGCGCCGGCTTCAAGCAGGTAGGCGCGATCGACGACCTCGAGCACCTGCTGGACGTTCTGCTCGACGATCAGAACCGTGAGGCCCTCGGCGCGAATCCTCTGCACCAGGTCGAACACCTGCCGCACGACCAGCGGCGCAAGTCCGGCGGACGGCTCGTCCATCAGCAACAGCTGCGGTTTCGACATCAGCGCGCGGGCGATCGCGCACATCTGCTGTTCGCCGCCCGACATCGTTCCGGCAAGCTGGGTGCGGCGATCCCTGAGCCGCGGAAACAGGTTATAGACCCAATCGAGCTGCCCGGAGAAACCGGCGCGGGCCGAGGGAATGAACGCACCAATGCGCAAGTTCTCCTCGACCGACAATCGCGGAAACAGGCGCCGGTTCTCCGGCACGTGCGCAATGCCCAGTTCGACGATGCGGTGCGCCGGCAGGCCGCCGACCGGGCGCCCCTCGAGCGTCATGGTGCCTTCGCGCATCGGGAGGATGCCGGAAATAACCCGCATCAATGTCGTCTTGCCGGCGCCGTTCGGACCGATGACGGCGACCGCCTCGCCGCGCGACACCTCGATCGACACGCCGAACAGCGCCTGAAACGACCCGTAGCCGGCGGAGACGGTGGCGAGCGAGAGCATATGCGTTAGGCCTGTGCCTTGCCGAGATAGACCTCGATGACGCGGGGATCGGCCGCGGCCTGTGCCGGTCTGCCTTCGAAAATCTTCTCGCCGTGATCGAGCACGATGACGCGATCCACGACCCGCATCAGCACGCCCATGATGTGCTCGACCCAGACGATCGTGATGCCGAGCCGGCCGCGGATATCGCCGAGCAGATGGGCGGCACGCTCCA
Organism: Bradyrhizobium sp.; assembly: GCF_049512235.1. Lineage (GTDB taxonomy): Bacteria > Pseudomonadota > Alphaproteobacteria > Rhizobiales > Xanthobacteraceae > Bradyrhizobium. Next base: position 16,682 of record NZ_JBEKXH010000036.1, read on the forward strand.
TCTCGGCGGGGTCAAGGCCGCCGAGACTTTCATCGGCGAGCAGCAGCTTCGGTCCGGTCGCGAGCGCGCGCGCAAGCTCGAGCTTTTTCAGGGCGGCGGCGCCCAATCCGGCGGTCGACGCCGTGGGATCGACCGCCAGATCCACCATGTCGAGCACTTCCGCCGCCCGGCGTTGCGCCTGCCCGCGCGAGATCCTGCCGGCTTCGCCATAATAGGCGGCAAGCGCGACATTCTCGATCACCGACAGCCTGCGGAACGGTCGTGGGATCTGGAACGTCCGCCCGATGCCCTGACGGCAGATCGTGTGCGCGGACTGGCCGCCGATCTCCTTGCCATTGAAACGGATCGAGCCGGAGTTGGGGCGCAGATTGCCCGCAATCAGATTGAACGTCGTGCTCTTGCCGGAGCCGTTCGGACCGATCAGGCCCAGAATTTCGCCCGCACGCACCTCGAAGGAAACCTGGTTGACGGCCAGGAATCCTCCAAAGCGCTTGACGAGGCCCTCAACGGCGAGCATCGCGATCTATGCGGCGTAGATCGAGGATTTCGGCAGCGGGAAGATCGGGTCCTGCGTCCGGATAATGGTCGGCCAAACCACCGAGATATGCTCGCCGGCGTTTTGCATCACCACCGGCGTCGAGCGCTCGTTCTGGCCGGAGAGCGGCGTGCCGGGCGGGAAGAATTTCACGCCATAGCCCTGGATGGTGCCGCCCGGCGGGATGTCGACGTCGAGCGCCGCCTTGCGGACGGACTCGGGATCGAAGCCGCCGTATTTCTCCTTGGCGGCGGGCAGTACCTTGTCGAGCAGGACCCAGGTCTGGTTGAAGCCCATGGAGCAGTGCGGCGGAACGTCGGTGGCGCCGGTCTTCGCCTTGTATCGCTCGACCATGGTCCTGGTGAGATCGCCGATGCCGGGAGCCAGCTTCGAAGGGTCGAGCAACTGCGCCGGCACCGGATCGATATTGCAGAAATTGTCGATGTCCTTGCCGAAGGTGGCGCGCAATTTGTCGAGTTGGCTGTAGCCGGCACCGGCGCCGAACAGCATCTTGAAACGAAGACCGTTCTCCCGGGCCTGGCGCAGCAGCAGGGTGATGTCGGGATTGTATCCGGCGTGCGAGATCACATCGGCGCCGGAGCGCTTGATCTTGGTCACGAGCGCGGAGAGGTCGGGCGCGGATGCCGAATAGCCCTCCTTGAGCACGACCTGGAGGCCGGCCTCCCTGGAATAGGCCTCGTCGGCGGCGGCGACGCCGACGCCGTAGGGGCCGTCTTCATGAATCAGCGCGACCTTGACGTCCTTGGGCTCGATGGCGAGCTTGGCCTTGGCGTGTTCGGCGATGAAGCTCGCGAAGGCCTGGCCGTACTGATCGGAGTGGATCTGCGCACGGAAGACGTAGTGCAGGTTCTTGTCCTTGAACACGGCGGTCGCGACCGCGGTCGTGATCCAGAGGATTTTCTTCTGCTGCTCGGCCTTGGCCGCAAGCGGCACCGCATGGGCGCTGGAATAGACACCGTCGATGATGTCGATCGTCTCCTGGCTGATCAGGCGCTCGACCTCATTGATCGCAACGTCGGCCTTGCTCTGTGAATCGGCCTTGACCGGCGCGACCTGGTACTTGCCGCCGATGCCGCCTTTTTCATTGCAGAGATCGATCGCTATCTCCGCGCCGACCGCGGAGGCGACCGAGCCGCCCGCCGCGAACGGACCGGACAAATCGTAGATCACGCCGATCCGCACCGTTTCGGCTTGCGCTTGCGCGCGCGTCCAATCCAGGGAAAATACGCCTGCGGCGGCGGCGGTGCCCTTCAGCAGCGTCCTGCGTGAGGTCGGCATGGTACTCCTCCCCGATCAACCATCGTTTCACGACGGATTTCATTACTAATTTTTGCAGCGGAGTATTCAGAGCATGGGGGGCAAAGTCAACATGCGGCCATTCGGATAGCCGACATGCCGAGGCCTCAATTCTTCTGCGCGTAGAGCAGTGGCACCGCCGAATCCACCATGACTTCGATCAGGCCGGTGCCGTCATGCGCCAGGCTGCGCTGCAGCGCCGGCGCGAGCTCCGCCGATTTCGTCACCCGCATGGCGTCGCAGCCCATGCCTTGCGCGATCCTGACAAAATCGATGCCGGGCAGATCGAGGCCGGGGACGTTGCGCACCTGCATGACCTGGCTGAACGAGCGCATCGCGCCATAGCCCTGGTTGTTGATGACGACAACCGTCAGCGGTAGTTTTCGCTGCGCCGCGGTCCACAGCGCCTGGATCGAATACATCGCCGAGCCGTCGCCGATCAGGCAGACGGTCCGGATGCCCGGCCGGCCAAGGGCCATGCCGACCGCGGCCGGCAGGCCGTAACCGAGGCCGCCGCTCGTCATGGTGTAAAAACTGTCCTGGCCGCGCATCGGCATGTACCTGTGCATCGCCGGGCGATGCGAGGGGGCTTCCTCGACCAGCGCGGCGTCATCAGGCATCGCGGACGACAGCGTATGCAGCAGAAACTCGACCGGGATCGGATCGGCGGCAACCGGCGCGGGCGGCAGCGCGCGGCCCACGGGGATCGCGCGTTTGCTTAGGGGCAGAATTTCGAGCAGCATCGACAAAGCGGGTTTCATGGTGGCGACGATGCTGGTGCCGACAGGCGTTACCGCAGCCGCGGTTGGATCGTCGGTGATCTGGAACAGCGTCGTGGCGCCGTCGAAAATCGCGGCGTGGCCCTCGACGTGAAAGGTGAAGACCGGCGCGCCGATCACGACCACCAGATCATGGCCGCGCAAGGCTTCCGACACCTGCGCCGGGGAAGCATGAAGAAAACCCTGAAATTGCGGATGACGTTCCGGAAAACTGCAGCGCGCCGAAAATGGGCTGACCCAGACCGCGGCCTTTGCCTTCTCCGCAACCTTGACCATGAGGTCGACGGCCTCCGCGCGGTCGATGCCGGGGCCGACCACGAGCGCAGGCTGCCGGCTTGCGGCGAGCGCCGCGGCGAGCCCCTTCATGGCCTGGGGATCGGGGCCGAGTTCGCGGCTGATGTCGCGGGCCGCGACCGGTTGGGTTTGATGGGTCCAGTCGTCGATCGGCACCGAGACAAAAGTCGGCCCGCAGGGCGGCTGCATCGCGACATAATAGGCCCGTGCGATCGCTGCCGGCACGTCCTCAGCCCGGGCCGGCTCGACGGCGAATTTGACATAGGGCCGCGGGAATTCGGAGGCGCGCTCGGCGTAGAGAAAAGCCTGCAGCGGCAGGATGCTGCGCGCCTGCTGGCCGGCGGTAATCACCATCGGGGTCTGGTTGCGGTGCGCGGTGTAGATGTTGCCAAGCGCGTTGCCGACACCGGCGGCGGAATGCAGATTGACGAAGGAGGCGTTGCGGGTGGCCTGGGCATAGCCGTCGGCCATCCCGATCACGGAGGCCTCCTGCAGGCCCAGCACATAGTCGATATCGCCGGGCCAGTCGCTCAGGAACGGCAGTTCGGTCGAGCCGGGATTGCCGAATATTTTTGTGATCTTGAAGGCGCGCAAGAGATCGAGCGTGGCGTGCTTGACGGTGATGGGGGATGTCGTGCTTTTTGGCTTGCGGGATGACACGGTTGAAACCTCAATTTGCGCCCCTTGTGGGCGCCTTCCGCCGTATCGCGCGATCGGAGCTAGTTGCGGCAGGGCGGCCCCTTGTGGGGAACAGAGTGCTTGCATCCGCCCCACACAATGAGATCAACTCGGATGAAAGCCGCCCGTCGGTTCGTCGGTCTCGGCGAAAGGGTCGACAAGTCTGGGCTTCGGTCTGAATTCCAACCCACTGTAGATTTCCCGCAAGTCGAGACAGACGTTCAGCTTCTTGAGTTCGACCACGGCTTCCAGCCCCTTGAGCACGACATTCTTCCAGAGCCTATCGTCGTCCCGCGAATAAAGATGCACGTTCGGGCTCTCGGTATCCACGAACAGGATGTAGTCGACTGACGGCACAGACTGATATTCCGCGAGTTTGACCGTCACATCGAAGCCGCCCGTCGTGGGGGACAGCACCTCCACGATCAGCGACGGCTTGTCGGCTGTTATGGAATCGTCGTCAGGCCTCCCGCAATCGACGCCCAGGTCAGGCATCCTCCGGGTCGAGGAGGACGTCACGACATAGGTATCGCCTGTGAAGGTCTGACACGGACCTCCGTTGATCTGTAAATGGGTGGCGGCCGTCAGGTTCACGACGATCCGGTCATGCCTGCGGCCGGCTCCAGCCATCATCACCACCTCGCCGTCGACCAGTTCGTACCGCTCCTCCCGCCCCAAAATCCAGGCGAAAAACTGTTCCGGCGTAATTCTCGTGATGGTCGACAGCTGCATGGCACTTATCAATAACATCGGTGGCTGCCAGCGACAAGCTGCGGCACCCGCCCGGTAGCTGAGCGTGGCTGTGGAATGATGATGCGGCCAGTCCTTGACCCGAGCCACAAACCGATGCTTCACCGGGGTGATGTGAAAGGTGTCGGTGTTACGGTCATAATGGCGGATCACGATCCGCCCTACGAACCAGCAATCCCAGCGCGAAGCCCGGATGGGTTGGAGCGAGCATTGTAGACCAAGATCTCACCAAACCGCGCTGCCCTTCATGGTCGGCTGGCCCGCTGCATTCGCGGTCCATAGCTCCATGCCGGCCTCCGTTTCATCGGCATTGATGCTGAACTCGCTGCCTTCGAACAGCGGCAGCACGCCGCGATAGCCGAATCGTTTCGGTGCCGTGCCGCGCAGTTTCGCGGCGAACTCCACCAGGAAGGCCGCCTGCATCGGGCCGTGGAAGATAAGGCCGGGATAGCCCTCGACCTTGGTCACGTAATCGCGGTCGTAGTGAATGCGGTGGCCATTGAAAGTCAGCGCCGAATAGCGGAACAGCAGCACGGGGTCGGCCATGTGGCTAACGCTGTGCTGCGCCGGTGGCGGCGCCGCCGCCGGCTTGGCGGCCGCCTGCGGCTGCGGTGTCGTCATCTCCCGATAGACGATGTCCTGCCGCTCCCTGATCGCGGTGCCGCGCGGCGTCGCGATCACGTGCTCGACCGAGACAAAACACAGCGGGCCGGTAGAGCCGGTCTTCATGGTCACATCCGCGATGCGCGAGGTGCGCACGGCCTCGTCGCCGACGCGCAGGGGTTCGAAGAATTCCAGCTCGCCGCCGGCCCACATCCGGCGCGGCAGCGGCACCGGCGGCAGGAAGCCGCCGCGCGTCGGGTGGCCATCCGGCCCGAGTTGCGACATCGGATAGACCGGCTGCGCCAGGCACCAATGCACGGTGAACGGGGCGGCATCGCCCGGCTTGGGCGCGCCGATTTCCATGAACAAAGTGGCGCGCAGGCCTTTTACCAGCTGGGCGGTGACGATGTCGGAGGCCTCCTCGGTGCGGCCGATCCATTGCCGCAAATGGTCGAGATCGATCTTCCCGGTCATGACGATGGGGTCCCGGCGGCAGCGGCTTTGGCGCGATCGGCATGCTCGCCGATCCCGCGATCGGCATGCTCGCCGATCCCGGGCACGGCGCCGTATTGGCGCGGCTGATCGACGAAGATCGCAGCCGGCGCGGGATAGCTCACCGGTCCTGCCGGCGTGGCCACCTCGATGCGGCGCAGATGCGGGTGCACGGCAAGATCGGCCATGGTGTTGACCTCGGCAAAGGCGATATCGGCATCGGACAACCGCTTCAGCAATTGGTCGCGGCTCATGGTCGCAAAAATATCGCCGACGGTCTTGTCCGTGAGCTCACGGTTGCGGACGCGCTCGACCATGTTGGCAAACCTGACATCCCCGGGCAGATCAGGCTGGCCCAGCACATCGGCGCATAATTTTTTCCATTCCCGCTCGCTCTGGATCGAGATCAGGATGTCCCTGCCATCGGCCGAGCGGAATACGCCGTAGGGCGCGATCGATGGATGGGCAAGTCCCATCCGTTGCGGCGGATTGCCGGCCTCGGCATTGAGCAGCGGCACCGCCAGCCAGTCGGCCATGACGTCGAACATCGATATCCGGATGTCGGCGCCGCTGCCGTCGCGCGAGCGGGCGATCAAGGCTTCGAGGATGGCGGCGTGCGCGGTGGCGCCGGTGGCGATATCGACGATCGACAGGCCAACGCGCGAGGGGCCGTCCGCACCGCCGGTGATCGAGGCGAGCCCGCTTTCGGCCTGGATCAGGAGATCGTAGGCCTTGCGATGGGCGTAGGGGCCGTCATCGCCATAGCCCGAGATGGTGCAGCAGATCAGCCTTGGATAATCCCGGCACAGGCGCGCCGGCGCAAAACCGAGTTTTTCCATCGAACCCGGCTTGAGATTCTGAAGCAAAACGTCGGCACCCGATATCAGCACTTCGAGGCTCTGGCGGCCTTGCTTGGTGGCAAGATCGATGACCACGGAATCCTTGCCGCGATTGAGCCAGACGAAGTAGCTGCTCTGGCCTTTCGCCGCCGCATCATAACCGCGGGCAAAATCGCCCTCGGGCCGTTCCACCTTGATGACATCGGCGCCGGCATCGGCCAGCCGCGAACTGCAGAAGGGCGCAGCGACCGCCTGTTCGACGGCTATCACGGTCAGTCCCTGAAGTGGCAGCATCTGATCTTCTCAGTAGGAGCGGGGCATGCCCAGCACGTGTTCGGCGAGGTGGGACAGGATGAGATTGGTCGAGATCGGCGCCACCTGGTAGAGCCGGGTCTCGCGGAATTTGCGCTCGATGTCGTATTCCTCGGCAAAGCCGAAACCGCCATGGGTCTGGACGCAGGCGTTCGCCGCCTCCCAGGAGGCGTCGGCGGCCAGCATTTTTGCCATGTTCGCCTCGGCGCCGCAATCGAGCCCGGCCTCGTATTTGCGCGTGGCCTCCCGCACCATCAGCTCGGCCGCGCGCATCGCCGCATAGGCCTTGGCAATCGGAAACTGGATGCCCTGGTTCTGACCGATCGGCCGGCCGAACACCACGCGTTCCCTGGCATAGGCCGACGCCTTGGCGATGAACCATTTGGCGTCGCCGATGCATTCGGCCGCGATCAGGATGCGCTCGGCATTCATGCCCGAAAGGATATAGCGAAAACCCCGGCCTTCCTCGCCGATCAGGTTTTCGGCAGGCACCCTGAGATCGGTGAAGAATACTTCGGTCGTGGAGTGGTTCATCATGGTGCGGATCGGGCTAATCGAGAGCCCGTTGTTCTTGGCCGCCTTCATATCGACGATGAAGACCGACAGGCCGTCGGTGCGCTTTCTGGCCTGCTCTTTCGGCGTGGTGCGCGCCAGCAGGATCATCAGGTCGGAATATTCGGCGCGGCTGGTCCAGATCTTCTGGCCATTGACGATATAGCCGTCGTTGCCGTCGCGCCTGGCAAAGGTCTTCAGCGAGGAGGTGTCGGTGCCGCTGGTCGGTTCGGTGACGCCGAAGGCCTGCAGCCGCAATTCCCCGCGGGCGACCTTCGGCAGCCATTTGGCCTTTTGCTCCTTGCTGCCGTGGCGCAGCAGCGTGCCCATGGTGTACATCTGGGCATGACAGCCGCCGCCATTGCACCCCGAACGCTGGATCTCCTCGAGGATCGCGGCGGCCGCCGACAGTTTCAGCCCGGCGCCGCCATATTCTTCGGGAATCAGAACCGAGAGATATCCGGCCTCCGTCAGCGCATCGACGAACGCCCTGGGATAGGCCATCTCGCGGTCGAGCTTGCGCCAGTATTCGCCGGGGAATTGCGCGCATAGTTTGGCGACGGCGTCGCGGATGTCGGCATATTCGTCTTGCGGTTCTGGTGCGGTCATTGCAATTACCACCAAGCGCGGCCACCGTCAGGCTGGTATGCGCACCGGCAGGGTCTCGTAGCCGCGCACAAAACTGGAATAGACCCGCCGGGGTTCGCCGACCACCTCGATCCGGTCGAATCGTTTCAGCATCTCCTGCCACACGATTCTGAGCTGCAGCTCGGCGAGCCGCATGCCGACGCAGCGGTGAATGCCGAAGCCGAA
>NZ_JBEKXH010000037.1:0-24622 GCF_049512235.1 Bradyrhizobium sp.
GCTCGCGCTCGCGCTGTGCGGCGCGCCGCCTGTCGCATCGGCGCAAAGTTTTTCCGACAGCCAGCGCGGGGATATCGAGACCATTGTCAGGAATTACCTGATCGCCCATCCGGAGGTGCTGGAAGAAGCGATGGCCGAACTGAACAAGCGCCAGGCCGCCGCCGAGGCCGAGAAGCATCAAGCGAGCGTTGCCAGCAACGCGGAGGCGATCTTCAATTCGCCGCGCGGCGTGGTGCTCGGCAACAAGGACGGCGATGTCTCCTTCGTCGAGTTCTTTGACTACAATTGCGGCTACTGCAAGCGCGCCATGGCCGACATGCTCGACCTGATGAAGACCGATCCCAAGCTGAAAGTCGTGCTGAAGGAATTCCCGGTGCTGAGCCAGGGTTCGGTCGAAGCCGCGCAGGTTGCGGTTGCGGTGCGCATGCAGGATCCGAGCGGCAAGAAATATCTCGATTTCCACCAGAAACTGCTCGGCGGCCGTGGTCCGGCGGACAAGGCGCGCGCCATGGCCGCGGCCAAGGATGCCGGCCTCGATACGGCCAGGATCGAGAAGGATCTCGCCAGTCCCGAGGTGAAGGCGACCATCGAAGAGAACTTCAAGCTCGCCGAAGCGATGGGCATGAACGGCACACCGAGCTATGTGATCGGCAAGCAGGTGGTGGTCGGGGCGGTCGGGCTTGAAAGCCTCAAGGAAAAGATCTCGCTCGCCCGCTGCGGCAAGGAGACGTGCTGAGCGCATAATGAGCTGGCAGCCTTTATCTGTGAGATCAGGGGGCCGGCTCTTCAGCCGGCCTTTTGTTCGAGGCAATTTGCGTGCGGCAATTTCTTCTCATCAAGTCATTTGAGCAATCTGCGGACCGAAGCGTTCATCGCGCATTCACCAAACTAACCCGGTGAAACCGACAATATCGAGGAACATCGCCCGTCCGCATTCGTTGTCGGCGCGGGCAATGCAACCATCTCGAGGAGATATTCCATGACTAGTCGCTTTATGATTTCTGCTGCCGCAGTGGCGCTGATCGCCGGAACCGGTTTCGCCAATGCGCAGGGAACCGGAACGAGCCGGGAAGCACCGTCGGCGGGTTCCACGGTGCAACAGAGCGCGCCGCCATCCGAACGCGCCGCGCCTTCATCCGCGGCCCCGATGAATCGCAACGACGCATCGGAGAGCGCCGCGCCGGCTGCAAAGACCACTCAGTCCGATCAAAAGATGCAACCGCAGGGCAGCAAAAGCCAGCGCGCTCAGGACGACATGAAGGCCGGCCCGAGGGGCGAAAAATCGGCCCAGGAAAATAATATCAACGATACCAACGGCGAAAAATCGAAGAGCATGAGTTCGCAGACCAATGAAAAGAGCCCGGCCGCCAAGGATATGAAAGCCGAAGGCCGCGAAGACCGCAACGGCAAGATGAATGCCGAGTCGAAGGGTGCGGCCGAAAACAAGTCGGAAACCGTTGGACAGGCCGGTGCCGGCGGCGCCAAGCTCTCCAGCGAGCAGCGCACCAGGATCAGCACGGTGATCCGGGAACAGCACGTACAGCCCGCCGCCAACGTCAACTTCTCGATTTCGGTCGGCACCCGCGTTCCCCGCGATGTGGAATTCCGGCCGTTGCCCACGGAGATTCTGTCGATCTATCCGGACTGGCGCGGCTATGAGTTTTTCCTGGTCCGCGATGAAATCGTGGTGGTCAATCCACGGACGCTCGAAATCGTCGCGGTCATCGAGACCTGATCATTGTCGAAGCAGCGGCGGGTGCGGGCGGGCAACGATGCCCGCCCGTTTTCTTAGTCCAGCGATCCGCGGCGAGGAGCGCCGCGGTGATCGAGACCAGGATCCAAGGCAGTATCAGTTCCGAAGGCAGGCGGCGGGGCCGGTCCCCGTTTAAGGGCCTGCGCCTGATCCAGCCTGCCGCGCTCCTCCGCGGCCTACAGCCACCCCTTGACGTTGGCTAATGTGTGCTTTCCGCAGCTTCCGCGCCTCTTTTTATGGACGGATGAGGTAATTTAGCCACGCCTGGGATGGCCTAAAGGCTTCCCCTTGAGCCTATTGTTACCTATACGACTCGCGATCAATGGCCTTGCCGCCAACATCGGCGTCAAGACAAAAGCCTGACGTCAACAAGCAAAAGGTTCCGGATCAAGAGCATGGCGCGGCAACCTGACGACAAGACAGACGCAACCTTCAAAAGCGACGACAGCGCGCTGATCCGCGAACTCGCATTGCTGCTGGACGAGACCAGCCTCACCGAGATCGAGATCGAGCGCGCGGGTTTGCGGGTGCGCGTGGTGCGCAATATCAGCATCGCCGCATCGATGCCGCCGAACTTGCAAGCCCCCGCTGCCCCGCCGGCCGCGGCGGCCGATGCCGGGGATCTCGCCAAGCACCCCGGCGCGGTGCCCTCGCCGATGGTCGGCACCGCCTACTGGGCGTCCGAGCCCGGTGCCAAGCCGTTCGTCGAAGTCGGCACCAAGGTTTCGGTCGGTCAGACGGTGCTCATCATCGAGGCGATGAAAACAATGAACCAGATACCATCGCCGCGCGCTGGTACCGTGACTCAAGTTCTTGTCGAGGACGGCCAACCGGTCGAATTCGGCGAACCGCTGATGATTATTGAGTAGCGGCGAATAGCGAGTAGCGAATGGCTTTCTCCTTCCACTATTCGCTACTCGCTATTCGCTACTCGCCCCCTGGGACAACATGTTCGACAAGATCCTGATAGCCAACCGCGGCGAGATCGCCCTGCGCATTTTGCGGGCGTGCAAGGAACTCGGCATCGCGACCGTCGCGGTGCATTCCACCGCTGACGCCGATGCCATGCACGTGCGCCTCGCCGATGAGAGCGTCTGCATCGGCCCGCCGCCGTCAAAGGACAGCTATCTCAACGTGCCCGCGCTGCTCGCGGCTTGCGAGATCACTGGCGCGGACGCGGTGCATCCCGGCTACGGCTTTCTGTCGGAAAACGCCCGCTTTGCCGAAATCCTCGCCGATCACAATCTGCATTTCATCGGACCTAAGGCCGAGCACATCCGCCTGATGGGCGACAAGATCGAGGCCAAGAAGACCGCCAAGAAGCTCGGCATTCCCGTGGTGCCCGGCTCCGACGGCGCGGTCGGCGCCGGCGACGACGCCATGACGATCGCGCAAGCCATCGGCTTTCCGGTGCTGGTCAAGGCAGCCTCCGGCGGCGGCGGACGCGGCATGAAGGTCGCACAGACCGCAGGCGACCTGATGCTGGCGCTTTCCACCGCCGCCAACGAGGCCAGGTCGGCGTTCGGCGATGCCTCGGTCTATCTGGAAAAATACCTGCAGAAGCCGCGCCACATTGAAATCCAGGTGCTCGGCGATGGCCGAGGTGGCGCCATCCATCTCGGCGAGCGCGACTGCTCGCTGCAGCGTCGCCATCAAAAGGTCTGGGAGGAAGGCCCCTCGCCGGCGCTCGACGCCGCGACACGTGCCAAGATCGGCGCCACGGTCGCAAAAGCGATGCAACAGCTGAAATATCTTGGTGTCGGCACGGTGGAATTCCTTTACGAAGACGGCGAATTCTATTTCATCGAGATGAACACCCGGATTCAGGTCGAGCATCCCGTCACCGAGATGATCACCGGCATCGACCTCGTGCTGGAGCAGATCCGCATCGCCGCCGGCGGCGACCTGCCGGTGACGCAGGATGAGGTCGTCATCAACGGCCACTCCATCGAATGCCGCGTCAACGCCGAAAACCCGGTGACCTTCCGTCCCTCACCCGGCAAGATCCTGCAATACCATCCGCCGGGAGGCCTTGGGGTACGGATCGATTCCGCCGTCTATCAGGGCTACGTGATCCCCCCTTTCTACGACTCGCTGGTCGGTAAGCTGATCGTCCACGGCAAGACCCGCGCCGAGTGCCTGATGCGGCTGCGCCGGGCGCTCGACGAAATGGTGGTGGAGGGTATCGAGACCACGTTGCCCTTGTTCCGGGCCCTGGTCCGGGAACCCGCCATTATCGACGGCGATTATCATATCCACTGGCTCGAACAGTACCTGGCCGGCCAGCCGGAGGGCTGAGCGGGCGGCTTTGGCCCTCAAACGGACATGGAACCAATGGCCCCAACGGGCGTTGGCTTATGGGCCGGAGGGCTTTGCCGGTATGGGGCACTGCTCGAATTTCGTTGGTATATGACGCGAGATGGTTGTGACGCCTGACGCCGCGCGCCGGCGCGCGATCGGACAGATCCTGCTGCTCGCGGCGGGATTTTTGGTGCTGGTGGCGATCAGCGCGACGTCAGTCATCCTGGTCAATCAGTCGCGCCAGGACAATGCCTGGGTGGTCCATACCGTCGAGGTCGAAAACCAGATCTCGACCTTGCTGTTGGAGATACGCCGCGCCGAGAGCGCCGCACGCGGTTATCTTTTGACCTCCGAGCCACGATTTCTTGCCGAGCACGACGCCGCCGTTGCCGCCATCCTTCCCGACGTGGACACGCTGGCCAAACTGGCCGGCGACAATCCGGCGCAGGTCCAAAACAGCAAAAAGCTGCGCCCGCCGGTCGAGGCTCGGCTTCAGGAATTTGCCAAGGCCATCGATTTCGTGAAGCGCAGCGACATTGCCGGCGGCATCGCGATGCTGCGCCAGGCCGGCGCCTCCGATTCCGTTCAGCGCATCAACGACGTCGCCGGCGCCATGCGGGCGGAAGAGGACCGGCTGTTCGCGCAGCGCACCGCGACCGCGGATCGCACCCAGTGGCTCGCCTCGGTCGTCACGGTCGCGGGCTCCGGCCTTGTGATCGCGCTGGCGGGCATTTCGATCCTTCTGGTACGGCGTTCGGCGCGCGCGCGCGACGAGGCCGAAGCTTTGCTGCGCGACAACAACCTCAACCTGGAGGCCACCATCGACGCGCGCACCGCCGACCTTCGCGAGGCCAACAACGAGATCCAGCGCTTCGCCTATATCGTCAGCCACGATCTGCGCTCGCCGCTGGTCAACATCATGGGCTTCACCAGCGAGCTCGAGGAACTGCGCGCCGACATCTTCAGGCGGATCGGGGCGCTCGGCCGTGTGGCCGCGGCGTCAGCGCCGCCAGTGGCGGCCGGAGCGATCGAACCCGCCCTTGAGGCCCGCGACAAGCAGCTCTCGCAGGATTTCTCCGAGGCGCTGGGCTTCATCAAATCGTCGATCGGCAAGATGGACCGCCTGATATCAGCCATCCTCAACCTTACCCGCGAGGGTCGGCGCGAGTTCGAGCCGGTGCCGATCGATACCCGCGAACTGATCGAAGGTATCGTTGCAACGGTTGCGCACCAGGCCGCTGAGGCCGAGGCGCAGATTCGCATTGAGCCGCTGCCGGATATCGTCAGCGACCGGCTGGCGCTGGAACAGATTTTCTCGAATCTGATCGACAATGCGCTGAAATATCTCAGGCCGGGAGTACCCGGCGATATCCATGTCCGGGGCCGGACAAAGCTCGGCTTTGCGATTTTTGAAGTCTCCGACAACGGACGTGGTATCGACCCCCGGGATCATCAGCGGATTTTTGACCTGTTTCGGCGCGCCGGTACCCAGGACAGGCCGGGACAGGGCATCGGACTTGCCCATGTCCGCGCCCTGGTGCGGCGACTCGGTGGAACCATCCATGTGCAATCGGAAGTCAATAGCGGCAGCACATTCACCGTAACGCTGCCCGTCGCCTGGACAGCCAGTAACCGGAACAGAGACACATGAGCAAGCCAGTTACGATCATCATGATCGAGGACGACGAGGGTCACGCCCGCCTGATCGAGCGCAATATCCGCAGATCCGGCGTCAACAACGCCATCATGCCGTTCAGCGACGGTACAGCTGCGGTGAACTACCTTTTCGGCAGCGACGGCAGCGGCATGGAGCGCAAGGGCGAGGCGTTGCTGATCTTGCTCGATCTGAATCTGCCCGACATGACCGGGATCGAGATCTTGCGGCGGGTCAAGGAAAACAAATACCTGAAATGTGCCCCGGTCGTGGTGCTGACCACGACGGACGATTCCCAGGAAATCAAGCGCTGCTATGAATTGGGCTGTAATGTCTACATCACCAAACCGGTGAACTATGAAAGCTTCGCCAACGCCATCCGCCAGCTCGGGCTGTTCTTCTCCGTGATTCAGGTACCGCCCGCCGCCACATGAACCCTGCGATGCCCACATTGCTGTACATCGACGATGACGAGGGGCTTGCCCGGCTGGTCGATCGCGGCCTGTCGCGGCTCGGCTTCCATGTCGTTCATGCGGCAGGCGGAGCCCAGGGATTGGAACGCCTCCAGCAAGGCGGCATCGATGTCGTCGCACTCGATCAGTACATGCCTGGCCTCGACGGGCTCGAAACGCTGGAGCGGATCCTCGCCCTCCCCCATGCGCCGCCGGTGGTGTTCGTCACCGCCGCACAGGACTCCAGCATCGCGGTCACCGCATTGAAGGCCGGCGCCGCCGACTATCTGGTCAAGGATGTCCAGGGCGAATTTATTCCCCTGCTCCAGGTCGCCGTCGACGGCGCGCTGCGGCAGGCGCGCATTCAGAAAGCCCGCGACGACGCCGAGGCCGAGGTGCACGCCTCGCGCGACCGCTACGCGGCGCTTGCCGCCGAGCGCGAGGTGCTGCTGCGCGAGGTCAACCACCGCGTCGGCAACTCGCTGCAGATCATCGCCTCGCTGCTGCACCTGCAGGCCAGTTCGAGTACCCAGGACGACGTCAAGGCGGCGCTGACCAATGCGATGGGCCGGGTCGCCGCCGTGGCCCAGGTTCATCGCCGGCTCTACACCTCGCACGACCTCAAGAACGTATTGCTGAACCAGTATCTCGACGCCCTGCTGGAGGATCTCCGGAGGTCCGCCGAAGGCAACAGGATGTCGCGCCTGACATTGAAGGCCGAGGCGGTGGAGATCGATCCCGACCGCGCGGTGGCGATTGGCATCATCGTCAACGAACTGGTGATGAACGCGGTCAAATACGCCTACCCCGACGGCGCCGGCCCGATCCACGTCAACCTCACGGCGCAGGGCGAAGATCTCGTGCTGTCGATCGCCGACGACGGCGTCGGCCTCAATGTCAAGACCGACCCGCGTTCCACCGGCATGGGACAGCGCATCGTCACCGCGATGGCCACCAAGCTCGACGCCGGCGTCGAGCGCGACCCCGGCCATGCCGGCACCCGCATCGTGCTGCGGTTTCGCCGAGCCAGCAGGCCAGCGACCAAGTCCGCAAATGCTGCCGCGAGCTAGCCGCGGCCGCCCTCACCCTGCTATCCTGCCGCCATGACGTCGCGCGACTCCGCCGCTTCCGAAATCACGCCCGAACTGCTGCTGCGCGCTTATGCCTGCGGTATCTTCCCGATGGCCGAAAGCGCCGACGACCCGACGCTGTTCTGGGTCGAACCGGAAATGCGCGGCGTGATACCGCTCGACGGCTTCCGCATCGCCTCGCGGCTCAAGCGCACGGTTCGCTCCGACACCTTCATTGTCACCGCAAATCGTGCATTCAAGGCGGTCATTGCCGGCTGCGCCGCGCCGCAAGCAGGCCGCGACGAAACCTGGATCAACAAGCGCATCCGCGATCTCTATCTCGGGCTGCACGAAACCGGCCATTGCCACAGCGTCGAAGTCTGGCAGCAAGACCAGCTTGTCGGCGGGCTTTACGGCGTCAGCCTCGGCCGCGCCTTTTTCGGCGAGAGCATGTTTCATCACGTCCGCGACGCCTCGAAAGTGGCGCTGGTGCATCTGGTGGCACGGCTGATCGAAGGCGGCTTCGAACTGCTCGACACCCAATATGTGACCGACCATTTGCGCAGCTTCGGCGCGGTCGAGATCCCGCGCCGGCGCTATTCCGCGCTGCTCGACAAGGCGATCAAAGGCCCGGCGGATTTCGCTAAATTGCCGTTCGATCGTGCGATTGGCGGCGCGCAGGCGCTGCAGATCATCGCCGGTCGGCAGTAAGCCATGATCGTCTCAGGCCGCTTCGCCGAAAGCCCGCAGCCTTGACGGCGGTTTGGCAAGAAGCCCCGCAAAGCAGGGCATCCGCTCCTGCTACTGCCGGATCGCAGGGAGTGGATTGGGCTGCAGTGGCTGCGGGCGCTGTGCCTGCTTCGGCGGCGCACGCTTCTGGGCTGGCGGGGCTGGCGGCGGGGTTGACGGTTTCGGCGGATCGGCCGGCTGGGCGCTGACGACGGCGGTCTCAGGGTTTTTGCAGTCCGTCAGCCAGATGTCATAGATCGGATGCTCGACACCGTGCAGGCCGGGGCTTGCGGCGAACATCCAGCCCGAAAAAATCCGCTTTACCTCGCCCTGCAGCGTGATCTCGTCGACCTCGACGAAGGCATCGGTGTTGGCCGCTTCGGTGGCCGGACGGGTGTAGCAGGCGTCAGTCTTGACGCGCAGGGCGCCAAACTGGACGGTCTCGCCGATATCCTCGTCGAAGTTGATGATACGCCCGGTGATCTTGTCGAGGCCCGAAAAGCTGGCCTTCCTGTTGCCGATCTTCTGCGCCGGCGGTTCGGTGACCACTTCGTCGCCGGGCTGCAACGTGGCCGGCGATTGCGGCACGCTCTTGGGCTGGCGCTGTCCCGGCAGCGGATTGGCGGCGGGCGGAGCTGCCGCAATGCCCTGGTCGGGCTGGGGCGGCGCTACCGCGATGCCCGGCGGAACATTCTGCGGAACGACACTGGTGCCGGGCGGCGGCGGCAGGGGTTGGGACGTCACCGGTCCCGGCGCCGGCACGCCCTGCCCCGGCAACGGACGGTTGGGCGTCGGCAGCAGGCGGCCCTGCGGCAGTTCCGGAACGTCCTCTTCGTCGTCGGGCTGCTGCATCTGCTGATTGCCGCGCGGAATTCCGGCGGGCGGGCGCGGCGCCGGATCGGAAAAGATATTGCCGATCTGCGCGCGCGCCGGCGGCACAAGCGAACTCGCTAGGGCGGCAAGCAGCGCCGCAAAACCGGTCAGGGCTGTGGTTCGAAACATACCGCGGCTTTAGCAGGCTATTCGGGCTCGCGACACTGTACAGGACCATCCGCCACCCGTTGGGCGCACCGGTTAACACGGCGAATACGGCGGGGAAAGGGCGGCCTCTCCCTTGGGAAGGCCACTGGTCAGCCCACGGCGCCAATGAAATAGTGCATCCGGTCAGTGTGGGTTCGCGCCTTGCGCGCCCCGGAACGACACCCGTGAATTTTTTGCGCAACCGAAACAGGTCATCTCATCATGCCAGTGACCCTCGATCCCGATGCCGCCGCCGTATTCCAGGCCTTCCAGGAGGCCGGCCGGCCGCCCTACGAAACGCTGTCGCCCGCCGAGGCGCGCGAATCCTATTTGCAGGCCCGCGTCGTCACCAATCCGGAACCGCCCGAGTTGAGGTCGGTGCAGCCGCTCGCGATCCCCTCGCCCGAAGGCTCGATCCCGGCACGGATCTATACACCGTTGCGGCTGAGGCAGACCAACGGGCTGGCGCCCTGCGTTTTGTTTTTTCACGGCGGCGGCTGGGTCATTGGCGATCTCGAATCCCACGACGTGGCGTGCCGGAAGCTTTCGGATGAAGGCCAGTTGATCGTGATCTCGGTCGATTATCGGCTGGCGCCCGAACACAAGTTTCCTGCCGCCGTCCAAGACGCCATCACAGCGACCAAGTGGGTCGCCGGCAATGCCAGCCAACTCGGCGTTGACGCCTCCAGGCTCACGGTTGGCGGCGACAGCGCCGGCGGCAACCTCGCCGCGGTGGTTGCGATCGCGGCGCGCGACGGCGACGGCCCCGCCATCGCCGGACAGCTGCTGATCTATCCGGCGATCGATTTTGCGATGACGCATCCCTCGCACAGCGAACCCGAGACCAGCATCCTGCTGACGCATTCGGTGATCAAATGGTTTCGCGATCACTATCTGAACGGCGCCGCCGACGTTCACGACTGGCGCGCATCGCCGGCGCGCGCCTCGACATTGATCGGGCTGCCGCCGGCCTATGTGCTGACCGCGGGCGCCGATCCCCTGCGTGACGAGGGCGACGAATATGCCAGGCGGCTGAGAGAGGCCGGCGTTGCGGTGACGTACCGGACTTTCCCAGGCCAATTCCACGGCTTCTTCACCATGGGCAAATTGCTGCCGCAGGCCGATGTCGCAGCCAGCGAAATCGGTGCCTGGCTGCAGGCCCTGAACCAGGGGAAAGACTCATAAGCGTAGCCACAGACTCCATGGTTTTTCGGTCAGGCACTGACGGACTTTCGCGCCACCCCCGGATCGCTCATGATACTGCGATCATTCGCATTTTTGCGTTTTTGGCGCAGCATCGGCTGGGACTGGTTGTATTTGTTAGTTTTTGCAATTATAGATTGATAGCCTCGAGACAGAATTCAGGATGATCGCCTGTCGGTGCACTGGCTGATTACGAGATTCATCGCTTCTCGCGAAGACGGCGGAGGAGCGTTACCAGACCGCCGCCGTTCCGTCAGCAGGTGACGGAGATGCTCTCCTGCTCGGCGAACGCGCGATCAACCTCGTCGCGCAACAGCGAGGTCAATTCGACGCGCAACGCGAGCAGGGCCGGCGACGTCAGATCCCGCGGTCGCGGCAAATCGATCGGCACGACCGCCTTCATGCGGCCGGGGCGCGCCGTCAATACGACGACCCGGTCGGCGAGCGCGATAGCCTCGTCGATATGATGAGTAACGAACAAAACAGAGGCCTTGCTGACATCCCAAACGTCGAGCAGGAAATCCTGCATCTTGACGCGGGTCTGGACGTCGAGAGCGGCGAAAGGCTCGTCCATTAACAGGACTTTGGGCTGCATGGCGAGGGCGCGGGCGACCGCGACACGCTGGCGCATTCCGCCCGAGAGCTCGTCCGGGCGCTTGTCGAACGCATTGGAAAGGCCGACTCTCCCCAACACCTGACGCGCCGTCTCCTTGCGTTGCTCGGTCGGCACGCCACGCACGGAAAGACCGAAGCTGACGTTCTGCCAGACATTCAACCAAGGGAAGAGCGACGTCTCCTGGAAGATCAGGCTGCGCTCTGGCGCTGGTCCGGTGATGCGTTCGCCGAGCGCACTGATTACGCCCGAAGTCGGCGCTTCGAGCCCGGCGATGAGACAGAGCAGCGTGCTCTTGCCACAACCGGAGGGGCCCAGCAGAACCACGAACTCGCCGGCATCGATCTCGAGCTCAATGTCGGTCAACGCCTCGTGGGCCAGCTTGCTTCCCGCATTCCAAATCTTGCCGACGCCGACGCAGCTCACGGCGCGGGCGACGCCATTCGGTCGAGGCGCGTCAACCACTGCCCAACCCTCCCTGCCCCTTCGGAAGCCAGAACAGGACACGCCGCTGCAGCAGCCGCAGGCCAAAGTCTAAGGTGAAGCCGAGCAGACCGATGATGACGATGGTGAAGTAGACGAGACCCGGGTTGAACGTGTTGCGGGCCATCGAGATGATCTGACCGAGCCCGTAACCGACGCCGGTCGCCTCGGCGACCAGCACCACCATCCAGGCGCCGAACAAATTGAGACGAAGCACCACGAGCAAGCCCGGCAGGATCGCCGGCAGGATAACGCGCGCGTAGATCTGCCGCTTGCTGGCGCCCATCGTGCGCGCGACATTGACGTAGTTGCGATTGACCGAATCGATCTGCGTGATGGTGGCGAGCGTCATCGTGAAGAACAGGGCGATGAACACCATGAAAATCGCCGGTCCGTTGCCGATGCCGAACAGGAAGATCGCCACCGGCAGCCAAGCGACGGGAGAGACCGGCGCGAGAAGCATCACCGTCGGCAGCACCAGCTTGCCGAACAGGCCATGATAGCGGATCAAAACCCCCATGCAGAGGCTGGTGATCGCCGCGATGGCGAGGCCCGCGAGCACCCGCATCGTCGATGAGGCCATGGTGATGACGACGGCGCCAAAGGGCGTCGGGCCGGAATTGGGATCGACGCCGATCTCCCAGCGTTTGGCAGTGTTGAAGTTCTTCGCCTGCCCGGCGAGGTCGCCGAGGAAGACGTGCGGAGGCGGCAGCAAGCGCTGATCGGCGACGCCGACATACCAGAGGAATTCCCACAAACCGGCGAACAGCCCGACCGACAGCAGGCCCCAGCCCAGTTTCGGCCCATGCTGACGGATGAATTCGATCGTCTGGCCGAACAAGGAAGCGGCGAATCCCCGCGCGTCGGCGACTTTGGTGTCGCCGCCGGTCTTGACGCTGCTCGCTGTCACCTAGCTCAAGCCGATTTGTATTTGAGCTTGGCGTAAACGTCGGGAACCTCGGCGATCGCCGCCTCGAGATAGCTCCAGTCGATCGCATCCTTGCCTGGCTTCTTCTTGATGTAGCCCATCGCCATGACCGAATCGACACGATTCAAGATGAAGTTCGTCTGTGCTCTCTGATCGACCTTCGCCGGCTGAGCCTTTCCGCCGATCCGAGCGTTTTCGAGCGAAGTCTTGTAGTAGGTGCCGACGAGCTCCGTGAGCAGTCCTTCGGGATCCTGCTCCCAGAGCAGCTGCGCCTTCAGCATCGCCTTGATCAGCGCCTTGACGCTCTTGGGGTCCTTCGCGAGCAGAGCGGTGCTGGCGGCGAGCACGCAGTCCGTATATTGCGGCCCATAGATGTCAACGCCGTCGGACAGCAGGACCGAACCTTTGACGTCGCTGAGAAGCGCCGAGCCATAGGGCTCGATAGTGGAGGCGATATCGATCGAGCCGGCCTTGTACGCGGCCACCATGTCGCCGATCGAGTCCATGTAGCGGACGGTCACGTCCTTGTAGGCCACGCCGTTCTTCTTCAGCCAATCGTAGGGCAGCACTTCAAGCGTGTTGTTCTGGAAGGTTCCGAGCGTCTTGCCCTTGAGCTTGGCGGGCGTGTCGAGCCCCGGCTGGGCGACGATATAGACGCCCTGGACGCCGCCGCCGGCGACGATCTTGACCGGCGCGCCGGCGTCGTACAGAGCCATGAAGTTCGTGTAGGGCAGCATGCTGACGTCTGCCTGTCCGGTGCCGAGGAAGGTGACCTCATCGGCGAAGGAAGGAGTATTGACGAATTCGAGCGTCAGTCCGTCGTCCTTGGCAAGTTGGCGTGCGTGCGCGATGAAGAACGCGACGTTGCAAAAGCCGCTGCCGTGGGTTCCCTTGACGGTCGCGGCGGCGCGGGCCGATCCGGGCAGACCCATCATCCCGCCCGCCACCGCCATCGTGATCGTTCCCAGCGCGCTCGCTTTCAGGAACGATCGTCGGTTCAAGGCGGTCGTCGCCGGAACTGCAAGGCCCAGGTTGCCATGACAATCACACATGACGCCTCTCCTCTTGCAGCACTCATGCTCCACGGCGCCAGAGTCGCGTTCTGTAACCTCCACGATGAAGCTCGGATCGCGCGGGCGGGTCTACTCCCGAAAATGGGTCCCATCGTAGCTCAGCTTCGATGCGATGTCACCGAGGAAACCGCGGTGCACGGCCCGTTTTATAGGCGCTAACGGCGTCTTTTGAAGGCGCGCGGTAGCGCGACAGGTGTACCGACGGAGCGATGGGGATCGCCTCATGGCCGAGTGTGTTCGGCGATCCCAGGATGACCACCGCGTTGCTCGATCGCCTTACGCATCACTGCGACATCGTAGAGACCGGCAAAGAGAGTGGGTGCTCAAAAGCCGCGCCTAAACTTCAGTGCACCGCGCCTCACCTCGCCGCATTCGCGGCGGCTGCGCAATCGCAACCAGATCCGTAGCGGCGGACGCTATCCTGCGTGTCTCAAAAGGAGGTCCCCCTTCGGCGCCGGTCTGGGGTCCCGATTGGGCGCCGATTTGACATACACGCCCTCTGAGATACTTTGGATTGACATCGCAATCCGCACCGTCCGAAGGAGTGTCACGAGAGCAGGAGCTACTTCCGTGAATACTTCAGGTGATCGCAAGATCGAAGATGGCGGCGTAGTCCAGGTGTTGTCGTCGCAAGGCAGCGACATCCTTTTGCGCAGAATCCAGCGCCGAAATGCCTACTCACGTACGTCAGTTACTGTGCTCGCGGTCTCTGAGCGCACATCGTCCAACGGTTTCAAGAGACTTATTCGCGAATACGAACTCGCGGAATGTTTCGATCGCAGTTGGGCACTTCACCCGATCGAGCTCGCATATGAAAATGGCCAGACAATTCTCATACTCGAGGACCCCGGAGGCGAGCTACTTAGCCAGCTTCTGGACGCGCCAATGGAAGTTGGGAGGTTCCTGCGCTTCGCTATCGGCATCACTGCGGCCGTCAGCAAAATGCACCAGCGAGGCCTGGTCCACAAGGACATAAAGCCCGCCAACATTCTTCTCGACCCCATCACCGAGGAAGTCTGGTTGACCGGTTTCGGCATCGCCTCCCGACTGCCTCGCGAACGTCAGGCACCCGAGCCTCCCGAGTTCATCGCGGGAACATTGGCCTACATGGCGCCGGAACAAACCGGACGAATGAATCGCTCAATCGATTCGCGCAGTGATCTGTACGCGCTCGGCGTTACGTTCTATCAAATGCTGACGGGAGCGCTGCCGTTCGCGGCAAACGATCCCATGGAATGGGTGCATTGCCACATCGCGCGGAAGCCGTTGGCGCCCGACCAGCGATTCACCGGAATACCACCTTCCCTGTCTGGCATCGTCATGAAGCTCCTCGCCAAGACCGCAGAGGAACGCTATCAGACTGCGGTCGGACTGGAGCAAGACCTGCGACAATGCGCAATCCAATGGGAGAGCCAAAAGCGCATCGAGCCCTTCACCCTCGGACGACATGAGCCGCCCGGACGGCTCTTGATTCCCGAGAAGCTGTATGGGCGCGCCCGGGAAATAGCAGCGTTGCAGAATGCCTTGGACACCATCGTCAAACACCCGGCGACGGCGTTGATCCTCGTGTCAGGCTACACGGGTATTGGCAAATCATCGGTGGTGAATGAACTTCACAAGGCCCTGGTTCCGCCACGCGGCCTGTTCGCATCGGGCAAGTTCGACCAATATAAACGCGACATTCCCTATGCAACCCTGGCACAAGCCTTTCAACGGCTTATCCGCAAGATCCTCGCCAAGAGCGAAGCCGAACTCGGCCGCTGGCGGGAGAGTTTGATGCATGCGCTCGAGCCCCACGGCAACCTCATCATCGACCTCGTTCCGGAGCTGAAACTCATCGTCGGGGAGCAGGAGCCGGTCCCTGAGCTGCCGGCACCCGACGCCCAGCGGCGCTTCCAGTTACTGCTGCGGCGGTTCATCGGTGTCTTCGCGCGCCCTGAACATCCGCTCGCCCTGTTTCTCGACGACCTGCAATGGCTCGACGCGGCTACTCTGGATCTACTCGAGGATCTCCTCACCCAGGAGAGCGTCCCACACCTGCTTCTCATTGGCGCCTATCGCGACAATGAGGTCGATGCCTCGCATCCGCTGATGCGCAAACTCGGCTCGATCAAGGCGGCCGGCATCTCGTCCGTCGAGGAGATCACGCTTGGTCCGCTCGATGCCCAACACGTTGCGCAGTTGATCGCGGACGCGCTGCACTGTGAAACGGATCGGGTGGGGGATCTTGCTCAGCTGATTTTACAGAAAACCGATGGCAATCCGTTTTTCATCGGTCAGTTCCTGTCGACATTGGCGGATGAAGGTTTGATCGCGTTCGATTCTGTGCATTCGCGCTGGTCGTGGGATCTCAAGCGCATCCACGCCAAGGGTTACGCCGACAATGTGGCTGACTTGATGATCGGCAAACTTGTCCGGCTTCCTATTGCAACCCAGCAGGCGCTGCAACAACTGGCATGTCTCGGCAATATCGCGACCACCGCGATGTTGGCTATGGTTCACGACACCACCGAGCAGGAGCTGCACGCCAGCCTCGTCGAGGCACGTCGCCAGGAGTTGGTCGATTTCCTCGAGAGTTCTTACCGGTTCGTCCACGATCGCGTCCACGAGGCTGCTTATGCGCTGATCCCGACCGAGCGACGCGCCGCCGCGCACCTGCGGATCGGCAGGATCCTGGTCGCCCATACGCCTCCCGGCAGGCTGGAGGAGTCCATTTTCGAGATTGTCAACCAGCTCAACCGCGCGTCATCCCTGGTGACGGCGCCGGAAGAGCGCGAGCAGCTGGCGCAATTCAATCTGCTTGCCGGCAAGCGCGCCCAAGCCTCGTCCGCCTATGTATCCGCATTGAATTACCTGACCACGGGCGCCGCGTTACTGACGGAGGATAGCTGGCAGCGGCGTCGCGAACTCAGCTTTGCCCTGGAGCTGGCCAGGGCGGATTGCGAGTTCGCGGCCGGAACGATCGCGCAAGCCGAAGCGCGTTTGCGCAGCCTTTCCACTCGTGCCGTCACGACGCGAGAGCGCGTTGCGGTGGCCGGCCTACAAGTCGATCTTTACCAGGCAATCGATCGTAGCGATGAGGCAGTCGCCGTCGGTTTGCGTGCGTTACGACACCTGGGCGTCGACTTGCCGGAGCATCCGACGGAAGCCGATGCGCGAGGCGCCTACGATGGCATCTGGACCCGGCTGGGCGCTCGCCCGATCGAAGATCTCATCAATCTCCCGCTCATGAGCGACCCGGATTCGCTGGCAGCTGTGGATCTTCTGATCAGAGTTGCGATCCCGGGGCATTACTTTGACTCTCATCATCTATTCGCAGTGGCTGTTTGCACGGCTGTCAGCTTGGGGCTCGAGCGAGGTCACTGTGATGCATCGTGTATCGCCTACGCGCAGCTGGGCACGTTGGCAAACCACTTCGGCCAGTTCGATGCCGGCTACCGCTTCGGACGGTTGGGGTGCGAGTTGGTCGAGCGACCGGGATTGCAGCGCTTTCAAGCCAGGACATTCGAGACATTCGGCTTCGGCGTACCTTGGACACAGCATGTCCGAAAGGGGCGCGAGTTCCTGTTTCGTGGCTTCGACCTCGCCAGCCGGATCGGTGAAATCAGTTACGCGGGATACGCTTGCGGCCAGCTCAACAGCAACTACCTCATGGCCGGCGACCCGTTGATCGAGGCTGAGGTGCAAGCTGAACACGGGCTCGCCTTTGCCCGCAAAGTCGGCTTCGGAACAATCGAGGGCTGGATTCTGGGCCAACTCGGTCTCATCCGCAGCCTAAGGGGACAGACCACCCGTCTTGGCTCCTTCGACGACGCTGTGTTCCGTGAAAGTGATCTTGAGCGTGATCTGGCTGGCAAGGCGGCGCTGGCGCTCCCGGAATGTTGGTACTACATCCGCAAGCTGCAGGCACGTTTCCTCGCGGGAGAATACGTGGACGCGTTGCACGCGGCCTCCAGGGCGCAACCGATGGTCGGGGGTACCCTGTCTCTTTTGGAGGTCGTTGAGTACCACTTCTACGATGCGCTTTGCCACGCGGCAGTCCATGAATTCGCCTCGTTTGAGGACCGCGAATATCATCGCGCGAGGCTGACGGAACACCTGGAGAAACTCGACACCTGGGCACTCCATTGCCCCGAGAATTTTGCCAACCGGGCGGCACTCGTTGGGGCGGAGGTGGCCCGGATCGAGGGGCGAGACGTCGATGCCATGCGGTTGTACGAGCAGGCCATTCGCTCGTCCCGCGACAACGGTTTCGTGCAGAACGAAGCCATCGCCTATGAGGTGGCGGCCCGGTTCTACAGCGCGCGCGGCTTCGAGACATTCGCCGACGCCTATCTGCGCAAGGCCAGGGACTGCTGTCTTCGCTGGGGCGCCGACGGCAAGGTAGGACAACTCGATCGGCTTTATCCACATCTGGCGGATCCGGAGGGACAGCGTTCTGCGGCGGCTGTTGGCTCCGCGATCGGGCAGCTCGATGTCGCGAGTGTGGTCAAGGCTTCTCAAGCCTTGTCCAGCGAGATCGTGTTGCCGAAGTTGATCGAGCGGCTGATGAAGATCGCGATCGAGAACGCGGGCGCGGATCGCGGCCTTTTGATACTGCCGGCAGGGGATGAATATCTGATCCAGGCAGAGGCGCGGGCGACCGGCGATCAGATCGAAGTCACGATGCGCCAGGAGCCGATTAACGGGATCACCTGCCCCGAATCTCTCGTCCGCTACGTCATCCGCACGCGGGAAAGCGTGATTCTCGATGATGCCTCCAAACCCAACCTGTTCTCCGGCGACGACTATCTTCGCGATCGACAATCGAAGTCGATCCTCTGCCTACCACTCATCAAGCAACAGCAATTGACCGGGATTCTTCTCCTCGAAAACGCATTGGCTTCACACGCGTTCACGCCGGCCCGGATCGCGGTCCTGGAACTGCTGGCGGGACAAGCCGCGATCTCGCTGGAGAACACGCGCCTTTATAGCGATCTCGGGGAACGGGAGGCGAAGGTCCGCGGCCTTGTCGACTCCAACATCATCGGGATATGCATTTTCAATCTCGACCGTCGTATTATGGAGGCCAACGACGCGTTTCTCGGCATCGTGGGGTATAGCCGCGATGACGTCATTTCGGGCCGCCTGAGCTTTGCCGGCTTGACACCTCCCGAATGGGCCGAAGCCGACAAACGGCTCTTGGCAGACCTGGTTTCTACCGGAGCCTGGAGACCTTCCGAGAAGGAGTTTTTTCGGAAAGACGGCAGCCGCGTGCCGGTGCTCGTGGGTGGGGCAACCTTCGGCGAACTCCGGCACGAGGGCGTGGCCTTCGTCCTTGACCTGACCGAACGAAAGCATGCCGAGGCAGAGCTGGCGCACGCGAACCGGGTCGCGACAATGGACCAACTCACGGCCTCTATTGCCCACGAGGTCAACCAACCTATCGCCGCCCTGCTTACTAATGCCGGAACAGCTGTGCGCTGGCTCGCCCGTCAGCCACCAAATTTGGAAAAGGCCAAGCCCTTGATCGACCGTATTATCAGCGACGGCAAGCGAGCCGCTGATATTGTGAGCCGGATTCGCGATTTCTCCAGAAAGGCGCCGGCGCGGAAGGAAAATTTGGAGATTAACGAAGTAATCTTGGAGATTATGACACTGGCCCGTGCCGCGATGTCGGAGCATAGCGTTTTGGCGACGATGCAACTGTCAGAGGGGCTGCCCCACATTTTGGGGGACAGAGTCCAGTTGCAACAGGTGATCCTGAACTTGGTGATGAACGCCATTGAAGCGATGAGCGAGGTCGGGGAGCGATCGCGGGAGTTGCTGATCAGCAGCAGTGAGGTCGAGTCGGGCAGCGTGCTTGTCGCGGTAAGCGATTCGGGTCCGGGGCTGCCTCGCGCCAATCCCGAGCGCGTCTTCGAAGCTTTCTATACGACCAAGGCCAGCGGTCTGGGGATGGGGTTGTCGATCTGCCGCTCGATCGTCGAAGCCCATGGCGGCCGGCTCCGGGCAACGCCGAACGAACATCACGGCGCTGTTTTTTACATGATGCTGCCGATCGGGGAAGAATCGCCGGAGAACCTGGAGTCTTCTGAGGCCTAGTCTCGCCAAAAAAGCGGGAAAGGGTATGCGGCTCATCCCGGTCTTTCCCGCTTGTAGAAAGCGAGGATGAACGGACCTTGCCCAGACGGTCGCGTCCAAATCGGTCTGATCTCTATGGGATGGAAAACGCGACTCTTTCCCCTGTCAACCATGCTGCCGCCATGGAACCGCGTTCCGGGGGCGATTTTATTATCCGCATGGAAAACGGCGAGTCGGAAAACGCGCCGGCGCCGAGGCGCGGGCCTCATTTGCCGTCCGGTTGAGGCCTGTATCCTTGCCATTTTGCGGCGCGTCGGGCAGCGTCGCCGGCGCATGATAGTCAGCGACCCCCGCCCCCACGCTTCCTCTTTTTGACTTAAAGCCCTGGAAGGCAAGCGAATTGGAAACTTCGGCCTCCATCGAGATCGCCAGGCACGCGCTGCTTTCCTGCGGTCTCATTTTGGCGATCGGCACCCTCATTAGCCTGGTGGCGCAGAAGATCAGGATTCCCGATGTCGCGGTGTTTCTGCTGGCGGGCATCGCGATCGGCCCGCAGGCGCTTGGGCTGATCGATATCAAAGCCGACTCGGCGCTGAACCAGATCATTCTGCTGTTCGGCGCCAGCTATATCCTGTTCGATGGCGGCGCGACGCTGCGCTTCGAGGTCTTGAAGCAGGTTTGGATCACCATCCTCATCCTCTCAACCGCGGGCATCCTGATCACGGCCGGCATCACCGCACTTGCCGCCCATATCATCCTCGGCATTCCCCCGATCGTGGCGCTCTTGATGGGCGCCACCATGGCCTCCACCGATCCGGCAACGTTGGTGCCGATCTTCCGGCAGGTCCCGATCCGCGCCCGGGTAGCGCAGACGGTGACGAGCGAGTCCGCGTTCAACGACGCCATGGCCGCGATCTTAACCTTCAGTGTGCTCGCAGTGGCGATGGGAAGCGGCGAGTTTTCGCTGAGTGTCGCATTGTTAGGCCTGCTCAAGCAGGCCGCGATCGGCATCGTCGCCGGGCTTGCGCTCGGATACCTCGCCGCGCTCCTGATCGCGCATGAGCGATGGGCATTCCTCGCCGAATACGCGCCCGTCGTCACGGTGGTCGCCGTCATCGCTGCCTATTTCGCGGCCAGCGGCCTGCAGGCCAGCGGCTTCATGGCGGTTTTCGTGTTCGGGATTGTGCTCGGCAACAAGGAGAGGTTCGGCTTTCAGATGGAAGCCGGCGAAGCGCAGAAGCTCGCCGAATTCGTCCTGACCACCGCCTTCGTCATGCGCCTGTTCATTTTCATTCTCCTGGGCGCGCAGGTCGATTTCGCGCTGATGGGCCGATACTGGCTGCACGGGATGGCCATCGTCGCGGTCCTGATGGGGGTGGCGCGGCCAGCCACGGTGTTCCTGTGCGCGCTGCCCGATCGCCGCGCGCGCTGGAGTCTTGCCGAACTTCTGTTCATGTGCTGGACCCGCGAGACCGGGGTGATCCCAGCGGCGTTGGCTGGCCTGCTGCTCGGCATCAAGGCGCCGGGCGCGCAGGTGATCGCGTCGGTCACTTTCATTGCTATCCTGATGACGATCCTGATCCAGGCGCCGTCAACCCATTGGCTCGGCCGCAGACTGGGACTTCTGGAAACCCGATAAGCCTACCCATTCGCGCCGCGCGGCGCAGCGATCGCGGCGGCTGGCCGAAGGCGCGGATGAAGGCGCGGCGCATCCGCTCCGGATCGCGAAAACCAGTCAGTTGCGCGACCCGTTCGATCGCCTCGCCGGAGGATTGCACGCGCTGCCGCGCCACCTCGATCCGCAGCCGCTCGACCGCTTTCGACGGCGTGGTGCCGGTCTCGGCGATGAAGGCGCGGGCAAAATGCCGCGAACTCATGCCGGACTGGGTGCGAGCACACCCTGAAATAACTTGGACTGGGTCGGCCTCGATGCGGGCAGACGCCGCGCCGACCCCCTGTCCCCGCACCGCGATCTGATCGCCTTGGCGATCTACAATGGTTGGGGGGACGCGACCGGGCCGGCCGCGTCGGCGGCCTTATCCTGATGCACCGGTGCCTCGACCGGCCGCTCCGCGGACATCCGGTTCGCTTGGCGACTGAGGGCGATCAGCAAGGCACAGACGACGTAGCAGCAGGCGCCCAGGGCGTAGGTCCTGGCGATGCCGAATTCGATCGACAATGCCATCCCGAGCACGGAAGCGAACATCGAGGTGATGCCGTTGACGCTCCAGAAAAACGGAAGCAGGTCGGCGTGACGGCGCCAGATGCTGAGGCCGAGCGGGAACATCATCCCCATGAAAAACGCCGGGGGCGCCAGCAACAGCACCGACCACAGAATGCGGATATCGGTCGCTTCCGATCGCGCCCATGTCGCCAGCAAGGGAGTCAGAAGTCCGGCCGCCACCAGCGTCGTAAGCAGGGCCAGAACCCGCGCCACGACCGCGCCCGATCGAGGTTCATGCGCACCGACCGTGGCGCTGCCGATCCCGCCAAACAGGAGAATGGTAAAAAGTACGACAGCCAGTCCGTAAACGGGATGGCCCAGAAAGACCATCAACCGCTGCATCTGCGATATTTCAATCAGCATGAAGCCCATGCCGATCGCGCAGAAATAGGCGACCGGCGGCGTCAGCACGGACAACGGCATCCGCCTCGCAAGCCGGACAAAAGGTATGAAGATATAGTACCCGCAGGCGCACAGCGCCAACACGATCAGAAGCAGGGTCATGGTCACCGCCTCACTGTTGTTCGTGAGCGTCCATGACGGCATGCTGGCAAGTTTTCCGAAACGCGCCGTATAGAAAAAGAACGGATTGTCGTCGGTGGAGGCAGCGATATTTTCCGGCAATGACGCCAGGAATGCCGCGTCCGCCTTGCCGGACAGCAACGTCGATGTGACCGCGTCGAACGCGACATCCGGCCCCAGCAGTATCTTGAAGCCCTGCGCCAACAGCCTCGCGCGCGCCGCCTGCCATTGGGTGTCGGTGAAGGCGTCAGGACTGGTAATCACCGTTATGATGTTGCCGACGTTCAGTGCGACAACGTGGTGCGATAGCTCGGCTGCGGAAACTCCCCTGCGCTGCAGCGCGCTCGCTGCGATCGACACCAGACGATAGAACTCGCCGCGGTGATCGTCCGGGTCGTACCAGCGCGATACTGAAAGCAGCCCGCCCGGGTTCAGCGCCCGGTAGAAGTCATCCCACGCCTCCACGGTATAGAGGCGGTTTTCGGTAAGTGTCAGTCCGCCAGCCGCCGTTGCGGCCCAGGTGTCGATCAGCGAAATCTGGACAAGGTCGTATCGCTCGGACGAATGGTTGATGTAGCTGCGGGCTTCGGCATTGACCAGCGACACGCCGGGCTGGCGATCCAGATGGCCCGAGAAATCGGCGAACTTGTCAGTCAGGACCTCGAAGATCGCAGGATTGATCTCAATTCCGCGGATGTGCCTGGCGCCGAAAACCAGCCCAGACAGAATATCCCGACCGCCGCCAACGCCAACGACAGCGACGTCGGCCGGCGGCCGCACCAGGTAGGCGGCATTGATGACATCGTCTTTCAAATAGGCCAGCTTGCCGAGATCGCCATCGTACCGGGTGATCACCGTGGCTGCGTCGGCATCGATATCGAGATGGTTCTGGTCGATGGTCGTCTTCGCCGTGTCGGTGAGGCCCCAGCCGAACGGAGCGGTCTCTCCGAGGGCGGTAACCCTCACGCGCGAATAAGTGTTCCAGCGCTCAAACAGCGTTCCCGTCTGCGCGACGCCCTTGGCCCAGAAGACGCCCAAATGCCCTTTGCCGGAAACTTCAAGTCCGGTGTGCAGCGTGGCCGCGACGGCCAGCGTCAGCGCTACGGCGCCGCTGATACGCAGGCTGCGCATGTCGGCGCAGTTCCGCGCCACGATCCAGCCTGCCCCTGCCGCAAAGGCTCCGATCCCCAGTGTGGCGCTCACGGGATCGACGACAAGCAACAGCAAGATGACCCCGAGGCATCCGAGCGCCGCACCCGCAAGGTCGGCTGCGTATAACCATCCACCGCGATGCGGCAGGCGAGTGAGCAAAAGCGTGATGCATACGCCACTTTCGGTGAACGGCCTCACGAAGGCGACCGTCGTGATCGCCAGCGCCAACCTGACATATTGCTCGGGCACCACGAGCGGCACGCACAGGAACGCGATCATCGTACCCACGGCGCTGAGCGCGAACCATGATGCGTGGCGCGCGAATTCCACACCCACTTGTTCGGTCGCGTAGCGGACCGGATGGTTGTAAACTTCCATCGCGCCGCGGGTCAGTCCCAGCATGGCCAGCGAAATGGCGGCAAAGGCGAAATGATAATACAGCATGACGCTGAAACAACGCGTGATGAGTATCTGATACGACAGCGTGGCTGAGGCTAATACAAAAATGGCGAAATAATATCGGCCCGGAATCCTGGAAATCGCCTGCGACATTCTTTCCGTGCTCAAGGTTGGCCTCGGCCAATCCAGCCGTTCCCTGCGGCATGCTGAATGAAACTCCCTAACATCCCGTTGATTTGGCCGTGGCAAGCTGCGATCGCATCGGCGGTTTTGCGAGTAATCACAGTGTCGGCAAATAACGGCAGGCGCTTGCGGCCTCGCGCCGAGCATCGATGCTTGAGCCGAACCAAAATGCCGCCCTCGGCTGAGTCATAAAATGAGGGAAATTCGTCATTTCGGACATGAAGCCGTCATGCCAGGATGGCGGCGTCAGAACCTCCAAAGCAGAACCTCGAAAGGCTCGCATCATGTCGGCAGCGCTTCACATCGGATTTGTGATCTTCCCGAAGGTGACCCAGCTCGACCTCACCGGTCCGCTACAGGTGTTCTCCAGCGTTCCGGACGCCAAGGTGCATCTGATCTGGAAACGGATCGAACCGATCGCCAGCGATTCGGTGATGGTGCTGACGCCGACCACGACCTTCGCGGAGTGTCCGCCGCTCGACGTGATCTGCGTGCCCGGCGGCGTCGGCACCGACGACATGGTCAATGATGAGGAAGTGCTGGACTTCCTGCGCCGGCAGGCCGCGCATGCCAAATATGTCACCTCGGTCTGTACGGGATCGCTGGTTCTGGGCGCGGCGGGCCTGTTGAAGGGTTATCGCGCGACGACGCACTGGACCGCGATGGATCTGCTGGCGCGCTTCGGGGCACTACCGGCGAACACCCGCGTCTGCGTCGACCGCGACCGTATCACCGGCGGCGGCGTCACCGCGGGCATCGATTTCGCGCTGACGCTGGTCGCACGGATGATCGATCGCCAG
>NZ_JBEKXH010000038.1:0-24439 GCF_049512235.1 Bradyrhizobium sp.
CCCTGCCTGGTGCCATCGCGGTCCATCGAGGTCAGCAGGATTTCGCCGGCGCCGAGGAAGACCACTTCCTCTGCATATTCGATGGCGTCGATGCCGGTCGCATTGCGCCCGCCATGGGTAAAGATTTCCCAGCGCTCCGAGCCGCCGCCGCGCTTGACGCGCTTGGCGTCGATCGCCACCACGATGCATTGACCGCCGAATTTTTCGGCCGCTTCCTTGACGAATTCGCGGCGGCTGACGGCTGCGCTGTTGATCGACACCTTGTCGGCGCCACTTCGCAGCAAAATCCTGATGTCGTCGACGGTGCGCACGCCGCCGCCGACCGTCAGCGGCATGAAGCAGGCTTCCGCCGTCCGCCGCACCACATCGAGCATGATGCCGCGATCTTCATGGGTTGCGGTAATGTCGAGAAAGCACAGTTCGTCGGCGCCGGCGGCGTCATAGGCAATCGCCGCCTCGACGGGATCGCCGGCGTCGCGCAGATCGACAAAATTGACGCCCTTGACGACGCGGCCGTCCTTGACGTCGAGACAGGGAATGACGCGGACCTTGAACATTTTACTCAGCCGCGGATTCGAGGGACCTGCTTTTGATAAAGTCCCAATAGACTCCCGGCATACGGCCAGCGAATTCGCTGGAGGTAACATCCGTAACAAAGAAAAGCCGTGACCCGGCAAATTGGAGAAACCGGTCCGACAATTCGGAGACAGACAACGTGCTTTGAATAAAGCAAACGT
Organism: Bradyrhizobium sp.; assembly: GCF_049512235.1. Taxonomy (GTDB): domain Bacteria; phylum Pseudomonadota; class Alphaproteobacteria; order Rhizobiales; family Xanthobacteraceae; genus Bradyrhizobium. The sequence continues at coordinate 738 of NZ_JBEKXH010000038.1, forward strand.
GGGCGTCCAGCTCAATCAATTCGGCGTTTTCGTCGAGGCTATCGACGAAGCCACGCAGATTGAGAGCGTCTCCATTGCCGTCATCAAAGGCCAGAAGACTGGTTTTCATGGGTACCTCCGTGATCTTGCTCGATGCGACTTATCTCATTGGTCGGGTCGATAACAACGGGCTTCCGGCCCTTCTTGTATATTTCCTCGAGCTTCATCATTTGACGTCAGCCCGCGACCGACGGATCAGCGCCAGCGCCGCGGCTGCGTCGAGGCGGCCGTCATAGAGCGCGCGGCCGGCGATCGCGCCGGCGAGTTTTTTCGCATCGGGCGCCAGCAGCGCCCGGACGTCGTCGATCGACGCCAACCCGCCCGAAGCAATGACCGGTATCGAGATCGCTTCCGCCAGCGCGATGGTGGCGTCGAGATTGAGGCCCTTCAGGAGACCGTCGCGCGCGATGTCGGTGAAGATGATGGCGGCGACGCCGGCATCCTCGAATCGCCTGGCGATTTCCAGCGCCAAGACCTCTGAGGTCTCGGCCCAGCCTTGCACCGCGACCTTGCCGTCGCGGGCATCGAGACCGACCGCGACACGGCCGGGGAAGCGCTTCGCCGCCCCCTTGACCAGCTCGGGGTCGCGCACCGCTGATGTGCCGATGATCACCCGCGCCACACCCTTGTCGAGCCAGGCTTCCACGGTTTTAAGATCGCGAATGCCGCCGCCGAGCTGGACCGGCATGGTGATGGCCGAAAGCATCGCCTCGACGGCCGGCGCGTTGACCGGCTTGCCGGCAAAGGCGCCGTCGAGATCGACCACATGCAAATATTCGAACCCCTGCGCGGCAAAGCTAAGCGCCTGCGCCACGGGATCGAGGTTGAACACGGTCGCGCGCGCCATGTCGCCCTGCTCAAGGCGCACGCACTGGCCGTTTTTCAGATCGATGGCGGGAAAAAGAATCACGGCTTCCATTTCAGAAAGTTCGCGATCAGAGCGAGCCCGAACCGCTGGCTCTTCTCCGGGTGAAACTGGGTCCCGATCGCGGTATCCTTGGCGACGATCGCCGTCACCGGACCGCCGTAATCGGCGCGCGCCAGCACGTCCGCCTCGTCGGTCGCATGGAGGTGGAAGGAGTGCACGAAATAAGCGTGGCGGCCGTGTGGGCCGAGCGGCAGGCGCTCGAGCACGGGATGCTCCCGGACCATGTCGAGCGTGTTCCAGCCCATATGCGGAATTTTCAAATTGTCCTCTCGCGGCGAGATCTTTTCGACCTCGCCTTTGATCCAGTTGAACCCGTCGGTTACGACATGCTCCTTGCCGCGGGTCGCCATCAGCTGCATGCCGACGCAGATGCCGAAGAACGGCCGTGCCTTGTGGCGCACGGCCTCTGTCATGGCCTCGATCATGCCGTCGAGCGCGTCCAGCCCGCGCCGGCAATCGGCGAAGGCGCCGACCCCGGGCAGTACGATGCGATCGGCGCGAAAGACGGCATCGGGATCGCGCGTCACCATGATTTTTGGCGGGTTTTCCATGCTCCGCGCGGCGCGCTCGAACGCCTTCGCGGCGGAGTGCAGGTTGCCGGAGCCGTAATCGATGATGGCAACACTCAACGCGAGGCTCCCGGCTCCGGAAACAATCCGATGATGTCGCTGTGCGGCAGCGGCGGCGGCCGCGAAAATGGCTGGCCCGCAATATTGCGCGGCGGCGGCGGTCCGCCGCGGTCGACCCCGGATTGATCGTTGCCGAACCCGCGCTGCCCGGCGATCCAGCGATCGAAGAAACGCCGCTCCGCCGCTTCCTCGTCATCGGCCACCACGAGGTCGAGCTGACGCCAGCGGTGCCGTGACAAGGTCCAGCGCCAGAGGCTGGCCGCTTCAAATCCCATCAACAGCGCCATCAGCACATCCACCGACAAGATCGCCGTACCGCCGGCCCCGAGTTTCACCATTGCGAGTTGGATCGCGATCACCACGACGATCCAGCCGAGCAGCGCCAGCCACAGCCGATGCCCGGCGAGCCAGACCGGGCCGAGCAGCGCCGCCCAGACATGGAAGCCGTCGCGAACGAAGGCGAAGCCGTCGGTTGAGCGGAGCTCCGTACCATTGGTCAAAGGAGCATGAACTGTGTAGACCGGCATCGCTTTCTCTCCGCCGAAAACAGGAACAGGAAATCAGCCGCCAAGCTGACCCTTGGTGGATGGCACCTCGCCCGCGGCGCGCGGATCGATCGCGACCGCAGCACGCAGCGCCCTCGCCAGACCCTTGAAGCAGGATTCGGCGATGTGATGGCTGTTCTCGCCATATAGGGTCTCGACGTGCAAAGTCACGCCGGCATTGATCGCGAAGGCATTGAACCACTCGCGCACCAGCTCGGTGTCGAACTGGCCTATCTTGTCGCGCGGAAAAACCACCTTGAATACCAGCACCGGCCGTCCCGAAATATCGATCACCACGCGCGCCAGCGTCTCATCCATCGGCATGTGGACCGAGGCATAGCGGGTGATGCCGGCCATGGTGCCGAGCGCCTGCTTGACGGCCTGGCCGAGCGCGATACCGACATCCTCGGTGGTGTGATGGTGGTCGATATGCAGGTCGCCGACCGCCTTCACCGAGATGTCGATGCGCGAATGCCGGGCCAAGAGATCCAGCATATGGTCGAAGAAGCCGATGCCGGTCGAGACGTCGGACAGGCCTGACCCGTCGAGGTTGACGGTGACCTCGATATCGGTCTCCTTGGTCTTGCGCTTGATGGTCGATATGCGCATGAAAACAGGGCTTTCCCGTGCTGAAAACGCACCCTTCTGACAGGCCCACCTCTTTAACAGGCTCACTTGCCCTTCGCTACTGCGGGATGGCTGATCAAGGTGTGAACCTGGGCCCATGGTGAGCGGATTCCGGCCGCCGGCCTTCTGCCCGACGGCCTTGATGTCCGCGCTCGACCCTGATTTTAGGCCCGGGCAGGCTGCGCTCGAGGACGCCCCAAGCCGCTGAGATTGTAACCCCGGACGGCAATCCCTAGATGCCCGAAGGGAAATGCGAGGTACTTCATGCAGGCATCAGATGCCCAGCCGCCGGTCTGGCACGGCACCACCATCCTGACGGTTCGCAAGGGCGGCAAGGTGGTGATCGGCGGCGACGGCCAGGTCTCGATCGGCCAGACCGTGATCAAATCCAACGCCAGGAAGGTCCGCAAGCTCGGCAAGGGCGACGTCATCGGCGGCTTCGCCGGCGCGACAGCGGATGCCTTTACGTTGTTCGAGCGGCTGGAAAGCAAGCTCGAACAATATCCGGGCCAACTGACCCGCGCCGCGGTCGAATTGGCAAAAGACTGGCGCACCGACCGCTATTTGCGCCGGCTGGAGGCGATGATGATCGTCGCCGACAAGGAAGTGTCGCTGGTTCTGACCGGGACCGGCGACGTGCTGGAGCCGGAAGCCGGCGTGATGGCGATCGGGTCCGGCGGCAATTATGCGCTAGCCGCGGCCCGCGCTTTGGTCGATAGCGACAAGGATGCCGAGACCATCGTGCGCCGGGCGCTCGATATCGCCGCCGACATTTGCGTCTATACCAATCGCAATGTCACGATCGAGACGTTGAGCGCAGGCTGAGCTAGGACCCATGACCGACTTTTCCCCCCGTGAGATCGTTTCCGAACTCGACCGTTTCATCGTCGGCCAGACCGACGCCAAGCGCGCGGTCTCGATCGCGCTGCGCAACCGCTGGCGGCGGCTGCAGCTCACCGGCAACTTGCGCGAGGAAGTGCTGCCGAAGAACATCCTGATGATCGGGCCGACCGGCGTCGGCAAGACCGAGATCGCACGCCGGCTGGCCAAGCTCGCCGGCGCCCCGTTCATCAAGGTCGAGGCCACCAAATTCACCGAGGTCGGCTATGTCGGCCGCGATGTCGAGCAGATCATCCGCGATCTGCTCGAGGTCGGCATCGCGCAGGTGCGCGAACGCAAGCGCAAGGACGTGCAGGTCCGCGCCCAGCTCGCCGCCGAGGAGCGGGTGCTCGACGCCCTGGTCGGCGCCAACTCCAGCTCCACCACCCGCGATTCGTTCCGCAGGAAGCTGCGCTCGGGCGAACTCAACGACAAGGAAATCGAGGTCGAGACGCAATCCTCAGGCGGCATGCCGATGTTCGAGATTCCCGGCATGCCCGGAGCGCAGATGGGCGCCATCTCGATCGGCGATATCTTCGGCAAGCTGGGCGGCCGCACCAAGACCCGGCGGCTGACGGTTGTGGATTCCCACGAACTCCTCGTCAATGAGGAATCCGACAAGCTCCTGGATACCGATTCCCTGGTCCAGGAAGCGATCAACGCGGTCGAGAATAACGGCATCGTGTTTCTCGACGAGATCGACAAGATCTGCGTGCGTGATGGCCGCAGCGGCGGCGATGTCTCGCGCGAGGGCGTGCAGCGCGATCTGTTGCCCCTGATCGAAGGCACCACGGTTTCGACCAAGCACGGCGCGGTCAAGACCGACCATATCCTGTTCATCGCCTCGGGCGCCTTTCACATCGCCAAGCCGTCGGATCTGTTGCCCGAATTGCAGGGGCGGCTGCCGATCCGCGTCGAGCTCGATGCTCTGACCCGCGACGACATGCGCCGCATCCTGACCGAGCCCGAAGCCTCCCTGATCAAGCAGTATGTCGCATTAATGCAGACCGAGGGCGTGACGCTGGACATCACCGCGGAGGCCATCGACGCGCTTGCCGACGTCGCGGTCGCCGTCAATTCCACGGTGGAAAATATCGGCGCGCGACGGCTGCAGACGGTGATGGAGCGCGTGCTCGACGAGATTTCGTTCGCCGCCCCCGACCGCAATGGCGAGACCATCCGGATCGATGCCGATTATGTGCAGAAGCACGTCGGCGATCTCGCCAAGAACGCCGATCTGAGCCGGTTCATTCTTTAAGATGCGGGAGAACCCCTGGCGCCTGATGCTGGCGGTCAATTTCGCCGTGGTAGCAGGGGTTTTTCTCTACAAGATCACCCGCGAGCCCTACGTTCCCTACATCCATCTTCTGGTCGACTATCATTTCGGCTTTACCAAGCGCGCGCTGATCGGCGCGGTGATGGCGCTGTTCTTTGCGAAGATTCCGGTGTGGCTGGTATTTGCGCTCGGCGGCGCGGTCTGGCTCGTCACGCTGGCGCTGTTCGTAAAACTGTTCCGGCGCACCTTTGGTTTCGACGATGCGCATGCGCCGCTATTGGTGTTCATGGCCGGCTCGCCGTTTTTCCTGAAGAATTTCATGCACACGCTGGGGCACTTCGATATCTACGGCTGCGCGGTCGCGATCGGGCTATTGCTGGCGCCGGCGTATTCGCTGGCTTTCGTGGCACTCGCCACTGCCGCCTCGATGATCCTGATCCTGATCCACCACATCCACCTCCTGATGTATGTGCCGACCATCGCGGTCATCGTGGTGCTGCGCTATTATCTGGCGCAGGGTTTTAGCCGGCAAAATTCCATCGTCGGGATCGCCGCGATCGCCTGCGTCGGGTTACTGTTCTTCGCGGCGCAATTCCTGGGATCGTTGGCAGTGCCGCCGGACCAGTTCTCCCGCTACCTGCAGAGCCGCATGGCCGATCCCACCCGGACCGATCTCTTGAGCTTCAGCTATATCTGGTATCAGCCGCTGGCCAGGGAAATCGCAGATACCTGGGCGCGCATGCCCTCCAATCTCCTGGGCATTCCCGTGTTTGCCCTCTTGATCTGGCTGCACGCCCCGCTCTGGAAATATTTTGGCGATTCGATCCGCGCACTTGCAATCGAATTTCATCGCCGCGTGGTCATTGCCGCCATCGTGGCGGTGAGCGCGGCCTATCTCATCATGTTTGCAATCGTGTTCGACTATTCCAGGTGGATTTCGAACTGGGCGGTCTGCATGTTCCTGATCCTGCATGCGGTCAAGAGCTTGCCCGCTTCGCAAAGCGTGCCGCCGATCCCAGGTGATGAGCGCAAGGTCACCCTGCTCGGCTGGGTCGTCACGCTGGTGCCGCGGGTCGGCATCGTCCGGCCGTTCTAGATTCGCGATCGCCTGATGCGTACGTAGAGCGCGCCTTCGCCGCCATGGCCGACATGGGCTTCTTCGAACCCAACCACCAGCGCGCGGAATTCCGGCAGACCGAGCCACAGCGGCACCTGGCGGCGCAGTACGCCGCGCTCGGATTCGGCTCCGACAGTGCGGCCCTTGCCGGTGATGACCAGTACGAACGTCAGGCCATCGCGGTGGGCGCGCTGCAGGAAGCCTGCGAGCGCGCGGTGCGCGCGGCTCTGGGTCATGCCGTGCAGGTCGAGCCGGGCGTCGATCTCTTTCTTGCCGCGGGACAATTGCGAACGCTCACGCCGCCCCAGCGGCGCCAGCGGCGGCGTGGCCGGCGGCAAATCGGGCTTCGCTGCGGGTTTGACCCTGGCGGGGACATGCGGCTTCGACGCAGCTGCGGACTTTGCCGCCGCCGCCGTTTCCGCCTCTTTCTTGACGGAACGCGGCTTTTTCCGCAGCGGTTTTACCTGCCTGGCGACATTTTCCCAGAGCGCGCGCTCTTCTTCGCTCAAGCTGCGTTTGCGATGCGGCGGCGCCGGCAATTCCGGGATCCGGGGCGAGGCAGAACGTTTCATCTTCGACGACGATAAATGTGGTGGCGAGGTGGGCGATGGCGTTCGCCGCCTGGTTTGACGCTGGGCCGCGCTGCGGGCAGCGGCACCGCTACCGCGGCAGCCATTGGCGTAGCCGAAGCGGGCGCGCGGGTCGTCGATGGCTGCGGCAGTTTGGAAGCCTGCGGCGGCTTCACGGCCTGCGGCGGCTTGGCGCCGTCATTCTGATCTTTGCGTTGATCGCCGGGCGGATCTGCTTGCGGAAACAGTTTTGCGATTTTAGCCGATGGCCTGGCATCCGGCAGCGGCATCTTGCGGCCCCGGCCGATCGGATCGAGGCTCCTCGGCACCAGCATGACAAAACGCACATTGTGCCGGAAGCGGCCGGACACCCGTCCGGCTTCGGCGCCGGCGCCGTAATAGATATCGGCACGCGCCGGGCCTGTGATCGCCGAGCCGGTATCCTGCGCCACCATCAGCCGGCGAAACGGCGTCCTGGATTGCGCCGATTCGATCGGCAGCTCGCCTTCGATGAAGAACGGCGTGCCGTAGACGTGCAACGCCCTGTCGACCGCGATCGACCGGCCCGGCGTCAGCGGCACGCCCTCGGCGCCGACGGCTTCATCCTTGTCGCCAAGCTGCACCTCGCGAAAGAATACATAGGAGCGGTTCTGCCGGCGCAATTCGCCGGCGCCGTCGGGGTTTTGCTCCATCCATTCCCGGATGCGCTGCATCGACATCTGCTCTCTCGGGATGATGCCGCGGTCGATCAGGATGCGGCCGACCGCCGTATAGGGATAGCCATTATGGGCATCGTAGTTGATGCGGATGGTCGAGCCATCCTCGAGGCGGATCCGCGCCGAGCCCTGGATTTGCGCGAACAACAGATCGGTCTGGCTCTTCAGCCAGCAGATTTCGAGGCCGCGGCCGGCGATCGCCCCATCCTCGATCTCGGCACGGTCGTAATAGGGCACGAGCTTGCGACGGCCGATCTTGCGGAACACCTCGCCTTTGTTGGGCAAGCCGGCATCGCTTTGCCTGAAGCCGCGGACAAACAGGTTGGAGGGGCGGCGATAGAGCGGCACGGTATAGACATCGGTTTGCGTCCGCGAGCCATCGAGCACGGGCTCGTAATAGCCGGTGACAAAACCCTGCTCCTCGCCAAGCCGCGAGATGCGCAAGGGCATGAACTGCGCTTCGAAGAAAGCCTTGGCCCCGGCACCATCGCTGACATCAGCGGCTCTGGCCGCGCGGCAGGGCTCGCGTAACGATATTCCCAATGCCCTGGGATCGGCCGACGGCGTCGGCTGCGCCGATATCTGTTGGCAGCTGATGCGGAACGCCCGGTAGGCTTGCAGATGGTCGTCCTCGTCCCAGCCCGCGATATCGCTCCATGCGACCGGAACATACTGGCTGCCGGAGATCTCAAGGGGCCAGGCGAGCGTGGGATAGGGCAGATGCCGGTGCGCAGGCTGCGCCATATGATGGATGTGCGTGGTGCGTGCGGCAAATGCCGCAAACGGGGCCAGCGACGACACGACGGCGATGACACCGAACGCAGCGGCGGTTGCTCTGATACCCCGCGCGTTAAAGCATTTTCCGGAAAGGTGGACACCGGCTTTCCGTAAGAAAATGCGACAAATAAAGAACAACTAGGGCGCTTTCCGATTCAAGCTAATCGGGAAGCGCTCTAGTGAGCGCTTCCGGTGCCAACCAGCTTCCAGTTCGGATCGCGTGAAGTGGTGTCGCGGGCGAATGTCCAGACATCGGTGATATCGGTGACCTTGTCCGGATTGCCGTCGACAATCGCGCCGGTCTTGTCCCGGGTCACCGAGATCATCTGCGAAACAAAGCGAACCGTCAGCTGCGCCGCCCGATCCCGGGTTTCGGCGTTGACCAGCTCGGCCTTGTCGATCGAAACGAACCGGGTTTCGGTCTTTTGCTCGCGCTTCTCGCGATCCCGGATGACGTTTTCGAAACTCTCGAAAACTTCTGACGACAACAGATCCTTCAGCGCCCTGCGATCGCCGTTTGCGAATGCCAGCACGATCATCTCGTAGGCGCCGCGCGCGCCGCTGAGGAAATGTCGCGGATCGAACGAGGAATCCTGGGCGGCGATGGCATCGAGCCCTTGCGCCAACGGTGTGCCGGGCTCGGCCAGCCCCTTCCAGCGGTCGGTCGGCGGCGCCACCTCGGCGGCCGGCGCCAGCGGCGCCTGGTCGATCACCGCACCCGGCAGCGGAACCACGTTATTGTCGGGTGCGCCCTGCACCACATTGCGCGCCGCGCGATCATAGGGCGGCCGCTCGTTTCCGGTGCGCTGTCCGAGGACGTTACGCAGACGGAGGAAGATGAAGACGGCCAGGGCCAGGAAGATGATGGTATAAATATCCACGTCGCATTCGCTTTCTGGTTCTCACGCCGGCAACGGGCCCAGCGGTAGAGCATTTCCCTTGGGGAGAACGGCAAAGATTACATCATGGATCGGCCTGCAACATGTAGGCACGAACCCCGGCCAGGCCAATGAGCGTCTGGCATGAAATGCAAAGCCGGCGGAAACAGTCCCAGCTTTTGCTCTCGGCTGTTTTCCGACAGCGGGTTGTAGCGCGTTTTGGCTGCAAGGGGAAACCCGATTATGCCCGGAAATCGCGCATATTCAATAATTTAGGGTGCACGCATGGGGTCTGGCCGAGGATGCCATGTTGCACGTCTGGCGCGCCCGCTGGTCCGTTGGGTGGTTGGCGTCGACCGCGCGATCGTCATCCTTGTGGAACGAGGCGCGGCTATGATAGCCACTCGCCACGACAAAGACATTTTCGCCCCCGAGCGATTTCAGTCGCAAAGCCGGTCCTCGCTCGCCCGCTCCAGGAGAGACTTCCATGACCAACGGCAACGGCACGCCTCAAGAGCCGGCCCCTCCTCCCCAGCTGAACGTGCTGGCGCAGTATACCAAGGACCTGTCGTTTGAAAATCCGAACGCGCCGGCTTCCCTGGCGCCGCAGCCGCAGCAGCCCGCGATCAACATCCAGATCAACGTCAGCGCCAACAATATCGCGGAAAACGAGTTCGAGGTGACGCTTTCGGTCGAGGGCAAGGCGGAAAACGGCGGCAAGACCCTGTTCAGCTTCGATCTCGCCTATGCCGGCGTGTTCCGCATTGTCAACGTGCCGAAAGAAAACCTGCATCCGCTGGTCATGATCGAATGCCCCAGGCTGTTGTTCCCGTTCGCGCGCGAAATCATCGCGACCTCGGTGCGCGATGGCGGCTTTCCGCCGCTGATGCTGGACCCGGTCGACTTCGTCGGCCTCTACCGCCAGAACATGGAACGGCAGGCCGCCGCCCAGGCCCAGGTCAAGCCGAGCTAGCTAGCGCATACTCCCGAAAGATCGAATCGCTCTCGCTATCGTCATGCCCGCGCTTGTCGCGGGCATCCACGTCTTCCATGCGGAGACTCAACCGCAGGGCACATCGGAACCAGCAGTCGGACTCGTGTTTGTCGCACGAGATCGAGGCACGTACGACGTTGCATGCCTTCCGCAATGATGGGTGGATTCTTCATTTCCCATTCACTTCGGATCGTGCAGGGCGCGCTCAAGCGCCATGCGAATGAAGCGCTGATAGGGCATGCCTACGCGCTTCGCCTGAGTTTGCACAGCTTCAAGAAGTTGCGCGGGCAGCCTTAGATTCACAGACTTGTCTTTGCGCTTTAACTCAAAACGCACTGGAACCATGCCCGCCAGGTCGTATTCGCCGAGATCGGCATTAGCAACGAATGCCTCGGCTTCGGCATCACTCGTTAGGGTTGGAAGTTTCTTTTTCATAATAGGCCACCTCCTTTTGGTGCATGTAGCGGGCGCTGACCGGCCGAAGAAGGCTGCTGTCACCACGCCGCCTGAGCGTAAAGGCCACGAGAACGTTTCGCCCGGTATCGGTTTTACCTATGGCCTTGAACCGTTCCTCGGTCAGAGAATGGTGTAGGTCTGGCGCGATCCTCACAACATGATCAAACATGCTTTCAATCTCGGCGATTGAAACCCCGTGTTTTTGGCACTTCTTCCGGTTGCCGCGATCCCAATCAAAACCCGCAAATTCCATAATCCCTGCTCATAACACAGTAGGCGTTTGTATAGGCATTTGTAAATAGGCGTCATTCCGGACCGCCCAATAATTCTGTATGGTGGGCAAAACAAAGCCCGCGAGACGCGCGAATGCGCGTACTCGATGGCGTGCCCACCCTCTTTTAGCATGCGAAATGGTGGGAACGGCGCAAAGGGCGGCGGATGGAACGGCACGACAAGATTGCAGCCAAAAGAAGAGCGCACAATGACGCCGCTAAGCGCCCTGAAACTCCTTCCAGATCGGCCTATCGCCGCTTCGGAACATTGGCGTCGGCGCTTCCTCAGACCCCTGTGGTCTTCGTCGGATGGATACTCGGCATGGCCAATGGCCCCATGTGGGCGTACACCTCGTTCGGCACCCCGTAGACCTGCATCACGTGGGCGAGGTTGTTCGCGGATTTTTCGATCGGAATAGGCCGTCCTCGGGCATACGGCAAGTGCCGTCAGCGTGGCCTCTAGCCGCCGTCCAAGCCGTCCGAGCGCCGACGCCTTTCTCCTCGGCGATCTCGCGTATCGGCAGCGCAGTAAATATTCAATGCCACATTGGCATCCTCCGAAACGTGGCTCGCCAATTATTTATCGGTCGACAGGGATTGTTCAAGACAAAACGGCGCAGTTTGCGCAGCATATTATTTTCGCTTGCTCATTCTCGGCGCGCGTCTTTGCCAACTCCGACGTGTCGCCGTGTTCGGGTCAGAACACATCGATCATCGGAAAGCAAGGCTCTCCGGTGATGCAATCCCGAAGGTAAATGGCAAGCCCGACATCGCCGGTCCAAAGCGTATAGCGTCCGCGGCCAGCGACGAGGTGAGCGCGGCGATACTGGACGATGGCGGTCATGGCGAACTGGCGGGCGCGGTCGAGCCAGACCGGGTCTTTGGTGCGGCGATAGAGCTTAAGGAAGCGTAGCCGTTCCCACCCGTGCCGAGGCAAAGGTTCGAGCCCTTGGTCAGTGGTCCGGATACATGGCGGCGGATCACGATCCGCCCTACGAGCTCTGTATCGTCATGCCCGCGCTTGTCTCTATCTCAGGCGACCCGGCGCCGCTTTGACGGCTGTCCACTCGCCACGGGGCGCGCTGAAAGGGTTAGACCCAGCGCGCGAACAATGCGCATGACCGTGCCGAATTCGGGATTGCCGGTCTCCCCGAGCGCCTTGTACAGGCTTTCACGGTTCAAGCCGGCCTTCTTCGCAATCCCGCCCATGCCGCGCGCACGCGCAACGAGACCGAGCGCGTCACGCACGAAATCCGCGTCGCCGGATTCGAGCGCCACCACAATATAGGCAACCTGACGCTCTTCGGTGTCGAGATAGTCGGCGGCATCAAATCGCGTTGTTTTGAGCATCACCTTGGGCATCACCATGTCTCCGCCAGCTTCTGGGCCCGTTTGATATCCGTTGGTTGCGTGCGTTTGTCGCCACCACATAACAGGATCACAATTTGTGCGCCGCGATGCACATAGTAAATCCGGTAACCTGGCCCCTAGTCGATTCGCATTTCGAGGATGCCGTGACCGACGCTTCTGGCGTCGCCGGGATTTCCCATCTCCATGCGGCGAATGCGGGCGACAATGCGCGCGACCGCATCGGCATCCCTGAGACGGTGCAGCCAGCCCGAAAACTCTTCGGTCTGACGCACCTCGACCATCAAGCTTTGTAGTCCATAGGCTACAGCGCGTCAAGCGATACCCATCGTTCATGATTCATGGTTCCAGCGAAGGTGTTGGGTTTCGCGAAGAGCTCAACCCAACCTACGAGCTGATCTGAATTGCAGCAAAAAGAGGAGCGCACAATGAGACCGCTAATGCTTCGGTGAGTTGATAAGAACTTCAACCGTCATTGCGAGGAGCTCTTGCGACGAAGCAATCCAGCTTTTCTTTCTGTGGCGGCGATGGATTGCTTCGCTCGATCGAGCGCGCGTTCGCGCGCCCGATTGGCTCGCAATGACGCGCTGGAATAGCACCCTATCGGACCTGTTTCGAGCCGGGGTTTGATACGAACCCGCGTCTCGTGCGCAGGCGCCCAGAATTCCTCACCCATCGATCGCGATCGATACCGGTGGCGCGGTCGTTTGCGCAAATGCAGGCCGAGCGTGTCGCAACCGAGAACCGCTCAAGCCCGCAATCGAGCGGACACTGGCCGACCGTTCGGTGCCGCTCCCGCTGCCCAGCCGGCGCACCCCCAAACCCCGGCGCGAGCTGACAAATGCCGACTTGATCCGAACGCTATCGCCGGCCTATGCTGCCAGCTTAAAAAACAACCGTTCGTCCCAAAAAAATGGGCGGCGGCAATAGGCTCAAGGGGAGGTTCAGTTCGATGAGCGGACTTATCACGCGTCGCACCCTGTTGGCCGGTGGTACGGCTGGCCTGCTGGCCGCTCCCTGGGTGGCGCGGGCAGAGGCCAATACGCTGCGCATCGGCATGCAGAGCATTCTGTCGGGACCGATCGCGCTGCTCGGCACCTCCTCGCGCAATGCGCTGATGATGGAGCAGGATCGCATCAACGCGACAGGCGGTTTTCTCGGCCGGCCCATCGAATTCGTCTTCCGCGATTCGAAGGGCCAGCCCCAGGAGGCGGCCCGCGTGGCGCGCGAACTGGTGAACAGCACGGGTTGCGAGCTTCTCGTCGATGCCGAGGCCTCGTCGGCGTCCTTCGCCGTCCAGGAAGTCGTCCGCGACCTCGGCATCGCCTGCATCCACACCAACAGCGAGACCTCGTCGCTGACCGCCGACCCCAAGATCCGCGCCCCCACCGCCTTCCGGGTCGCGCGCCAGGGCGTGCACGACGCCGTGGCCGGCAGCATCTATCTCGCCGAATACGCGAAGGCCAAGAAACTCGACAAGTGGGCGACCTGCTCGCCGGACTACGCCTATGGCCGCGACACCACCGCGCAGTACCTGCAATTCTTCAAAAAGTTCAAGCCGGACGTCGAGGTCATCACCGAGGCCTGGCCCAAGCTCGGCCAGCCCGACTTCACCGAGGTCATCACCAAGCTGCTCCAGGCCAAGCCGCAGGCGCTGTTCACGCTGCTCTATGCCGGCGACCTCTCGGCCTTCGTCAACCAGGGCAACGTCTATGCCCTGTTCGCGCAGATGACGGTGGCAACGCCGAACGTCGACTATCCCGTGATGGCCGCCATCAAGAACCTGCCGGCCGGCATCCAGTCGGCGACGCGCTACCTGGAGACCTTTCCGGATACGCCCGCCAACAAGGAATGGGGCCAGGCCTATCTCAAGAAGTGGAACGAGCGGCCGACCAACTGGTCGTGGCAGAACACGGTGGCGATGCAGTTCTACGAGGCGGCCATCAAGAAGGCCAACTCGCTCGATGGCAAGGCTCTCGCCGCGGCACTCATCGGCACCAAGATCAATACGCCGTTCGGCTTCGACGGCACCATCACCATGCGCGACGACCACACCACGATCGACTACGCCATCGGCTGGGGCCAGACCACGCCGAAGGAGCCCTTCATCGTCGATGTGAAGGCCGCCGACTGGGGCCGGATCATCGAGCTTGAGACGGAGTGGAAGAAGCAGCAGAATTACATCTGAGCGATGGACCTCGACGCGCTCGGCGCCTGCCTTTCGACCTCCGCCTGCGTGGTTACCCAGGCCACGAGCGGGCTGATCGTCGGCATGTTGCTGTTTCTTGTCGCCGCCGGCCTGACCCTGATTTTCGGCGTGCTGAAGATCGTCAACTTCGCCCATGGCACCTTCTACATGCTGGGCGGCTACATCGCCTATAGCGCGCTCGGCGCAACCGACAGCTACGCGCTGGCGGTCGTGTGCGGGACGCTCGCGACCGCGCTGGGCGGCGTCGTGTTCGAACGCGCTTTGATCAGCCGCGTCTATGGCTCCAACGTGCTGATGCAGCTTTTGATCTGCTATGCGGTCGTGCTGATCTTCGACGACCTCGTGAAGATCATCTGGGGACCCGAGTTCCATGCCATGGGGATGCCGGCGGCCTTCCAGGTGCCGCCGCTCTATATTGCGGGCGGCGTGGTGCCGCCCTTCTACGCCGTTCTGGTCGGCATCGCGGCGCTGATCGCGGTCGTACTCGGCCTCGGCCTGTCGATGACACGGCTCGGCAAGACCGTGCGCGCCGCCGCGGTCAACGCCCAGATGGTTTCGGCGCTCGGCGTCAACACGTCCTTGCTTTTCGCGATCGTGTTCGCCATCGGCGGCGGGTTGGCGGGGCTGGCCGGCGCACTTGCGGCCCCCGTGCGTTCGCTGTCGCCCGGCATGGGCTTTTCGATCCTGATCGAGAGCTTCATCGTCACGGTGATCGGCGGCATGGGCTCGATCGCGGGAGCCTTGGTCGCGGCGCTCATGATCGGCATGGTCCGCGGCTTCGGCACCATCGGTTTCCCGAGATTCACCGATGGACTGATCTACATCGTGATGATCGCCATCCTGCTGCTGCGCCCGCAGGGCCTGTTCGGTCGAAGGCTATGAAGAGCCGCCCGGCGTTGCGCGATGCGGCCATCGCTATCCTGGCCCTGATCGTCGTGCTGGCGATCCCACTGTTGCATCGCAGCCCTGCCTTCGAAGATTTCATCATCCGCTTGAGCGCGATGGCGCTGTTTGCGACCTCGCTCAACCTTTTGGTCGGCAATACCGGCATGGTCTCGTTCGGACACGGCATGTTCTACGGCGTCGGCGCCTATGCCTTCGCGCTGACGATGCAGCTGACCGACCTCCCGCTGCCCGCAGCCGCCGTGCTCGCGGTGCTGGTCACGGCCTTGGCCGCGCTCGGCGTCGGCGCGATCTGCGTTCGCCTCAGCACCGACTACTTCGCCTTCCTCACGCTCGCGGTGCAGATGCTGTTCTACAGCATCATCATCTCCTGGCAGAGCCTCACCGGCGGCGACCAGGGCCTGCGCGGCGGCATCCCCCGCCGCGAGATTTTCGGCTTCGAGCTCGCCTCGCAGCTTCATCTCTACCAGTTCTGCGCGGTCACCGCGGTGCTCGGCCTCTTGGCGCTGCATCACATCTCGGCGAGCCCGTTTGGCCAGACCTTGCGCATGATCCGCGACAACGAGAACCGCGCCAGCTTTTTGGGCATCGTGCTGTGGCAAGCCCGGCTCTTCGCCTTCACGATCGCCGGCGCCTTCGCGGGCCTGGGCGGCGTGCTGGCGGCGCTGTTCGTCTCCGGTGCCTATCCCGAACTCGCCGACTGGCCGAATTCCGGCCAGGCGATATTTGCCGTCATGCTGGGCGGCATCAACAGCTTCCTCGGACCCGTCCTGGGCGCGATGATCCTGCTTGCGCTGAACGACGTCGTCACCCGCTTCACCGAATATCAGGGGCTGGTTCTGGGAATCGTGATCCTCGCTTTCGCGCTCGGGCTCCGCCGCGGCGTGCTCGATTTTCTCAGACTGGCATGGCCCGGACGCTTACGATGAAGCTCGAGATCAAAAATCTCTGCAAGACCTTCGGTGGCGTGCGGGCCATCGACGAGGTGTCGCTGACCTTTCCGTCGGGCTCGTTGTCGGCGGTGATCGGTCCAAACGGCGCCGGCAAAAGCACCTTCTTCAACCTGATCAGCGGCGCCTTCGCGGCCGACTCGGGAGAGGTGTTGCTCGACGGCCGGGATATCCTTCATCTGTCCAAGACCGAACGGATGCACCGGGGAATCGCCCGCGCCTTTCAGGTGGCAAGCTGCTTTCCGACCATGACGGTTAAGGAGAACCTGATGGCCACTGTGACCGCCCATCTCGGCCAGTGGGGCAATCTCTCGCACCGCTTTCCGCCACCCGGTGTATCCGGACGCGCCGAACAGGTGATGGAACTGGTGGGCTTGACAGAGGTCGCGAACGTCAAGGCCGCGATCCTTTCCCACGGCGACCAGAAGCTGCTTGATATCGCCATCGCGCTGGCGCTCGAACCGAGGGTGCTCTTGCTCGACGAGCCGACCGCCGGCATGGGCCCGGAAGAGCGCTGGCGCATGATCGAGCGCGTGCGCGTGCTGTGGGAGCAGCGCCAGCTGACGCTGGTCTTCATCGAGCACGACATGGACATCGTGTTCCAGGTCGCCAGCACCATCCGAGTCTTGTGCTATGGCCGCGTCCTCGCCGAAGGCACGCCCGACGAGATCCGCAACAACCAGGCGGTGATCGAGGCCTATCTCGGCACCGAGGCGGACGCGGCATGACGGACCTGTTGCGCGCCGAGGGATTGAGCGCCTTCTACGGCGCGAGCCAGATCCTGTTCGGTGTCGATCTCGCCCTCAAGCAACGGCATACGCTGGCGCTCTTGGGGCGTAACGGCGCCGGCAAGAGCACGACCATGAAGACCCTCGCGGGCATCGTGCCCGCCAGGGGCGGCCGCATCTTTTTCGCCGACCGCGACGTCACCCACGCGCCAGCCTATACGCGCGCGCGGCTCGGCCTCGCTTACGTGCCCGAGGACCGGCAGGTCTTTCCCGAGCACAGCGTGGAGGACAATCTCCTGATCGCGGCCAAGAGCGGTCCGGACGGACGGCGGGACTGGACCCTGCCGCGCATCTTTGAAACCTTCCCGCTGCTCGCCAATCTGCGGTCGCGCCAGGCCGGCCGCCTGTCCGGCGGCGAGCAGCAACTCCTGGTGATCGCCCGCGCCCTGATGGGCAATCCCCTGGTCCTGCTGCTCGACGAACCGAGCGAGGGCCTCGCCCCGATCGTGGTCGCCACCATCGGCAAGGTGCTGCGGGAACTGGGTGCGAGTGGGGCCACCATCCTGCTGGCCGAGCAGAACATGCATTTCTGCTCGCGAATTGCCGAAGAGGCCCTCGTCATCGATCGCGGCAGGGTGGTGCATCGCCAGGATACGAAAGGCCTTGCCGGCAATGAAGATATCCGCCGGCGCTATCTGGCGATGTAGCGATGGCTTGTCATCCATAATGGCGGACCACGATCCGCCCTTCGCGCTTCAATCCAGGGCTACGCCGTGTTATTCTGATGCAGAACGAAAGACAAACTTATGGCAAGTCCAAAAGCAATCAGTATTGAACTCGGCAAAACGCAGCGGACGATCCTGCAGCAGCAGCTCAATTCAGGCCGCTATGAGAACGCCAGCGAAGTGGTGAGCGACGCGCTGAAGCTTATGCGCCAGCGTGATGTGGTTTTCGACGAATGGCTCCGCTCGGACGTGCTGGCCGCGATTGCCGACAAGCGGGCCCCTGCCCCAATCGACGAGGTTTTCAAGCGGGTGCGCTCACGCGTGGCGCGCAAGGCGAAAGCCGCCAAGAGTGGCGCATAAGGTCTTTTTCCTCCGCCGCGCAGAACACCGGCTGGCGGAACTCGGCGCCTACATCGCCGGCGAGGCAGGCCTCGCGGTCGCCGACGGCTACCTCGGCCGGATTTACTCGGCGTGCATGGCGCTGGCGGAATTTCCCGAGCGCGGCCGTAAACGCGACGACATTCTGCCGGGCTTGCGCACCATCACCATGGAGCGCCGGGTGACGATCGCCTACCGCGTGCGGCACTCACGGGTCGAGATTATCACCATCGGTTATGCGGGGCGTGATTTTGCGGGCGATCTCCGCAAGCGGAAATAGGGGTGCCGCGCCCGTTGCGAAAACCGGTGAAAAACGCGGACAGACTTCCACATTTACTGATCAGTTTTAGCGGCGGAATTGGTGGGTTTCGCGAAGAGCTCAACGCCATGGCGCGGCCCATTTCGGTTGCCAGCCCCTGACCAAAGTGGTTTACGGTAACACCCCAGCCGAGCGTCCCTTGCCGCCAAGGGGCGAACGTACCAAGGTCTACTGCACCGACGAATTCGTTCGAAAACTTGTCGACCGCAGCGAGGTGAAACTCTGCCCGCGGGTCGTTGGTCTGGGTCTGCAAAAAGTGCTTGATCAGATCCTCCACACGTTCTGTGGCCGGCGGTCCATCCGGTGTGCTACGCCAATGGTGCTCCGACTGCACATACTGACAAAAGGCATCAAGGTCTGAAGATAGAAACTCGCGAATGAGCAGCCGGTCAGAGGAGAGAGGGCGAACTGTCGATGCCGACGATACGATGCCCGAGTTGCCTGAGGTCACGCGCGAGCCGTCCTTCGCCGTACCCGATGTCCAGCGTTAGCCGCCCCGGCGCGGGCAAGAGACGAAGGAATTGGTCGCGATGAAACCGCCAATAACTGTCGTGTCCGGGAGCGCGCGCCCATTGAATCCATTGCCAAGCCATCTCCTCGGCAAAGGTCCGGCCTGAGGAATACTCGCATCGAACCGACAGCGGCAGGCGGGCGCGCGCCATCAACGCGATCGGATGGTTCGATCGAAGGAGCGGGAAACAAATCCCGCCCCACCGATCTCAGGACGTCTCGCTCACCAAAGATCCTATCTCTCGATCTTGGTCACCTTGCAATGCGTCACCGTGTTCGATCCGACCGTGAACGAACCTGTGCCTTCCCACTGCCGGTTAATGACCAGCGATGCGACGAACTTCTCAGTGATGGTGATCGGCTGGTTCGGCGGCGGCGGCACGATCGCCTCACCGATCAGATGCACCATCATCAGTTCCGGCACGGGAGTGGGCTGCAGGTGTCCGCTGATATGCGGGATCGGCGTCGTGCCAAAAGGCGGGGGCAGGGCCTGCGTCACTTCACCGGAGCCTTGAACATGGCCATTCGGTGCATTCACGCCGAGTTTCATCCTCAACGTCTTGGCGCCGGCAAGACCGGGCGGCGAAACCTGAACTGAAACAATGTAATATCCGATCGGATTTTCTTCGGCCATAGCTAGTTTTCTCCAAAATGATCCGTTGTTTCTGAAACTGCGCGGGTCATTCCTGGATTCCGCGCACGGATCGCATAAGCACGCGCAGCTAGAAAAAGAAAAGAGATGCAATTCACACATTGGCGATTTTTTTTCAGGCGTGGATGGTTGAGCCCTTCCCGAAACCCATCGGCAAAACAGATGGGTATCGCTTCGCTCCACCCATCCTGCGAGACCTCGGTTCAGATCAGACGACATCCCCATCAGAGGGACGACCACCACCTTGCCAACGCACGCGGGCGCCATTAAACTGAGGGTTGTCAGGTCGAGCATAGTCGCCTGATTGTTAGTCCGATTTTAGTGCGCCGCCGGCGCGTCGTTTTTTTCCCTGAAGGAGACTTGGTCATGAAAGAATTGAAGCTTGCCAATGGGCTCAAAGTCACCACCTACCCTGCGCCTCCCGCCAACTTTGATTTCGGAAAAGCCACGGAGGCTGAGCGCGAACGTTTCGGAATACCGAAATTCCCCACCGAGGAGGCGCGGCAGCGCTTCTTGCAGGCCCTCAAGGGCGTCCGCATCATCGAGCCCGAATTCAAACTCCGCGACCGCAAGCGCTCGGGCCTGCCCCGCCTGAACCGCGCCCACGGCGTCGAAACCAGCGGTATCTGGTCCGGGGGCGTTGTCTATGACCCCACCGGGGACAAGATCTGGGATGTCAACGGAACCTGGAACATTCCCACGCCTGCGCTTCCCTCCGGCGCCAATGACGGCATCTGGTACACGGCGTCTTCGTGGGTGGGCATCGATGGCGACGAAAGCTCCGGCGACGTGCTTCAGGCCGGTTGCGACGCCGACATCCTGACTTCCGGCGGAAAGCAGCAGGTAGCGTATAACCCGTGGTGGGAGTGGTACCCCGCGGGTTCATACTGGATCACCAATATGCCCGCAAAGGCGGGCGACCAATTCTTCGGCTGGATCCAGTGCATCCCGATGCTGGCAGGATCCGCCAATCCCAACAGCGGACTGATCCTGCTGTCCAACAACAGCCAGGGTTTTGCCTTGTTTTTCGTGGCCACGGCTCCGTCCGGAACTGTGCTCCAAGGCAATTGCGCCGAGTGGATCCTGGAGGCCCTGGAAACAGGGCCCCACAAGGCCGCGGAATTGGCGAAATACACGACGGTAAAATTCACCAACTGCGCTGCCGTAACCGTGAAAGACAAGGTACTCTACCCTGATAAAGGCAACACCATCAACATGCTGAACTCAAGTGGCGGCGTCATCTCGAAGGGCAAGATCGTCGGCACGCGCGAGGTTGAGGTATCCTACGTTTAATTTCCAACCTTCATGGCGCACCGCGGAGCTTCATTTGACCCGCGGTGCGGCTGCTTTTGTTCAAAAGCGAAGCGACCTGTGGCCGCCGGCTCCGCTGGCAACGCTCAAGAACTCGGAACAAGGCCGCCATCCCGACGCGCCCCCCGCCGCCTATCTGCTTGCCATGAAGCGCAGGGCGGGTTGGAGCCGAAGGCGTAACCGCCATCTTCGCAGCTCGTAGTTCCGACAGCAGCAGTCGCACGGTCGACCCCAACGTGATCTTCAGTAAGACCGTTCTCATGACGCGGAAAGAGGCGTATTCGTTATAGAAGACCCTGGAAACGGGAGGGACCTTTGAACCTTCTCCGCCGGCAGTTTCTGCAAGTGGCCGCGGGGGCCGCCGCGCTGCCGACTTCGTCACGCTTCGCGTGGGCGCAAGCCTACCCGGCGCGACCGGTGCGTGTGATCGTTCCGTTCGGGCCTGGCGGGAACGCCGATGTTCTCGGCCGCATCATCGCACAAAAGTTGTCCGAGCAGCTTGGAGAGCAGTTCTACGTCGAAAACATCAGCGGTGCCGGCGGCAATATCGGTGTGGGCCGAGCGGCTCTGGCGGCGCCCGATGGCTACACCATCCTCGTTACTCCGCCCAGCTATGTGATCAATCCGGCGCTGTATGATAGGATCCCCTATGATGCCCGCAAGTCGTTCGATCCGGTGACGCTCGCGGTCCGCACAACTGTGGTGCTCGCGGTCCACCCCTCTGTGCCAGCGCAGACGGTCAAGGATCTGATTGTCCTCATCCAAACCAGTCCCAGCAAATACAACTACGCGACGGCAGGAGTGGGGACGCCAGGACATCTGGTGGGCGAAATGTTACGTCATTCGCTCGACCTCGACCTTGTACATATACCCTACAATAGCGCGGGCTTGGCAGTCGCCTCGACGGTCGCGGGCCATACGACGATCTGCCTTGCCGCGCCGGCGCCAATTGTGCCGCAGGTCAAGGACGGCAAGCTGCACGCGCTGGCGGTGGCGTACAAGACGCGGCTGCCGGCGCTCGCCGACGTGGCAACCATGGCAGACGCCGGCTATCCGGACATCGAGCTTGACAATTGGTTCGGTGTCTTTGTCCCGGCCGGAACGCCTGGCGAGATCATCACGCATCTCAATCGCGAGATCGCCAGGAGCATGACACTGCAAGACGTAGCGGAGCGCTTGGTAGCGCTTGGCTTCGAGCCGGTTGCGAGTACACCAGAGGAATTCGCCACGCAAATCAAAATCGAACTTGAGAAATGGGTCAAGGTGATCCGGGCAGCGAACATCAAGGCGCAGTGAGTCCTGCCTCCTCCCTTTCATGTTATAATTCCCGTCATGAATCGGGCCCGCGCCATCGAGGTTCTGCAAACTCTGCGCCCTCTCCTTGAGGCGCGCGGGATCGCGCGTGCCGGCATATTCGGGTCGGTCGGCCGCGACATGGCCGGTGCACGCAGCGACATCGATGTCGTGGTCGCGCCCGCCGCAGACAGGCAACTGAACCTCTTCGATCTCGGCGGCGTCCAGACCGTCCTCGAAGAGGGCTTTGCCGGGATGGAAGTGGACGTCGTCGCCGAGCCGATCAGGCAGCCGGAGTTGAGGGCCGCGGTGGAGCGGGACCGCGTTGACGCTTTCTGAACGCATTGCGAAATGCTTTCGTGACGCGCTCGGCGCGATCGTCCTCATCGAGACCTGGGTTGACGAGTCCGGCGGCTGGTTCTGCGTTTCCGAAGTTCTGATCATATCGACGCTTGCGATGCGGCGCTCCCTCTCCCGCCCTTCGCGGGGGAGGGTTGGGGTGGGGGAAGCCCCGGGCGAAAATCCATCGATCTGTTATCGCGGCCACACGTAACCAACACCGCCGATGCCGCGCCCCCACCCCACCCTCCCCCGCGAAGAGCGGGAGAGGGAGTGAGAGGCCAATGCCCGTGGCCTGAAATGACAGGTTTCACGTCTCCCGGCGGAGTTGATGGGGTGAACGATCAAACGCTTTGGCTGAGGGGATGCGAGATGGCCGACGTGACGGTTCATATAGATGACGAGCTTTACGAGAAGGCTTCTCGCTTGGCCGGTCTCGACAAGGTTAGTGTCGAGGACGTGGTAGAAAACGCTTTGCGCCGCCATCAGAGCTTGGTTGACGCGCGAGACAGAAGTTTCCAGTCCGCGCCCTGCTTCTGCCAGTTCATCAGGATGTGGAGATTGGTGGCGCTTTTCTTGCCATCGGCGACGGCCTCGCTCTCACCCAACCAGTGGAAACGCACGATCGCAGCCGCGCCGACCACACGAATGGTGATGTCCTGGTAGGCCAGCGACAGGAACTTGGATTTTCCGTTGGTAGCGTTGGCGATGAAGGTTGCCTTGTCCTCAACCCGGCCATCGGAGTGGCTGTAGCTGAGTTCGGCGGCGCAAAGTGTGTCCAATGCCTTGGCGTCGGCGGCGACCTGGGCTGCGCGGAATGCCTCAACATTCTCCGCCACGGCCTCTTCGTCCGCTGCCGCGAAGGCCGGGACCACTCCCAGCAGTCCAATGGCGAGCGCCGGCAAGGCCAGGCGGCGACGATCGATATCCATTTGTTTCCTCCATTGTTCTGTTATGAGGTGAGTTTTGCAGTCATGATCGCCTTTGTCGAGGGCGGCTTGGCCCCATTTCCGAAGCCGGCGACCGATCAATGATTTGACCCTGCCAGGCCTCCGGACGGCCGTGAGCGGCGTTTTGTCCCCACCTTGTGGCCATCGGGCCTGAGCTGCGGCGCGATCGGCCTCGGTGAGCCTCGGTGCCAGCAGGATCGGCCGCCGCCGCCGAGGCTCTCGCCAGGCACAACAGTCTAGACGAAGTCTAGACGACCAATTCCATGAAACCTATCATTTCAAGCGACGAGCATCAGCCTCTCACTCCCTCTCCCGCTCTTCGCGGGGGAGGGTGGGGTGGGGGCGCGGCATCGGCGGTGTTAGCT
>NZ_JBEKXH010000039.1:0-24275 GCF_049512235.1 Bradyrhizobium sp.
ACTGGCGGATCAGTTCATTTAATGGCGTATTGCTGGCGGCCTATTTTATTCCGACCTGGACCATCGTTGCCTTAAGGATCATGATTTCGCCGATCCATGGCCTTTATGAGCGGCCGAATATCGCGGTCGGGCTGTTCGTCAGCGACCACCTGCAGCTGGCGGCGGCGGCAGCCATCCGCGCCGCTTGGCTGTTGGCCCTGGGCAAGCTGACCGTCGTTGCGTTCTTTGCGATCTTCCTGGTCCTGATTACCCGCGCCACGATCCGCAAGGCCGGCGGCTGCGACGAAGCGCTTGCCTTGGCCCTTGCGATCGGCAGCGTGATCAGTTTTGTCAGTATGCTGATGGCCTCGGAGGTGGGCGAGACCGCGGCGCTTCGGCTGCATGCGACAGAACTGCTGCTGCTGCTCGGCACCGCTATCGTGCTGCTGGTCGAGCCTCCGGCGTCGCCGCAGCCCGATCGCGGCGCAACGTCAGGCTGTCTATCCACGCAGCAGTCCCAGCTGCCCGACCATCGCTGACAGGCGCGACATCAAGGGATCCTTGACGCCTACGTTTGAACTCCTGGCCCGATCGTGCCGCTCCCGCTACCGCTCAATGACAGGCGCCGCATCCGAAATCTAAGAACAATGCTTTCGGATGGTTACAGTATAATAATACCTTCAGCGTTGCGTCAGAAAGCCGATCACGGCGTCGGTGAAGGCGTGCGGCTGCTCGACATTGGAAATATGCGCCGCGTCGAGTATCGTCATGCTGGCGCCCGGAATCTGGCTGCGGATGAATTCGCCGGCGGCGATCGGCGTCGCCGTATCATGCCTTCCGGCGATCACCAGCGTCGGGCTCTTGATCCGGGGCAGCAGGTCGCGCTGGTCGAGCGTGCTCAGCGCCTCGCAGCAGGCCAGATAGCCCTGCACCGGCGAAGCCAGCAGTATCGCCTTCAAGTTGGCTGTTATATGCGGCTCGCGCTCGCGGAAGTCCGCGGTCAGCCAGCCCGCGATCACGGTGTCGGCCACCGCGGCAATGCCGCCTTGCTGCACCGCCTTGATGCGGTTCAGCCAGTTGGTCGGATCGGGATAATAGCAGGCGGTGTTGGCGAGAATGATCCTGCCAAACCGCTCCGGGGCGTTGGCGCCGAGCCATTGCCCGACCATGCCTCCCATCGACAGTCCGCACCAGTGCACCTTGTCGATATTGAGATCATCGAGGATCGCCAGTACATCGCGGCCGAAACGCTCCATCGAATAGGGGCCGGGCGGTACGCCGGATTTGCCGTGGCCGCGCCGGTCATAGCGGATGACGCGAAACAGCTGCGTCAGCCCCTTCATCTGCAGCTCCCACATCTGCAGGCTGCAGCCCAGCGAATTCGACAGCATCAGGGTCGGTCCGCCGTCACGGCCTTCGACCGATACGTTGAGCAGGCAACCGTCGGCATCGATCATCGGCATGGTATATTCCTCTTCATGCGCGGACGTGACCCGCATATCCTTAGCGAAAGGTAGCCTTCGGCTGGATGGGGGCGAGCAAGGGCGAAAGCGACGTACTCATGATTTTCGCGACCTAATCATCCCGGCCGACCTCTGCCAATCCCGTTGCGTTCGCAATGTGCGTCGCTCATACTCGTTTTCTACCCTTCCTTTCAGGGCGCGCGTGCCTTACTTGGAGGGAAGAGGCAAGAAATCCGGGGAGGTACAGCGATGGCCATGACGATGAATGGCGAAGTCCAGCTGGCGGCGCCGCGCGAGGCCGTGTGGACCAAATTGAACGATCCGGCCGTGCTCAAGGTCTGCATCCCCGGATGCGAGGAACTGGAGAAAACCGAGGACAACGGTTTCCGCGCCGTCGCCAAGATGAAGGTCGGGCCGGTGTCCGCCCGCTTCAAGGGCCGGGTGACGCTGAGTGATCTCGACCCGCCCAATGGTTACAGGATATCCGGCGAAGGCGAGGGCGGCGTCGCTGGCTTCGCCAAGGGCGGCGCGACGGTGGCGCTGGCCGAAAAGGATGGCGGCACGTTGCTGACCTACGACGTCGAGGCGCAGATCGGGGGCAAGCTGGCCCAGCTCGGGCAGCGGCTGATCAACGGCACGGCCAAGAAACTGGCCGATGAATTTTTTGCTAATTTCGCCAAGGCGGTGCAGGGCTAGTCCGAGCTGACTCCAGGTCGAATCAGAGCAGGCCAGGCCCAGGTGAGGTTGCTCATTGCCGGGATGCCCCATATTATGGCGGTGCAATGATTTTGAAGACTGTGCCGCCGTGCAATGCGGCAGCGCAGACGAAGAGAGTGCTGAATGGCCAAAATTTCCCTGATCGTAAACGGCAATCCCGTCAATGCCAATGTCGACCCCCGCACCTTGTTGGTGCAATTACTGCGCGAGAATCTGCGGCTGACCGGCACCCATGTCGGCTGCGATACCTCGCAATGCGGCGCCTGCGTCGTGCATCTCGATGGCAAGGCGGTGAAATCCTGCACCACGCTTGCGGTCATGGCTGACGGGCACGAAGTCCGGACCATCGAAGGTCTTGCCGCCGACGGCGCCCCGCTGCATCCGATGCAGGAGGCGTTTCGCGAGCATCACGGCCTGCAATGCGGCTTCTGCACGCCCGGCATGATCATGACCGCGGTCGACCTCGTCCATCGCAAGGGTCACGATCTCACAGATCACACCATCCGCGAAGAACTCGAAGGCAATCTGTGCCGTTGTACCGGCTACCAGAACATCGTTCAGTCGATCGCGGCCGGCGCCAAGGCGATGGCCAAGTCCGATCTCGCATAACTGATGTCACCGTATTGCGGTTAGGAAGTCCTCATGTACGAATTCAAATATCATCGTCCGGCGACGGTGCGGCAGGCCGCCAATCTGCTGGCCAAGAATGAGGATGCCAAGGTGATCGCCGGCGGCCACACGCTATTGCCCGTCATGAAGCAGCGGCTGGCGAGTCCACCGCATCTGATCGACCTCTCCCACATCGAGGGACTCGATGGCATCGAGATGAAAGGCCGCTCGCTGGTGATCGGCGCCACCGCGACCCACGCCCATGTTGCGGGTTCGGCCGCCGTCGGCGAGGCGATCCCGGCGCTGGCCGAGCTCGCCGCGGTGATCGGCGATCCCGCGGTGCGCCACAAGGGCACCATCGGCGGATCGCTCGCCAACAACGACCCCACCGCCGACTATCCCGCGGCCTGCCTCGCGCTCGGCGCCACCATCGTCACCAACAAGCGGCGCCTGAAGCCGGAAGAGTTCTTTCAGGGGTTGTTCACGACGGCGCTCGAGAGCGACGAGATCATCACCAAGGTGATGTTCCCGGTGCCGAAGAAAGCTGCCTATATCAAATTCCGCAACCAGGCCTCGCGCTATGCGCTGGTCGGGGTGTTCGTCGCCAAGCGGCCCTCCGATGTGCGCGTGGCCGTGACCGGCGCCGGCTCCGGAGGCGTGTTCCGCGTCGCCGCGTTCGAGGAAGCCCTGAAGAAGCGCTTCGCGCCCAAGGTGCTGGATGGTTTGACGGTGCCGGCGGAGGGACTGAACAGCGACCTGCACGGCAGCGCCGAGTACCGTGCCCATCTGATCGCGGTGCTGGCGCGCCGCGCCGTCGAAACCGCCAATGCAAAAGCGTGACTTTGCCAGTTTTTAGCTCAACAGAATCGGCGTTTGCATGACCGCATCGACGCTGCCTACGTCAGTCGATGCGATGCTCGATGTGTTGTCCTCGCGCGGTTATCTCGCCGAGCGCTCGCTGGCGACGGTGACCTATCTGTCGCTGCGCATGGGCCGGCCGCTGTTTCTGGAAGGCGAGGCCGGCGTCGGCAAGACCGAAATCGCCAAGGTGCTGTCGGCGGCGCTCGGACGAAAGCTGATCCGGCTGCAATGCTACGAAGGCCTCGACGTCGCCTCCGCGGTCTACGAGTGGAACAGCGCGGCGCAGATGATCGCGATCCGGCTCGCGGAAGCGGCCGGCGATACCGATCGCGACCAGCTGACATCGGACATCTTCGCCGAGCGCTATCTGATCAAGCGGCCGCTGTTACAGGCGCTGCAGCCGGAAGTCGCAGGCGCGCCGGTGCTGCTGATCGACGAACTCGACCGCGCCGACGAGGCCTTTGAGGCCTATCTGCTGGAAATTCTCTCGGACTTCCAGGTCACGATCCCCGAATTCGGCACCGTCAAGGCACCGCAGGCGCCGATCGTCATCATCACCTCGAACCGCACCCGTGAGATTCACGACGCGCTGAAGCGCCGTTGTCTCTATCACTGGGTCGATTATCCCAATGCCGAGCGTGAGCTGGCGATCGTCAAATCGCGCGTGCCTGGAATTTCCGCAAAATTGTCGCAGCAGGTGGTCCGCTTCGTGCAGGCGCTGCGCCAGCAGGATTTCTACAAATCGCCGGGCGTGGCCGAAACCCTCGACTGGGCGACCGCGCTGACCGAACTCGACGCCCGCGCGCTGACGCCCCAGGTGGTCGGCGATACTATCGGTGCGCTGTTGAAATACCAGGACGACATCGCGCGAATGCAGGGTGATACGCTGCAGAAAGTTCTGAAAGAGGCGACCAGCGAGGGTTAGATTGCGCGCAACAATAATCCCCGTCATTCCGGGACGCAGCTCAGTTCGGCGACTGCCGACCTGAGATGCAGGCCCGGAATCCGTAACCCCGATTCGTGGTTATGGATTGCGGGCTCGCTACGCTTCGCTTCGCGCCCCGGAATGACGGGGTTCAGATCGAGTAGCAATCCGATGGCCATCAATCATCTCGCCCCTGAAACCGGCCAAATGGCCGACAATGTCGTCGGCTTTGCCCGCGCGCTGCGCGCGGCCGGGATTCCGGTCGGGCCCGGCACGGTCATCGATGCCTTGAACGCGCTGCAGGTCATCGAGATCGGCAACCGCGCCGATGTCTTCACCACGCTGCAGGCGGTCTTCGTCAAGCGCCACGAGCACGCGCTGATCTTCGCCCAGGCGTTCGCGCTGTTCTTCCGCGCCGCCGAGGAGTGGAAGCACATGCTGGATTCGGTGCCGCTGCCGGATCATGCCAGGAAAAAGCCGCCGCCGGCCTCGCGCCGAGTCCAGGAGGCGCTGTCGCAACCCCGGATGAACGAAGTCCCGCAGGTGCAGGAGCAGGAGCTCAGGCTTTCGGTATCGGACCGGGAGGTACTGCAGAAGAAGGATTTTGCCCAGATGAGCGCAGCCGAAATCGCGGCTGTCACCCGCGCCATCGCGCAGATGAGGTTGCCGCAGGCCGAGCTGCGCACCCGCCGCTACCAGCCGGATGCGCGGGGCTTGCGGCTCGACATGCGCCGCACCTTGCGCGGCAGTCTGCGTACCGGCGGCGACATCATCGATATCCATCGCCTGGGGCGGATCGACAAGCCGGCGCCGATCGTAGCGCTGTTGGATATCTCCGGCTCGATGAGCGAATATACCCGCCTGTTCCTGCATTTCCTGCATGCCATTACCGATGCCCGCAAGCGCGTGTCGGTGTTTCTGTTCGGCACCAGGCTGACCAATGTTACGCGCAGCCTGCGGGCGCGCGATCCCGACGAGGCGCTCGCCAGCTGTTCGTCGACGGTGCAGGACTGGGCTGGCGGCACCCGCATCGCCACCTCGCTGCATACCTTCAATAAATTGTGGGGCAGGCGGGTGCTCGGGCAGGGCGCCATCGTGCTCTTGATCTCCGACGGGCTGGAGCGCGAGGCCGACACAAAGCTCGCCTTCGAGATGGACCGGCTGCACCGGTCGTGCCGCCGGCTGATCTGGCTCAATCCGCTGCTGCGCTATGGCGGCTTCGAGGCCAAGGCGCAGGGCATCAAAATGATGCTGCCGCACGTTGACGAATTCCGCCCGGTACATAATTTGAGTTCGATGGAGGGGCTGATAGCGGCACTTTCGTCGGCGCCGCCGCCGCATCACCGCAGCCTGATAAGGTCCGCAGCTTGAAAGAGGGTCCCATGCTCAATCGCGACCAAGACATTCTCGAGACGGCGGAGGACTGGCAGAAGGCCGGCCACGGCGTGGCGCTGGCGACCGTCGTCGAGACCTGGGGTTCGGCGCCGCGACCGGCCGGCTCCAGCCTCGTGATCAATGATGACGGGACCTTTCTCGGTTCGGTCTCGGGCGGCTGCGTCGAGGGGGCTGTGGTCACCGAGGCGCTCGATGTCATCGCCAGCGGCAAGCCGAAAATGCTTGAATTCGGGGTTGCCGACGAGACCGCCTGGAATGTCGGGCTGTCCTGCGGCGGCACCATCCGGGTGTTTGTCGAGAAGGTTGGCCAGCCGTGAAGCTTGAGACGCTTTCCGAACTCAATGCCGAGCGCGCCGCGCGGCGGCCGGTGATCGTCGTCACCGCCGTCGCCACCGGCGCGCAGCGTCTGGTCAAGGCCGCCGGCATCGCCGCCGACCCGCTGTGCACCGAGCTGACAAGACAGTTGCGCATGGGCAAGAGCGGCATGATCGAGGCCGGCGGCGAGAGACTTTTCCTCAATGTCTATGCTCCGACCGCGCGGCTCGTCATCATCGGTGCGGTTCACATCAGCCAGGCGCTGGCGCCGCTGGCGCGGTCACTCGACTACGACGTGACAGTCGTGGATCCGCGCACCGCCTTTGCCAGCCCCGAACGGTTCCCGGATGTGCCGCTGATCGCCGAATGGCCCGACGTGGCGCTGCCGCCGCTCAACCTCGATCACTACACCGCCTTCGTGGCGCTGACGCACGATCCGAAAATCGACGATCCGGCGCTGCTGCACGCATTCCAGCGCGACTGCTTCTATATCGGCGCGCTCGGGTCGCGAAAGACCCACGCCAAGCGCGGCGAGCGCCTCAAGGCGCAAGGCGCCGGCGATGCCGATATCGCGCGCATTCATGCCCCGATTGGCCTGCCGATCGGTGCGGTGTCGCCGTCGGAGATCGCGGTTTCGATCATGGCCGAGATCACCGCGCAGTTACGGCTGCCGAAGGAAGCCGCGGCATGAAATTCGGTCCGGCCAGTCCGGCGGACGCGATCGGCGGTGTCACCGTTCATACCCTGCGCCAGGGATCGCTGGTGCTCAAGAAAGGCACTGCGATCGGCCGCGCCGAGGTCGAGGCGCTGACCCGCGCCGGCGTTGAGGAAATTGTGGTGGTCCGGCTCGAGGAGGGTGACATCTCCGAAGACGCCGCCGCCGCCAGCATCGCCCAGGCCGTGGCCGGCGAGGGCATCAACGTCGAGCGCGCCTTTACCGGCCGCGCCAATTTATTCGCGGGCCGCGCCGGCGTGCTGGTGGTGGACCGCGCCAGGGTCGACCGCATCAATGGCGTCGATGAAGCCATCACCTTCGCCACGCTCTCCGCTTACAAGCCCGTGGTCGAGGGCGAGATGGTCGCGACGGTAAAACTCATTCCCTTCGGGGTCGAGGCGCGCTTGTGCGATGCCGCGGTGGCGGCGGCAGCCGACGGCGCGCTGCGGATCGCGCCCTATGTCATCAATCGCGTCGGAATCGTCTCGACCGTGCTGCCGGGGCTGTCGCCCAAGGTGGTGGAGAAGACCCTGCGGGTGACGGCGGAAAGGCTGGCGCCCGCCGGCGCCACCATCCTGGCCGAACGCCGGGTGCCGCATCAAGAAACGGCGCTGAAGGCCGCCATCCGTGAATTGCTCGATCTCGGTGCCGAACTGGTGATTGTGTTCGGGGCGTCGGCGATTGCCGACCGGCGCGACGTGATTCCGGCCGCCATCACCGACCTCGGCGGCACCATCGAGCATTTCGGCATGCCGGTGGATCCCGGCAACCTGCTCTTGATCGGCAATGCCGGCGGCCGCCCGGTGCTGGGCGCGCCGGGCTGCGCACGCTCGCCGGTGGAAAACGGTTTTGACTGGGTGCTGATGCGCCTGTTGGCCGGTCTCAAGGTGACGCGCGCGGAACTCACCGCCATGGGTGTCGGCGGGCTGTTGATGGAAATCGTCACGCGGCCGCAGCCGCGCGAGAAACTCGATAGCGACGGCAATCGGAACGTGGCCGCGATCCTTCTCGCGGCCGGGCGCTCGACCCGGATGGGCGGGCCCAACAAGCTCCTGGCCGAAATCGGCGGCAGGAAGCTGGTCCGGATCGTCGCCGAGCAGGTGCTGGCCTCGAAGGCCCATGATGTCATCGTCGTAACCGGCCATCAGGCCGATCAGATCCGGGCGGCCTTGCGAGGGCTGAAGGTCACGTTTGTGCATAATCCCGATTTCGCCGAAGGTCTCGCCAGTTCGGTCAAGGCCGGTATCGCCGCGGCGCCCGATCACGCCGATGGCGCGGTGATCTGTCTGGGCGATATGCCGCTGATCTCCTCGGATTTGATCGACCGCCTGATCGAGGCCTTTGCGCCCGACCGTGGCCAGCTGATCGTGGTGCCGGTCAGCAATAACCGGCGCGGCAATCCGGTGCTGTGGTCGCGGCGCTTCTTTCACGAACTGATGACGCTCGACGGCGATATCGGCGCCCGCCACCTGATCGCAAGGCACAGTGAGGCGGTGGCGGAAGTCGTGGTCGAAGGGCACGGCGCATTTCTGGATATCGACACCCCGCAGGCGCTTGAGGCGGCGCGGCGGGAGTGAGGGTTAGCGAATGCGCACGTTTGGTGGGGCCGCCGAGGCATTGCCCATCCCGTATTTTCCACCGCCCTCGTTCACCAAGTCGAAACGTCCTCCCGGTACATTTTCGCCCTGATGACCTCGGGGGAGGGACTTTTGACTTCCTTTAGCAGCGCGCGGCGGCGCGCGATGATTGTTTTTGCTCTGACCTTGGCGATCGCCGGCGCGCGGTTCGCAACGGAAGCGTGGGCGGCGGGCGCGTTCGCGATCGGCAAATGCGGCGCCTATGGCCAGGCCTATGATTTTGCCGGCGAGGCAGACGCGCGGGCGGCGGCGCTGAAGCGGTGCGACGGCGCGTGCAAGGCCGTGACCATGAAACGCGCCTGCGCGGCGTTCTCGATCGACATGACCAACCCCTGCGGCGCCCACGGCTACGCCGTCCGGCCGCAGATTTCGAGTTCGCTCAACGAGGCGACGCGCAAATGCTATGAATTCGGCGGCAAGGAATGCGTGATCCGGGCCTGGGCCTGCGACGCCAAGGGGTAGCGCTCGTCATTGCGGGGCGCCGCCATCGGGTCACATGTTCAAGACGACGCACGATGCGGCCAACCGCGAGGCGGTAAAGGCGGTGAACCGCGCCGATCTCAACCTTGTGGGTCTGGCCATGCGCGCAGGACGCAAGGTGATCGGCAAGATCGCGCGTCAAGCGTCTGCTGCGGCGATGTAGAGCAGATCGTCGCCGTCTTCGATCCAACGCAGCGCGTCCGGTCCGCCATCAAAGATCACCGACCGACCCACAGATTGGACCCGCAGCCCTTGGCAGCTTCTTGCCAACGAAAATTTCCCGGGCACAGCCGTTACGAACCTTATAGCAGCGGGGCACGATGTCATGTGGGTGAGAAATGGGGCCCCAGGCATGAGCGATCCAGATGTGCTCGCGTGGGCGGCACGCGACGAGCGCACCCTACAGACCTTCGACAAATAGCTGCCCTTCTCACGAGGTTACGGGTTCTGACCCTACTGAGCCAATCCTCTCACCACCAACTGATCTTCCCGATCGATACAGTGGCGGTGCGCCCGGCGACGAGAAGAAGGTCCGGCGGAACATTGTCGAGCTTGATGCGGACAGGGATTCGCTGCGCCAGGCGTACCCAGCTGAAAGTCGGATTGACTAAAGCCAACAGGTCGCTGCTGGTGCTGCGGTTCTGGTCCTCGATGCCGAGGGCGATGCTCTCGACGTGTCCCGATAGCACGCGCGCATCGCCAATCAGCCTTGCGGTCGCATCCTCGCCGACACGGATACGCCGCAGCTTGGTTTCCTCGAAATAGCCCTCGACGCGGTACGTGTCGGAATCGATCAGCGCAAAGACGGCTGCGCCGGCATTGACGTAGCGTCCGGGCAGGAGACCGAAATTGGTGACTATGCCGTTGACTGGTGCCACGACTGTCGAACGCTCGAGATTAAGATTCGCTACTTCGAGCGCCGCGTTCGCCGCGTCGAGTTCGGCTTGATCGACGTCTACCGCCTGCTGCCTCTGCTCGACCTGCTGGACGGTGATCGCGGCAGTGCTTAGATTTTTCGCGCGCTCTAGATCGCGCTTGGCCTGATCGAGCGTCGCCTGCCGGCTCGCGACATCGGCTTTCGTCTGGTCGAGCGCATATTGAAAGCGGCGCTGATCGATACGGAACAACGGCTGGCCCTTGCTCACCTTTTCGTTGTCGTGAACAAGGACGTCGCTGACCAAGCCGGAAACGTCGGCGGCGACCGTGACCACGTCGGCGCGCACACGGCCGTCGCGCGTCCACGGCTCGAGCATGTAATAGCCCCAGAGCTGCCAGCCGACGGCAATCGCAACCAGCACGACAACGAGCGTGAGCAGCACGCGGCCAGTAGAGGCGAAAAAGTCCTTCATCGCACCATCACCCGAGGTTCCAAGTCCACGATGTTATGCCAGCGGCAGGATGCTCGCACCCGCCGCTGTGACGACGCCAACCAGAATGACGTAGATTGCGAGATCAAACAGCGCGCGATGCCAGACCAAACGATAGAAACCAATGGCACGCAGGAGCCGGTTGATCACGAGGACCTGAAGCAAAAAAGCGATTGCGGCAAACACCGCGAACGCCGGAAAGTACACGCCATAGATATCGAACTCGCCAATCACGATACGCTCCCAACGCTGGCGGCTTCGCCCGGCCCGGATTGCGCTGCATCAGCCAGTCCTGTTTGTCTCGGCTGATAGGCCGGCGCGTCAGGGTAAAGGGTCTGCCGCAGGCCGACAACCGCGGCGATGCAAGCAGGAGTGGATGCGCTGCAGGCCGTCACTTCGCTGATAACAATGTCGATCTTTTGCAACAAATCGTCGCCAAGCGGCGCCACACGGCCGCGCGCGAGGGCACGGAAATGCGCCGCGAGGCCCGCAAACATCGTCGCCAAAGCGTCTTGCGCGGGCTGCGTCATGCCGGGCGCCATCGATTGCGTCTCGATCATATTGACGCCAAGCCGCAGATCTTCGAGCGCATCAGCGAATTCATGCCGCGGCCGCGGCTCGAAGCGCGGTTGCCGGTACAAGAGCAGCGCGACGCGATCCATCATGCGGCTCACCCATTGCTCGCGGGTCGGCTGCGATCGCCTGGCGGCAAGGTCGGCAAGGTCGCGATAAATGGCCCGCAGCAAGCGCTGCGCGCTCGCTTGCGTGCCGATGACACGCATCAGCCGGGTCACGATCAGCGCCGCGACGCCGCCGAGCACAAAAGCGCTGTTGGAATTCACAATGGCCGCCAGATCGGCGGTATAGCTCGTCTGCAGGCCCATTTCGACACAGAAACCGAGCGCGAGCGCCAGACCAACCGGTGCATAGGCCGGAATTGCCATCAACAGGCCGGCCGGAATCAGTACAAAAGCGAGCACGGCGCAAAGCAGGACGAACCCGCCGATCGCCGGCAACACAAAGAATTGGTAGACGAACACAAGTGGAATGCACAATGCCAGGAGCAGGGTAATGTTGCGAATGGTGGGCGTCGGATCGTCCAGAGCAGCAAATAAAGTGCTGGCCACGGCCGCAAAGGCAATGGCGCTGGCGCCTTCCGGCCATGCGGTCGCGATCCAGAAGAACGCGCATATGGCCATAGCGACGCCGGCCGCCAATCCCGTCAATAGCGCGATGCCCGGATCCGTATGCATCGGCTTTGGCCCGATCTCAGCCGCGGCGCCGCGAATTTCGGCGCTCGGCGTGTGGTCCGGATCGGCCAGATAAGCGACAAAGCCGAGATTGGCTTGCCAGGAGTCGATTAGCTCGATCAATCGCACGCAGATGTTGACCGTCACGAGATCCGCCCAGCTTGATTGCGGGCCGACAGCCGGGGTGGCCGCGACGCAGGCTTCCTTGAGCTTTGCCGGGCTTCGTTGGTCGCTGGGTGCTTTCGCGTTCACCCAATCGTAAACGCCTTCCACCGCCCACGCCAGCTTTGCATCAAGCGGCCCAATACGCCGAAGCAGTGTCAGACGATCCTCGATGCTGCTCACCAGCGGCAACAAAGCGACGATCTTGCGGTCGAAAGCGCGAATGGTGCCGATATCCGGTCGATGCGGCGAGGTGTCGAAGCGCAAGCTGGTGCCGAGCACATAAAGCTCGCTGATATCAGCGGCGATCCGGCGCCGCTCCATCTCGGCTTCCAGGGTCGCTTGCTGGGTCAAGCCATCGGCAAGCCAACGACGTGTGTCCGCAATGGAACCTCTCAACTTTTGTTCAAAGGCCGAAAACACGCTTTTGGGGAAGATGAGACTGTGAACGATGGCGGCGCAGACGACGCCGAGCGTGATCTCCTCGACTCGCGACACCGCGGTGTCGAACACCGTGTCAGGCGCAAGCACGCTCGGAAAGCCGATCAAGGCGGCGGTATAACCTGAAAGTACAAACATGTACGAACGCGGCGTGCGATCGAGCAGCGAAACGAAAACGCAGAGTGCCACCCAAAGCATGATCGCAAGCGTCGTCAGCTCAGGCGCGTCGACCAGATTGGGAACGATGGCGACCATGGCGGCGGCGCCGACGAAGGTGCCGATGGCGCGATAGACAGCCTTGGCCCGCATGGCGCCGGACAACGGCTGGCTGGTCAGATAAACCGTGGTCATGGCCCAGCCCGGGCTCTTCAAGTCAAGGCTGAAGGCGACGAACATCGTGAGGATGGTCGCGATATAGCAGTTTACCGAGAAAATGATCGGCCGAATATCAATATCCCTGATCATATCCTGTCCACTTCGTCGCGCCGACGGCTGAGCCGAACGCCAGCGGAGCCGTGCCGCGTCAGAGGCCGAAATCATCCGAAAGGTCCATTCGTCGAACGACTCCTCATCGCTCGTTTTAGGCTTAGGAGGAGGTCTCCTGCCCCCATCTATGTGACCCTCGACCAAGAGAGATTTCAAGTCGGAACAAAGTGGTCAAGGAGCTATCCGATGTCGAGCGTGCCTTCGCCAGCCTCAAGGACATCATCGACATGCGGCCGATCTATCACCGCACAGACGGCCTGGCAGAGGCGCACGTCTTCGTCGCCGCGTTGGCATTCCTGCTGCATCGTGCGGTCGAAAAGAAACTCAGGGGCGGCCGCGCGTCTCGATCTCTCCGCCACCGAGGCGCTGACCGCGCTCAACTCCGTGCGCATGGTCGACATCGCGCTCGGCGATGGCGCCACCAAGCGTTCAGTCACTCACGGCTCTCAGCGCGCCGCCACCGTGCTGCGCGCGCTCGGCATCGAACTCGATCCGCCGACCCCGCCGCAGCGAGGCGAAACCGTCATGTAGTGACAAGCCGCCATACCCGCTCTAGGAAAATCAATGGGTTACGTGACTAAACGTCAAACATGGGCTAGCTAGGAAATACTCGATTTATCCACCGCCATTCCGCGGCGCGCCTTGGATCGGACATCGCCGATCTGAGGCGCGAGCCCGGAATCCATAACCCGCCATGCCTGTGATGCCTCCGTCCACCTTATTGCAAGCAAGAAGCACGGGACGTTCTTGGTATGACCAATTATCTGGTGCATCCAAACCACGGACCGCGCTGCCGCGGATCCCGCGCAATGGCCGGCCCCTCGGAACCGGTGGACGATGGAATGGTCCCGCGCGAAGGCCTTCCGGTCCGACCGCCACATCCGACGCTTGACAACAGCCCACAACCCCAACGCATAATGAACTAACAAGTCGCGCGCTCACCATCGCGCGGATCTGGGAGGATGGCTCGATGACCGCGCGGTTGCCCAGGTCTGGCCTGGGATATCAATCTCAGGTTGTTGACTTCTGCCCACCATTCCAGTCGGGGCCTTGCATCGCGCCCGGACGCGGCTGGCTTCGATCGGACGGGCGGGCATCCAGTCCGCGCCGTGACGCCGCCTCCTTTGCCATCACACTAGAGGTATGACCTTGACGTCGATGACCAGGGACCAGCCTGCAATCCTTGAGATGCGCAACATCTCGAAGACCTTCGTCAATTTGCGCGTGCTCAAGAACGTCTCGCTCAACGTCAGGGCCGGCGAGGTCCATGCCCTGATGGGGGAGAACGGGGCTGGCAAGTCGACCTTGATGAAGGTCCTGTCCGGCGCCTACCGGGCCGATCCGGGCGGCGAGATCCGTATTGCCGGCGAGCCGGTTACCATCGAAGGACCGCATGCGGCGCGGCAGCTTGGCATTTCGATCATCTATCAGGAGCTGTCGCTGGCGCCGAACCTCACAGTGGCGGAGAATATTTTTCTCGGCACCGAGCTGTCGCGCAACGGAATCATCGACCGGCGAGCGATGAATGAGGCCACGGGACCGATCCTGGCTCGTCTTGGCGTCGGCTTTACGCCGCAGACCATGGTCGGTTCGCTGTCGATGGCCGAGCGGCAGCTGGTCGAGATCGCCCGCGCTCTGCATGCCCGCTCCCGCATCCTGGTGATGGACGAGCCGACCACCTCGTTGTCGTCACGCGAAACCGAGAAGCTGTTCGAGCTGATCCGCAGCCTGCGCGCCGACGGGCTCGCCATCATCTACATCAGCCATCGCATGGGCGAGATCTACGACCTGTCCGATCGCGTCAGCGTGCTGCGCGACGGCGGCTATGTCGGCACCCTGGAGCGTGCCGATCTCTCGGCCGAACGCCTGGTCCAGATGATGGTCGGACGCGATATATCGTCGTTCTACAAGAAAGAGCACGACGCCCACCAGAGCCGTGGGCGGGTGATCCTCAGGGTGAGCGACATGAGCGACGGCAGGCGGGTCAAGCATTGCAGCTTCGACCTCCATGAGGGCGAGGTGCTCGGCATCGCCGGCCTGGTCGGCGCCGGCAGGACCGAATTCGCCCGCCTGATCTACGGTGCTGATCCCCGGCTGTCCGGTACCGTCGAGCTCGATGGCAAGCCGGTCTCGATTTTCGCGCCGCAGCAGGCGGTCGACGCCGGCATCGTTTATCTGACCGAGGACCGCAAGTTGTACGGCCTGTTCCTCGACATGAGTGTTCGCGAAAACATCAATCTCGGGGTGATCGCTCGCGACAGCCTGCCCGGAGGCATCCTGAACCTGAAGGCCGCGGCCAAGCGCTCCAGTGACGCCATCAAGTCCTTCGGCATCCGCGTTGCCGCTGACGTCATCAATGTCGGCGCGCTGTCAGGTGGCAACCAGCAGAAGGTCCTGCTGTCGCGCCTGATCGAAACCAATCCGCGCGTGCTGATCCTCGACGAGCCGACGCGCGGCGTCGATATCGGAGCCAAGTCGGAAATCTACAGGATCATTGACCAGCTGGTTAAGTCCAAAATGGGTGTGATCGTGATCTCGAGCGACCTGCCGGAAGTTGTCGGCATCTGTGACCGCGTTCTCGTGATGCGCGAGGGCATCATCGCCGGCGAGGTCGGCGCCCCCGGAACACCGCCAATTTCCCAGGAGAGCATCGGTGCCATCGCAACCGGGGTAGGCTGAAGGTTCGAGGTCGCGCTCGCGCGTGCCTCGATCAGGCTGAAAACGTAGACCGAACAAAGACGAGAAACGAACCAACGAACTACATTCAATCGCTGGAGGAAGTCATGTCGGTATCGAATGCGCAGGGATTGACGGCCGAGGACGCCGGCAACAAGGCCGCCCAGCGCAAGCTCGCGCTGCACCAGGCGATCCAGATCCTCGGCATGCTGCCGGTGCTGCTGCTGCTCTGCATCGCCTTCCATTTCCTGTCGGACTACCGCTTCTTCAGCCTGCAGAACATCTCGATCGTGATGCAGCAGGCCTCGATCAATACCGTGCTCGGCGCCGGCATGACCATCGTCATCCTGACCGGCGGCATCGACCTGTCGGTGGGCTCGATCCTGGCGGTCTCGGCGATGGCCGCCCTGATCGCTTCCAAGATCCCGGATTTCGGCATGCTCGGTATTCCCGCCGCGCTGTTGTGCGGGCTCTTGTTCGGCGCCATCAACGGCGCGCTGATCGCCTTCCTGCGGCTGCCCCCGTTCATCGTTACGCTGGGATCACTGACCGCGGTGCGCGGCGCCGCCCGGCTGATGGGCAACGACACCACCGTGTTCAATCCGAAGCTCGCCTTCGCGTTCATCGGCAACGGCAATCTGTTCGGCGTGCCCTGGCTGGTGATCGTGGCCCTGGCGGTGATTGTGGTGACCTGGTACGTGCTGCGGCGGACCGTGCTTGGAACGCATATCTACGCGGTCGGCGGCAATCCGGACGCGGCGCGGCTGACCGGCATCAAGGTGTGGGCCGTGTTGTTGTTTGCCTACGCGGCCTCCGGATTCTTTGCCGGTCTCGGCGGCGTCATGGCGGCGGCACGGCTCTATGCGGCCAACGGCCTGCAACTCGGCCAGTCCTATGAACTCGACGCGATCGCGGCCGTGATCCTTGGCGGCACCAGCTTCGTCGGCGGTATCGGCTCGATCTGGGGCACGCTGATCGGCGCCCTGATCATCGCGGTCCTCACCAACGGCCTGATCCTGGTCGGCGTCTCCGACATCTGGCAGTTCATCGTCAAGGGCCTGGTCATTGTCGGCGCGGTTGCGCTCGATCGTTACCGGCTCAAGGGATCCGCGCGCACCTGAAGCAAAGCCGCGCGGGGCGTGATGTCAAGGTGGTCGAACCACCGGGGCGACGTCGCTGCAACCTCACTCAACAAACCTCAAATCCAAAAAACAACGGGAGAAATTCAATGCAAAAGATTCTACTTGCCGCGGCCAGCGCGCTCGCGCTCTGCGCCGGAACCGCACAGGCCAAGGAACTGAACTCGATCGGCATTTCCGTCGGTTCGCTCGGCAACCCGTTCTTCGTCACGATCGCCAATGGCGCCGAAGCCAAGGCCAAGCAGATCAATCCGAAGGTCAAGATACTGACGGCTTCAGCCGATTATGATCTCGGCAAACAGTTCACGCAGGTGGACAATTTCATCGCCGCCGGCGTCGACATGATCCTGATCAATGCGATCGACGCCAACGCCATCGAGCCGGCCATCAAGCGGGCGCAGGCGGCCGGCATCGTGGTGGTGGCAATCGATGTCGCCGCCAACGGCGCTGATGCGACGGTTCAGACCAACAACGTCCAGGCCGGCGAGATCGCCTGCAAGTACATCGTCGACAAGCTTGGTGGCAAGGGCGACGTGATCATCGAGAACGGACCGCAGGTCTCCGCCGTGGTCGACCGCGTCAAGGGCTGCAAGGAGGTGTTCGCCAAGGCGGCCGGCATCAAGATCCTGTCGGACGACCAGGACGCCAAGGGGTCGCGCGAGGGCGGGCTGAACATCATGCAGGGCTATTTGACTCGCTTCCCCAAGATCGACGCCGTGTTCGCCATCAACGACCCGCAGGCGATCGGCACCGACCTAGCGGCCAAGCAGCTCGGGCGCACCGGGATCGTCATCAGTTCGGTCGACGGCGCTCCCGACATCGAGGATGCGCTCAAGACCGACACCATGGTCCAGGCATCCGCTAGCCAGGATCCCTATGCGATGGCCCAGCAGGCGGTCGAGGTGGGCGCCGGAATCCTGAACGGGAAGAAGCCATCCAATCCGATGATCCTGATGCCGTCGACGCTGGTCACCCGGGACAATGTCAAGGATTACAAGGGCTGGTCCAGCCCGCGTTGATGCAGCGGCGGCGTATCGGCATCTCGTCAAGGAGGCCGCCGATCTGCCTCCCGACCGCGCAATGATCCTCTTATGCGGCCAAGCCTGACCGATCTGTCGGCCGGCCTTCCGTCCCGGACCGGGAAGGGCAGGATTTCAACAACACCGTCCTTCCGGGGAGCGCCACCGGGTCCGCGCAAAGCGCGGCCCCGTCTCCTGTCAATACAGTAAATTAACAGTGACAAATGCAGTGGCGCGTACTGCGACAGGCCGCCGGTATGACAAAGCCGGCGGGTCCTCGGCGGGTTCGGACCGGGATTGACAATGACTGACCGGTCAGTCATATTTCGCCGATGCCGAGCTCACGACCCAGACCCCCGGATGCAATCTCCTCGAAACCGGCCGATCGCCGGCAGGGTGCCAAGGCTGCCCCGGCCAAGGCGTCAAAGCCGGTCTTGCCAAAGCCTGCGCCGAAGCCAGCATCCAGCCGCGCCGCGCGCGCGGCGGAGCGGCGCGCGGCGATCATCGAGGCGGCGCTGGATGAGTTCATCGCGCGCGGCTTTACCGCCACAAGGCTCGACGACGTCGCCAGACGCGCCGGTGTCGCCAAGGGCACGATCTACCTGCACTTCAAAGACAAGGAATCGATGTTCGAGGAGCTGATACGGACGGCACTGGTTCCGTTGATCGGCCGCCTTGCCGCGCCGCCACCCTTCGGCGGATCGGTTCGAGATGCCCTCGAGGGCTTTGCCCGGACATTCATCCAGGAGGTGGCGATGACACGGCGTGGCGACATCGTGCGCCTGATCGTTGCCGAGGGTCCGAGATTTCCGAGCGTTGCCGATTTCTACTACCGCGAAGTGGTCTCGCCTGGCCTGGCCGGCATGCGTGCCCTGATCGAACTTGCGGTCTCGCGCGGCGAGATCGCACACCCGGAGCTGGCCCGCTTTCCGCAAATCATCGTGGCGCCCGCAATCGTCGCGGTGATCTGGCAGAGTCTTTTCGGCAGGCACGCGCCACTGGATGCGCACGAGATGCTTCGGGTGCATCTCGACATGATTTTTGGCGAACGGAGGATGACATGACCTCGTCGCGAAGCCGGCCGCGAATCCTGCTGGCGTTGACGCTGGCGGCAACGCTTGCCGGCTGCAGCGAGAAGCGGGATCCCGGCTTTCAGGGCTGGGTCGAGGCCGACATGATCTTCGTCAGCCCCGACGAATCCGGGCGCGTGACCAAACTCGAAGTTCGCGAGGGCGACGAGGTCAAGACCGGCGTGCAGCTCTACGCCGTGGACGATGACCTGCAGCAGGCCAATCTCAACCAGAACAAGGCCACGCTGGCCAACGCCCAGCAGAGCTATGACCGCGCCGCCTCCCTGAGCAAGACCGGTTCCGGCACCCAGGCCAATCTCGACGCAGCGGTCTCGGGGCTGCGGGTGGCTGAAGCGCAAGTCAACACCTCGCAGACCCGGTTG
This sequence comes from Bradyrhizobium sp., assembly GCF_049512235.1. Taxonomy (GTDB): domain Bacteria; phylum Pseudomonadota; class Alphaproteobacteria; order Rhizobiales; family Xanthobacteraceae; genus Bradyrhizobium. The sequence continues at coordinate 19,090 of NZ_JBEKXH010000039.1, forward strand.
GCGCGCCGCATCGGCTATGCGCCGGTGAACGGCACCGTACAGCAGATCTACTTCCGCGAGGGCGAGACGGTGCCGGCGCAGCGGCCAGTGCTGTCGATCATGCCGCCCGGCAACATGAAGGTGCGGTTCTACGTGCCGGAGCCTGAACTGCCGAAGCTTGCGATCGGCGACGAGGTGCGGGTTTCCTGCGACAACTGTGCCGCCGATCTCACCGCGAAGATCTATTTCATTTCGACGATGGCCGAGTACACCCCGCCGGTCATCTACAGCCTCGATGAGCGCGACAAGCTCGTCTACCTGATCCAGGCGCGGCCGAGCAGACCCGATTCATTACGTGTCGGCCAGCCCGTCAGTGTCTATCTGAACCCCAAGACGCCGATGGCGGACAAGCGATGACCGCGGCGCCCGCGGCCGGCATCGCCATCGACGTCCACGGCCTGTCGAAGTCGTTCGAGGGCCGCGAGGTGGTGCATGACCTCAGCATGCAGGTCAAGCGCGGCACCATCTACGGCTTCCTCGGTCCCAACGGCAGCGGCAAGACCACGACCATCCGCATGCTCTGCGGCTTGCTGACGCCCGACAGCGGCGAGGGCACTTGCCTCGGCTTCGACATCCGCCGCGACGCCGACAAGATCAAGCGCCAGGTCGGCTACATGACGCAGCGCTTCAGCCTGTACCAGGATCTGTCGGTGCGAGAGAATCTCGAATTCGTCGCGCGGCTCTATGGCGTGCGCGACGCGCGCGGCGCCGCGCGCGACATGATCCGGCGGCTCGGGCTGCAGGGGCGCGAAGCGCAACTTGCCGGCGAGCTCTCCGGCGGCTGGAAGCAGCGGCTGGCGCTCGGCGCCTGCACGCTGCCCAATCCGCAATTGCTGCTGCTGGACGAGCCGACCGCCGGCGTCGACCCAAAAGCGCGGCGCGATTTCTGGAACGAAATTCACGGGCTCGCGGCCAAAGGGCTGACGGTGCTGGTTTCCACCCACTACATGGACGAGGCCGAGCGCTGTCACGAGATCGCCTATATCGCCTATGGCCATCTGCTGGTCCACGGCACCGTGGATGAGGTGATCGCGAAATCGGCGCTGTCGACCTACACGGTCACCGGCGACAATCTCACGGCACTGTCGGCCGATCTCACCGGCAAGCCCGGGATCGACATGGTGGCGCCGTTCGGTACCAGCCTGCATGTGTCCGGCCGCGACAAGCCCGCGCTCGAGGCCACCATCGCGCCCTGGCGCGCGCATCGGGAATTGCATTGGCAGCACGGCGCGCCGTCGCTGGAGGACGTGTTCATTGAACTGATGACGCGCTCGACGGATAATTTCCAATGAGCGCGGTTGAAAGCATCGAGGTCGACGTTGCCGCCGGCACGGCGGAACGGCGGTTCGGTTTCTGGCGGCGGACGCTTGCGATGGTGATCAAGGAGTTCATCCAGCTGCGGCGCGACCGGGTGTCGTTTGCGATGATCGTGATGATCCCGGTGATGCAATTGATGCTTTTCGGATATGCCATCAACACGACGCCGCGCAATCTCCCCACGGCGGTGCTGCTGCAGGAGGACAGCGATCTCGCCCGCTCGATCCTGAAGGCGCTGGAAAACACCAGCTATTTCAGTTTCACCCGGGAAGTGCACGATGTCGCGGAGTTCGACAATCTCCTGCTGTCCGGCAAGGTGCTGTTCGGCGTCGAAATCCCCCGCGGCTTCGAGCGCGCGGTGCGGCGCGGCGACTACCCGGCCTTGCTGGTCGCCGCCGACGCCACCGATCCGGTGGCGGCCGGCTCCGCGCTTTCGGCGCTCGGCGTCATCGTGCAGACCGCGCTGCAGCATGACCTGTTCACCGGCGATCCGCCGCAGATGCCCTTCGAGATCCGCGCCCATGCGCGCTACAACCCGGCGGCATCGTCGCGCCTCAACATCGTTCCCGGCCTGGTCGGCACCATCCTGACCATGACCATGCTGATCTTCACCGCATTGTCGGTGACGCGCGAGATCGAGCGCGGCACCATGGAAAGCCTGCTGTCGATGCCGATCAAGCCGGTTGAGATCATGCTCGGCAAGATCATTCCCTATGTGCTGGTCGGCTTCATCCAGGCCTCGCTGATCATCAGCATCGGCGTCTTGCTGTTCGGCGTGCCGGTGCTCGGCAGCCTCTTCATGCTGGCATTGCTCTCGACGCTGTTCATCACCACCAATCTGTCGATCGGCTATACGTTCTCGACCATCGTGCAGAACCAGCTGCAGGCGATGCAACTGTCGATGATGTTCTTTCTGCCGAGCATCCTGTTGTCCGGTTTCATGTTTCCGTTCGCGGGCATGCCGGTATGGGCGCAATATGTCGGCGAGGGCCTGCCGCTGACGCACTATCTGCGTATTGTGCGCGCCATCATGCTGAAGGGCGCGACGCTGCCCAACCTGCAAAATGACGCGCTGGCGCTGGCAGGCCTGATGCTGCTCGCCATGACGATCGCGGTGACGCGCTTCCGCCGCACCCTCGATTGAAGCAGAATGGGACGCTTAAGGGGGTGCCAGGGGATGCACAGGGGGTGACGATGCAGCGGTTTTGGCACGATTGGGCACCTCGCGCGGCGATGCCAACAGAGGTAGAGCGCGCGCTCACTCAAGAGGTGATGCGGACCGAATTGCTGCGGGTCAAGACCCTGATCGCCACCATTGCGCTGTTGATCGCGATGATCTCGGTCTTCCACTGGCTCGATCCCGGCGACGTCGACAGGATCTGGCACGGCCGCCTGCCGCCAGAATATCTCTATGTGACCTTGGGCCTGTTCATCCTGTTCGAGCTTTGGGTGCATGCGGTGATCCGTCACCACCTGACGCTGCCGCATCATGACGTGCCGCGGATCAGGCGGTATCTCAGCGCGCTGATCGAGACCACGCTGCCGACGGTTGCCTTGGCGCTGAATTTCGAAACCATGGGGCCGGCGCGGGCGCTCGGCTTCGTGGCGCCGCTGACCTATTTCATCTTTATCATCCTCTCCACGCTGCGGCTGGATTTCTGGCTCTCCACCTTCACTGGAGCGGTGTGCGGCGCGCAGTTGTTCGCGATGGCGATGCTCGATCGTCCGTCGGAATTCCCTGAACCCGAACCTGGAATTTTCTATCACGCGGCACGCAGTATCGTCATTCTGATCTGCGGGATCCTCGCCGGTGCCGTCGGCGCGCAGCTGCGCCGCCAGTTCACCGCCAGCATCAAGGCGGCGACCGCGCGCGACCGCATCACCAACCTATTTGGCCAGCATGTTTCGCCCGAGGTGGTCGAGCGGCTGCTGGTCGAGGGTGCCGGAGCCTGCAGTGATCTCAGGCGGGTCGCGGTGATGTTCGTCGATTTTCGCGGCTTTACCGCGGCCGCCCGTTCCCGCACGCCGCAGCAAGTGGTCGACCGGCTGGACCGCGCCTTCGCCGTGCTGGTCGACATCCTCGACCGCCATGGCGGCATCGTGAACAAGTTTCTCGGCGACGGCTTTCTGGCGCTGTTCGGAGCGCCGCTCGAGGCGCCGGAGGCCGCGCAGCATGCGGTCGCCGCCGCGCGCGACATGCTGGCGGCGATGGACAGCATCAATGAGGGCTCGGACTGGCCCTTGCGCATTGGTATCGGAATCCATTTCGGCGAAGTGGTCGCTGGCAACATCGGCTCGCCGCGGCGCAAGGAGTACACCGTCATCGGCGATACCGTGAATTTCGCTTCCCGGCTGGAGTCGCTCAACAAGGAATTCGGGTCACAGCTGTTGATTTCGGCGGAGGTCCGTGCCGCCCTGGGGCAGGACGGCGGCGACGCGGTACCGCTTGGCGAAGTCGCGATACGCGGATATGACCGGCCGATGACGGTGTGGCAGTTGGGGTAGAGGAAGGTATCAGATGCAGCGTCGCTATATCACGGTCGACGTGTTCACCGACCGCGCTTTCGGCGGCAACCAGCTCGCTGTGGTGCTGGATGCCGAAGGGCTTACGACCGCGCAGATGCAGGCCATTGCGAACGAGTTCAATTTTTCGGAGACGACCTTCGTGCTGCCGCCGCGCGATCCCAGCCATGATGCGCAGGTTCGCATTTTCACACCACGGCAGGAACTGCCGTTCGCCGGTCATCCCAATGTCGGCACCGCCTTCGTGCTGGCAACGCAGGCCGAGACCCCGCCGGCGCGGCTCGTCTTCGAGGAGATCGCGGGAATTGTGCCGGTCGAAATCCAGATCGAGGGCGGCAGGGTGGAGGGCGCTGAACTCACCGCGCCGCGGCCGCTGCGCCGGTTGACGACGTTTGGCGCCGAACCGACGGCGGCGTGCCTGTCGCTTAAGCCGTCGGAGCTGCGGCTTGATCGGCATCTGCCGCAAATCGTCACGGTCGGCACCTCGTTCCTGGTGGCCGAAGTCCATTCGCGCGAGGCGCTGCGGAAGGCTTCGCCCGACGCCGCCGGTTTTGCGCGCGTGTTTCCCTGCGACGACGCGTTCGCGGTATACTTCTATACCCGCGATGTGCCGCCGCGCGAACTGCCATGCGACCTGCAGGCGCGGATGTTCTTTCCCGGCGCGAGCGGCCTGATTGAGGATCCCGCCACCGGCAGCGCCACCGTGGCGGTCGCGGCGCTGCTCGCGGATCTCACCAGCGAGCGCGACGGCGAACTCAAGCTGCGCATCGGCCAGGGGGTCGACATGGGGCGGCCAAGCCTGTTGTTGACGCGCGTCGTCAAACGCGATGGCGCCGTCGTTACAGCCCATGTCGGCGGCGGCTGCGTCCAGATGATGGAAGGCACGTTTCACCTGGCGGGGGAAGGGTAAAGTGGTGGTTTCGCACCCGCGCTTCCCATTTGGGATGTGCCTTCGGTCGGCCATCGCCGACCGGCGGCACAGGCCCGGGAACTGGCTCACTTGTCATCCTCCGCGAAAGCGGGGGATCCAGTGCGCCGTGGCGTTCCGGTTCTATCGCGGTTGCTCTGGAATACTGGGTCGCCCGGTCAAGCCGGGCGATGACGGGCTTGCTCGATGCAAGGCTGAGCAAAACGAGGTAGTCCGGATGAGCGAAGCGATATCCGGGAACAGACCCCGCCCACCAATCCGGATGTCGCTTCGCTCATCCAGGCTACGCTCATTCATACCTGCTTCGCCTCCAGGTTTTCGATCCGTACCCCGTCGCGCTCCCCAATGATCTCGGCGATCCACTGCCGGTGGCATTGTT
>NZ_JBEKXH010000040.1:0-24268 GCF_049512235.1 Bradyrhizobium sp.
GCTTGCCCTGCTGGAAGGCCGAGTTGACCTCGTCCCAACCCCAGTTCTGGCTGCCGGGAGGGCCATACTTGAACATGTCGACATAGGCCTGAACGCCGTCGATCGAAGCCGGTGAGTTGAGATAGCCTTTGACTTCATTGGTGGCTGGGTTCCAGAGTTCGCCGCCGAACGACCACAGGAAGGAGTTCGATGCCGTGGTGGCGAAATCGTATTCGCGTCCACCCATCTGCCCCCATCCATAGAGACCCTTGTCCGGACGCGTGAAAAAGTCGGCGACTTGCTTGGCGTCCTGATAAGTTTGCGGGATCTTGAGCTCCCGTCCATATTTGGCCTTGAACGCTTCCTTCTCTTTCGGATCATCGAACAGATCCTTGCGGTACATGAAGCCGTAGGCGTCCTGGTTGACCGGCAAGCCCCAATATTTACCTGAATTGTCGGGATACTCCCCGTATGCCGCCAGAGAGAACTTTTCGAACAGCTCCGGCTTGAGCACCTTGGATTCTTTGAAGACGTCGTTCATCGAGAAGGCATGGCCACCGCCCGCGAACTCCGCCAACGACTGGCTGTCCCACATTGCGATGTCGAACCCGGCTCCTTTAATGGCGAACTCAGCCGCAATCTTGTCGTGCCACATCGGTCCATACGGAACCAGGTCCGGCACCATCTGAACGCTCTTATCAGGATAGTCCTTGGCTATATTGTAGAAGGTGTCGGCACAGGTTCCGGCATGCCAGACGAAGGTCAGCGTCTCAGCCAGTGCTGGGGACGCCAGCATTCCGATGAAACCGGCCGCTGCGGCGGAGACTTTCAACATGCGTATCGGCGCTTGAGTAAGACTTCTCATCATTTCCTCCCTTTTTTTAAACATATCCGTTACTTCGGTGGGAATTTTGACCTCGCACGCGAGAATTGCGCCTTCGGTGCCTTGGCGGGCGCCGGCGAGAGCCGCGCGACGGCGTCTTCAAACAAAACGTCGTCATGCACCATGTCTCGCACCGCCTTCATCAGCGCGAGAGGTTCGGGTGATTGGAACAAGCTTCTTCCGAACATGACGCCACGTGCACCTGCCGCGAGCAGATCGCGGACCAGCCCAAGCGTTGCCCGATCGTTGTCAAGGCGCGGGCCGCCGGCGACCAGGACCGGCGCATCGGCCACGCCCTGCACCACACTGCGAAAGCCCTCGACGGTTCCGGACCAGTCGGTCTTAATCACGTCGGCCCCGATTTCGACCGCGATCCGGGCGTTCATCGCGATCGTCTCTGCGTCGAACGGCGTCTTCAGCCGACCCTCGCGCGCCGCCATCGGCTCTACCACAAAGGGCATCCCCCAATTGCGCGCCGATCTGGCGGTTCGTCCCACGATTTCCACCGAACGGGTCTCGAGATCTGGATCGCGATGGCAGGTGAACAGGAACGTGAGCACCGCGTCGGCGCCGAGCCGCAATGCGTCCTCGACATCGGCGACCTGACGGGTATGGCCCTCATCCTGGGAAAATCGGCCGCCCAGCCGCCACATCGTTGTCTGGTCAAGCCGCATGATAACGGCGGGCCGGTGGGGGCCCTTCAGCAGCTCGGCCGCCAGGCACAGTGCCCCCGGTCCCAGAATGATGCCGTCGAATCCCGCCTCGACCGCGAGCGCCACGCCCGCCCGCAGGTCGACCGCACCTGGCACCGGCCCCACCTGCATCCCGTGATCGAACGCGAACACGGCCGCCCGACCGTCCCGGTTGGAGAATAGCCGTGACAGCCGCATTTGCTTGCCAGTCCCGCTCGTCACGTCTCTCTCCCTGTTGTTTTTTCAGGAGCGCCATTTTGGCGCCCGGGTAGAATTCTCAGCACGCCTGACGACGGTCTCCCTCAATCTCGGCAGCGGCCGCCACCAGCTTGAGATTCACTTTCTCGCGCCGCAGCAGGTCGGCGTGTTGCAGATCGACTCCGTCATCAACGAAAACATCGTCGAACTGAGCGAGGCTGCTGAAATAATTGAGCGCCGATTTGCCGATCTTGGTGTGGTCGAAGACCAACACCGAGCGGTCGGCGGCTGACCGCATCGCGAGCTTCGCGCGCACGACGTCCTGATCGTGAAGATAGGCGCTCGATCCCTGCACCGCCGCGGTTGAGAAGATAGCGAGGTCGGCGCGAAGCCGGGAGGTTGCACTCTCGCAGACCAGGCCGAAGAAGCCGCCGGTCACCGGGTCGTATCGGCCGCCAAGGCAGATCACGCTGAGGTTGCTGCTTTTAACAAGTCGGTTTGTTAGATTGAGGCTATTGGTGATGACGGTAAGGGGACGCACCGCGTCGAGCTCATCCAGCACTGCTCCCGTGGTGGAGCTGTCGTCAATGATGACGGCCATTCCGGGATCAACCAACTCGGCAACGGCCTTCGCCAATGCCTGCTTGAGATTCCGGTTCTGACGGATACGAAAGGCGTAATCGGCCTCGAATATGATCGATGGCAGAAGGGTGGCACCGCCGCGTGTTTTGCGCAAAACCCGCAGTTCCTGAAGACGGTCCAGGTCGCGATGCACCGTCATCTTACTTACAGCCAGAAACTGGGCCAAATCCTCGACCGAGGCCTCGGGTTTCCTGTGGAGGTAATCGAGCAGACGCTCTCGCCGTCCCTCACCCACCTGTGTTGTCCCCCTTTAAATTTGGGTGAAGTCTACTATCAAATTCACGCTCTCACAAGTTATTATCACAAGAATGACCACACAATTGGTCATGCAGCAGTAATGGCGCAGCGCCATTGGCGTCCCAGGCGCCGGCGAAGCCTTGCGCTTCACACCACCTTCGCCTCCCGCAGGCTTGCGATCTCTTCCGCGCCGAAGCCGAATTCGGCGAGCACCTCACCGGTCTGTTCGCCGAATTCCGGCGGGCGGGCCGCCATGCTGCTCGGCGTGCGTGACAGCGTCACGGGCTGACCGACCAGACGGATGTGGCGATGCTCGGCGTTCGGCACATCCTGGGCGATGCCGAGATGTCTGACTTGCGCGTCCTCGAACATCTGATCGATCGCGTAGATCGGCCCGCAGGGCACGCCGGCGGCGTTGAGCTCGCTGACCCAGACCTCGGTCGATTTCTTTTCCGTGAGTTGGTTGATCGCGGCATTGAGCGCGTCGCGGTTTGTCGAGCGCGCCGGCGCGGTGGCGTAGTCGGGATTGGTCACAAGCTCGGGCGCGCCGAGCGCCTGCGCGCAGCGTTGCCAGATCCGCCCACCCGTGGTGGCGATGTTGATGTAGCCGTCGGAGGTCTTGAACACGCCGGTCGGAATGCTGGTCGGATGGTTGTTGCCGGCCTGTTTTGCCACATCCTTTTCCATCAGCCAGCGCGCGGCCTGGAAATCCAGCATGAAGATCTGCGCCTGCAACAGCGAGGTCTGCACCCACTGGCCCTCGCCGGAGACGTCGCGCTCCAGTAGCGCGGTCAGAATGCCGATTGCGCAGAACAGCCCGGCGGTCAAGTCCGCGACGGGAATGCCGACCCGCATCGGGCCCTGGCCGGGCGCGCCGGTAATCGACATTAGCCCGCCCATGCCTTGCGCGATCTGGTCGAAGCCTGGACGCTTGTGGTAGGGGCCGTCCTGGCCGAAGCCCGAGATGCTGCCATAGACGATGCGGGGATTGATCTGCCGCAAGGCATCGTAGTCGATGCCGAGCCGCGCTTTGACATCCGGACGAAAATTTTCGACCACGACATCGGCCTGCTTGGCCAGCCGCCGGAACACGTCGAGACCTCTGGCGTCCTTCAGATTGAGCGTCATCGCGCGCTTGTTGCGGTGTAAATTCTGGAAGTCGGAACCGTGGCGCGGGCCGCCGGGCTGCTCGCCGGCCGAATCCTCCATCAGGGCGTCGATCTTGATGACGTTGGCGCCCCAGTCGGCGAGCTGCCGCACGCAGGTCGGCCCGGAGCGCACCCGGGTGAGATCGAGCACGGTAAAGCGGGACAAGGCTTGCGAAGCGCGCGGAAAGGGCATTCGGAACTCCGGACCGATCGAGCGGGAGGAAGCGGACTGCCCCGTTGATCGGTCAGATTGAGCGCGAATTCAATAGCCGAAACTTCGTCAGGGTTTCTTGGAGGCCTGTTTCGCCCGCATAGACGAAGCACGCGCCGGGTAGATTTTCTTCGGACCAGAGATTAGGGTGCCGCGGTAACAGACCGGCACAGCGAGAGCGCAATGAACAATGTTTGCGGCGTTGTTAGAGACTTTCTCCGGGTCACCGCTGTCGTGACGGGACTGCTGCTCCTGGCCGGGAATTCCGCAGAGGCCGCCTCGTTCCAGCAGGGCGTCTCGGCCTTCAGCCGCCAGGACTATGTATCGGCGTCGCGGATATTCCTGGCGCTGGCCGAGCGCGGCACTCCCGCCGCGCAATCCTATCTTGGTTTCATGTTCGAAACCGGACGCGGTGTTCCGCAGAATTATACCGAGGCGGCGATGTGGTACCGCCGCGCCGCCGAGCAGGGCGACAGCCTGGCGCAATATTCCCTCGGCCTGCTCTATGACAAGGGCCAGGGCGTGCCGCGCGACATCGTCGAAGCCGGCAAATGGCTCAATCTCTCGGCCGCGGCGGCGCCTCCTGACGCCCGGGAAGCGCGCGCCCGTATTCGCGATGCCGTGACCACCAAGATGACGCGCGGCGAAATCGCACGCGCCCGGTTGCGGGCCCTCGAATGGGCGCCAAGCCGCGAGCGTTGAGGACCTAAATCCATAGTGTCTCCACCAGCCAGCCGATCCAGATCGCCGGCGCTAGGAATAGTCCGAACGGAAGAAACGCGCTCGCGCGCAGCGGCCGCTTGCGTAGATATGCGTTCACCGCGTAAGCGCCGAGCGCCGAGAGAGCGGCAAGTTCGATCACCGCGAAGATCGTAACCGGGCCGAGCCACGCGCCGGCGACGGCGGCGAGTTTGACATCGCCAAGCCCAAGCCCGTCGCGGCCGCGCCAACGCCGGTAGCCGGCCATCAGCGCCAGCAGTGGAATGGTGACGGCGATAGCCTGCAAGGCCGCCCACAAAACGGCGCGCCAACCCGCCTCCGGTCCAATGGCGCCGGCGCGGAACAGCGCCAGCGCCAGCGCCGCGCCGGTCAGTTCGTTCGGAATGATGTAGCGGTCGGCATCGACAACGGCGATCGCCAGCATCAGCCCGCCAAGGAAGGCGCCGAACAATCCCTGCGGTCCGGGGGCGGCGAGGAGACTGCTGCCGGTCACGGCGAGCAGCGCGAAGCTGAGAATGACTTGCCGGCCTGGCTTGCCCATGACCGGTCCGGGGATCAATGGGCGCTCAGCGCGTGGCCTTGGGAGGATCGACCGCGACCACCGGCAGCGAGGTTCCGACCAGCCGGCTGTTCATTTTGCTGCGCATTTCCTCGGCGACGACGTGGGCATCGAGGGCGTCCTTGATCACGGTCGGGCGGATGAACAGGATCAACTCGGTTCGTGCCCGGGAGGTATCCGCATGTGAAAAGGCATCGCCGAGGACAGGAATGGAATCCAAGAGCGGAATGCCCTGCCGCTGCTTGTTCTCGGTCTCGGTGATGAGGCCGGCCAGCAGCACGGTCTGGCCGCTGGCGACCGAAATTGAACTCTTCACCTGGCGCTGCGATATTGTCGGCTGCAGCGGCGTGCTTCCCGCCGCGACGCTCGAGATCTCCTGTTCGATGTCGAGCACGACGTTGCCGCTGGCGTTGGCGCGCGGCAGCACGTGAAGAATGATGCCGGTATTCTTGTAGTCGATGGTATTGACCACGGTGTTGCCCGCGGTCAGCACGGTCGCGCTACCTGTCGAAAACGGCACCTGATCGCCGACCAGCAGCGTCGCCGGCTGGTTGTCGAGCACCACCAGCGAGGGGTTGGACAGAACCTTGACGTCGGTGACATTGTGCAGCGCGTCGAGAATGACCCGTGGCGAAAGCTCGTTTCCGATCAGCAAATTGAAGCCGGGAATGGCGCGGCCAATTAATGCGCCCGCGGCGGCATTCACGGCATTGCTGGCGGCGCCGACGGCGGTGGTGGTGGTCGGGGTGGATGTCGATGTGGATGTGGTGGTGCTGGTCGTTGTGGCGCTCACTGCAGGGGTTGCGGCCCCGACGCTGTTCACGAGCGAGCCTTTCTGGCTGGCCAGGAAGAACTGCACGCCATAATTCAGCGTGTCGTTCAGCGTCACTTCCGCGATCGTCGCCTCGATCGCAATCTGGCGCTGCGGCCGGTCGATCTGGCGGATGGTCTGTTCGACGATGCGTTGCTCTTCCTGGTTGGCATAGACCAGTATGGCATTGTTGGTGATATCCGCGGTGATCCGGACATTTGGCAGGATGCCGGCCGGCCTGCCGCCGGCGCCCCCTCCGGCCGAATTATCCCCGATGCCGCCGATCCCTCCGCCGATCCCTCCGCCGCTCCCGCCACCGGTCCCACCGAAGGCCCCACCGCCGATCCCACCGGCGCCGAGCCCTCGCCCCGCACCCGCGGCCCCGCCCGCCGGCGCCGGAGCGGCGCCGGGCGGCGCGGCGCCCGAGGCCTGAGTCGGCAGCGCGCTCAACGATGCCATCGGGGTGTTTCCCGATGAGGCGAGCGAAATACCCGCGCCGGGCGAAATCTGGCTGGAGGCGCTGTCGAGGCTGCCGCCATTGCCGCGACCGGTCAGCATCTCGTTGAGCAATGCCGCCATCAGCTTCGAGTTGCCATAGCGCAGCGGATAGGACTTCAGATTGACGCCCTCGGTATCGGACCGGTCGAGCCGTGCGACCCAGGTCCCGGCGCGTTTGAGATATTCGGGCTTCTGGCTGACCACGAGAATGGCATTGAGCCGAGCAATTGGCTGCATTTTGATGACGTTCTGGCCGAGGCCTCCTTCGCCGGAATCCATGATCTTCTCGATTTCGGAGATGACCGGTTCAGGCGCGCTGTTATGCACCGGGAAGATGCCAACCGATTGCCCGCGCATCCAGTCGGCGTCGAAACTCAAGATGGTGTCGATCGCCGCCGCCCGGTCCGAGCCGCTGCCGACAATCATCAGGGTATTGCGCCCGTTATCCGGACGCAGCGCAGCGGCCTTGACACCGAACGCGTCCAACAGCTTGAACACGTTCTGCGCCGAGACATAGCGCAGCGGCACCACACTGATCCCCTGACCGGCTTCAGCCGATGCCGTTCGGTCAATGCCGCCAGGGCCGGCCTCGTTGGTTGGCAGCAGGCGATAGCCCCCGCTGCGATCGCCCAACAATGCCACGCCGGACATCCGCAGGGCGTTTTCGAGCACGTAGAGCGCGTCCCCCTTGGCCACCGGGCGAACCGACGCCAGCGTCACCGTGCCCTGCACGCGGGGATCGATGGTATAGCCGACGCCAAGTATGTCACCGAGGATGACCTTTGCCACCGCGGCGACGGGCGCGTTTTCGAAATTGAGGTCGTAGCCGCTGCCGGAACCGCCATCTTCGCGTTCAACCACAGCGCCCACCGGCGTCTTGCCGTCGCTGAGATAGATCGCCGGCCGCGCGGACGTTGCCTGACTGATCCCGGCATTCCCGACGTCGGTGGTCTGGTGCGGCTGCAAATCGATCGAGCGGATCTTGTCGACAATATCCTGGGCGCGGGGATCTTTGGGGTTGCCCTCCACCGACTGATCGGCCGTCAGAATGCACGCACTCAGGAAGAAACCAGACAAAGATATTACGAGCGTTCCAATCAGCGGCGAACGCAGGCGCGAAAGCGGATGGACCACTTTTTTGAACAAAATACGCCTACCTGGATCGACCAATAAAACGCGCCCGGTCCCGAATGGTCCGGTCGCGCAAATATTTGCCTTGCGATTATGTTTTTGTTGGTCAATAAGTCAAGAGCAAACAACCTCCGTTACACGTAAAGGATGTACCTTTTCGTGGCTGTAACTTTCCGGTCACTGGTCCCAAGGTTAGCGTTGTGAAATCGATGCGAGACCTTTCCGCAGAGACCTTTCGGCAGCATCTTCTGGAAAAATATTCCTTGCCGCCGAAGGCGCGCGCCCGCGTCGAAAACCCCGCCAACTCTACCCTGGCGCGGCCGCTGCGGGAACTGTGGGAAGCCACCGATCTCCCAGCCGCCGAATTTGCCGACGAGGTTTCGGATTATTGGGGTTTGGTCAGACTGACGCTGCCGCAACTGCTTGCCAGCACGCCTTGCCTCGACGGATTCTCGCGGCGCTTTTTGCGTGAATCCACGGTTTTCCCGATCCGTGCGCCGGACGGAGGTTACCGGCTGGCGGTGGCCGACCCGTCGGATACCGCGGCGCTTCGCGCCGCGGAGATCGTGTTCAGTGCGCCGGTCGAGGTCGCGGTCGCATCGTTCGAGGACATTACCACAGTGCTCGACCAGCGCGCCGATGCGGGTGGCGCGACTGAAAGTGCCAAGAGATCGACGCAGCAATCCGACGATGATATCGAGAGCCTGCGCGATCTGGCCAGCGGGGCTCCGGTGGTTCGCGCGCTCAACGATCTTCTGGAGCGCGCCGTCGAGCTCCGCGCCAGCGACATTCACATCGAGCCGTTCCGCACCGGCCTTGTGATACGCATGCGCGTCGATGGTCTGTTGCGCGCCATGCCGGCTCCATCAGGCATTCCGCCACAAGCGCTGATCTCGCGGGTAAAGATCCTCGCCGGCCTCAACATCGCCGAACGACGCCTGCCTCAGGACGGCGCGGCAAGGGTGCGCGTCAGCCGTTCCGAACTCGATGTCCGGGTCGCGACCATGCCGACGCAGCACAGCGAGAGTGCCGTGATCAGGCTATTGCCGCGCGACCGCGGCCTGCTCGAGATGGGAAGGCTCGGGCTGTCGGCCCACGATGAAGAGATCATGACCCGGCTGTTGGCGTTGCCGCACGGCATGATCATTGTGACCGGCCCGACCGGCAGCGGCAAGACCACGACGCTTGCCACCATGCTCTCGATCCTGAACGAGCCGACCCGCAAGATCCTCACGGTCGAAGACCCCGTCGAATACGAAATTCCCGGCATCAACCAGTCGCAGGTCAAGCCGTCGATCGGTCTCACCTTTGCGTCCGCGATGCGCGCCTTCGTGCGCCAGGATCCGGATGTGATCATGGTCGGCGAAATCCGCGACGCCGAAACCGCCCACATCGCCATTCATGCGGCGTTGACCGGCCATCTCGTGCTGTCGACGCTGCACACCGAGACCGCGGCGGCGGCAGTACCGCGCCTGATCGATCTCGGCATCGAAGGCTTTCTTTTGAAGTCGACGCTGCGCGCCGTGGTCGCGCAGCGCCTGGTGCGGATGCTGTGCGACCGCTGCAAGGTGCCGCGAACTTTGACGGCCGCCGACATCGAAAAAGACCCGCGCTTTGCCATGGTCGGCTTTGCGGCCGGCGAAATGATGCACGAGGCGGTCGGCTGTGAGCGCTGCGGCGGCACTGGCTATCGCGGCCGCAACGGCGTGTTCGAAATCCTCGAAATGACCGAAGAGGTTCGCAAGCTGGTCGGACCGCAGACCGATTCGCACACCATCGACGAAGCCGCGATGCGCGGCGGCATGACCACAATGCTGGCGGACGCCGTCGCAAAATGCCGCGCCGGACTGACTACCGTGCCCGAGGTTTTCCGCGTCACGACAATCAGGTAGTCTGGAGCCATCTGATGGCACTTGGATGCAACGCGCAATGGATTCTCTTTTCCCTTCCGGGGGAGAGAGACATGAGGCTCTGATGCCGAATTATCGTTATCGCGCGCTCGACAACAATGGCGAACTGGTCTCAGGCGCCGTCGTGGCCACGGCGCCCGGCGATGTCGCTGCCCGGATCGAGCGCCTCGGTCTGGTGCTGGTGGATAATGTCACGCTCGAGGAAGGTGGCGGCTCGGCGCGCAGCCTCGGCATTTTCAACAAACCGAAGGCTGAAGACGTCACCATTTTCACCCGCGACATGGCACTTTTGCTGCGTGCCGGCGCACGGATCAATGACGGGCTCGAATTGCTTGCCGCCGACCGCGATTTCGGCCGGTTGCGGCCGGTAGTTGCCGACATCAGGTCGCACGTTCTCGCCGGCGAAAGCTTTGCCGAGGCCTTGTCGCGGCACGAGGCGTTGTTTCCGGCGATGTATGTGGCGCTGATCCGCGTCGGCGAGGCATCCGGATCGTTGGATCAGGTGCTCGAAGTGCTCGCCGATGAACGCAGCCGCACCGATGCGCTGAAACGCCGACTCGGAGACGCCATTCGCTACCCGCTGTTCGTTCTCAGCGCTGCCGGCGCCGTACTTTTGTTCTTTCTCACATTCGTGCTGCCGCAATTCGCCGGCGTGCTGCAGGATTTTGGCGCCAAGGTGGATCCCATCATTCTCACTTTTTTGAGCTTTTCGACCTTCCTGCACAATAATTCCGACACCGCTCTGGCGATCGTGGCGGTCGCTGTCGCCGCAGCCTGGCTGTTGCTGCGCCAGCAGCGGATTCGCCGTGGCTTCTGGAACGTGCTCGTTCAGCTGCCGGCCATCCGGCCGATGATGACGTTGTACCGGACCTCGCTGTTCTGCCGGAACCTCGGGCTGTTGCTCGGAAGCGGTGTAAATCTCACGACAACGCTGCGGATTCTCGTCGATATGATGTCGTCGGCGGGACCATCGGCGGTCTGGATCGACGCCGCCGAACGCGTCCGCCATGGCGCCAAGCTGTCGGATGCGCTGGCCGATACCCAGGCCCTGCCGGGGATGGCGGTGCGGATGATGCGGCTGGGCGATGAAACCGGACAGTTGCCGATGCTGGCGGGACGCGTGGCCGAATTCTACGAGGCCAAGCTGCAACGCACGCTCGACCGCGTGGTCGGAATTGCCGGACCGGCGGCGATCATTGTGATCAGCATCATTGTCGGCGGATTGATTGTGTCTGTCATGACGGCGTTAATGTCCGTCAGCCAGATAGTCGGCTAGCGTAGGGTATGAATCAGCTCCCTTCGAGGGGACGACTTAGGTGGATCGAAACATGGTGACTTCAGCAACATCGCGGCGCCGCTCGCGACGCCGCCAGGCCGGCTTCACGCTGGTCGAAATTCTCGTGGTGATCACGATCATTGGATTGATCATGGCGCTGGTGGGGCCGAAGGTGCTCGGCTATCTCAGCGAGTCCAAGGCAAAGGCCGCGAAAATCCAGATCGAAAGCTTTTCCAGCGCGCTCGATCTCTATTACCTCGATCTTGGGCGTTATCCCAACAGCAGCGAAGGCCTTGCCGCATTGACGCACAGCGACAACGCGCCAGGCTGGAACGGCCCGTATCTGCGCGGCGGCGTGGTGCCCAATGATCCCTGGGGGCACAGCTACGTCTACCGCTCGCCGGGCGAGCGCGAGCCCTACGAAATTATTTCGCTGGGGTCCGACGGTCAGGAGGGCGGCAGTGGAACGGCTAGCGACATCGTCAGTGGCACGCACGACATTGCCAGCGGCTCGCGCTGAGGCGGTCGCGGCCGGCGGTTTCGCGCTGATCGAGATCCTGTGCGTGCTCGCCATCATCGGCTTGCTTGCGGGCATCATTCTGCCGGCGATACCGCGAACCACTACCCGGGCCAAGCTCGAGAGTTATGCGGTGGAAACCGCCGCGTTATTGAAAGCTGATCGTAATGCAGCGCTGCGCCGGCAAATCCAGGTGGCGACGCAGATCGACGCCGCGGCGCGCTTGATCCGCTCCGGCGCAACCGGCCGCATGATTCGCATTCCCAACGATGTTTCGCTGCAGGCGATGCTGGCATCGCGCTGCGCCGATCGAAATGCTGGCAGATCGATCGAGTTCTTTCCCTCGGGAATGTCGTGCGGCGGCGTGGTCACGCTGGCGCGCCCGGGCATGGGATTTGAGGTTCGCGTCAACTGGCTGACTGGAGGCGTGGATATTGTACCGCAAAAACTGCTCTGACGGCGTCGCAGGCTTTACCCTGATCGAAGCGCTGGTGGCGCTGGCCATCGTCGCCGCGGTGCTGTCATCGATCGGCGCGGTGATCGCAACGACGGTCAAGGGGACACGCTCGATTGACCAGCATCTGGCCTTGGCCGGAGCCGCCGAAACGCTGCTCGCCGGGTTGCCGGCGCGCAATCTCCTGAAGCCCGGGCGGCAGTCCGGCGAACTGGGCGGCCATCGCTGGCAGATCGACGTTGCCCCGATCAATGCCGCCGACCCCAGCGCTGCGGCGCAGACCCAGCGCTTTGTTCCGCTCGCCGTCAAATTACGGCTGGACGAACCGGGTGGCCCGGTCCTGCAGCTCACAACGGTGCGGCTCGTGCCGAAGGTTGCCGAATGACAACGCCTCCGCGCCGCGCGCCAGCCGACGAGGCGGGCTTCACGCTCATCGAAGTGTTGGTGGCGACGCTGCTGATGACGGTGATCCTCGCGGCACTGGCGACCGTGACGGCGCAATGGCTGCCGAACTGGAACCGGGGCATGGCGCGGGTTCAGCGCGCCGAGCGGCTTGCGCTGGGTCTCGATCGCATCGTTGCCGACCTGTCGGTTGCGGAGATGATTCCGGTCAACGGCAATGCCAAGGTGCCCCTGTTCGAAGGCACCGAATTGGCCGTGACCTTCGTGCGTACCGCGGTCGGTCCCAACGCCCGTCCCGGCCTCGAATTCGTCAGGTTGATCGAGAAGGCCGATAATCAGGGCCCGGCGATGGTCCGGGAGCGCGCGCCGTTCGTGACGATGCCGTCGGATGCGCAGATCCGGTTTACCGATCAGGTGGTGCTGATACGCTTGCCGTATCGCGTGACGTTCTCCTATGCCGGGCCGGATCAGGTCTGGCAGTCGAACTGGCGCGGCCAGCCGCGGCTTCCGGACATGATTCGTATCGTGGTACGCGATGATGCGACCGGGCAGATGCTCGGCGTTTCCGGCGCGGCAACCGTGCACGTCAACGCCGGGGCCGAATGCGCCCAGGCAAAAGATGCGTCGGCATGCCTGACCGCAGGCACCAGTCCGGACACGCCAAAAAAGGAACAGCAGCTCTGATGGCTGAGCCCGACGGGATGGAGTTTGGCATGGCAGCCAGCGGCTGCCAGAGCAATGCGCGCGGTTTCATCGTCGTCGCCGTGCTCTGGATTCTTGCGGCGCTGTCGGCGCTGGTGCTGATCTACCTCATCTATGTTACCAACACCGCGGTGCTGGTGGCCGGGAGCGGCGATCGGGTTCAGGCGGAAGCGTTGGAAACCGCCGCGGTCGAACTTGCCGTGTATCAGTTGACAGGCGTCAAGGAAGACGTTCGCCCGACCAGCGGGAGTTTCAATTCCAGGGTCGGGGCGGGCAAGGTTTCGGTGTTGTTCCGTTCCGAAGCCGCGCGCATCGATCTCAATGCCGCGCCAAAAAACCTGCTCACCGGCCTCATCACCGGATTAGGCGTGGATCCGTCGAATGCGGCAGGCTATGCCGACCATATCCTGGCCTGGCACACGCCCACTGAGAAGGGCGACGACGATCCCGAAAACGCATTCTACCGCGCTTCCGGCGTGGCCTACCTGCCGCGTCATGCACCGTTCCCGGAGACTGAGGAACTGTGGCTGGTGCAGGGAATTCCGCCGCTGGTGGTCGAACGCATGCTGCCGTTTGTAACGGTGTTCAGCAATCTTGATTCCGTGAATATTCTCGACGCCGCGCCGCAGGTGGTCGCGGCGCTACCGGGAATGACGCCGGAGCGGTTGCAAGCGGTGCTTGCCCAGCGCGGCGATCCGACGCTGGATCCGCGATCACTGCTGTCGATAACCGGTGGCCAGGGGGCCACGGTGGCCGGTTCCATGGCCTATCGGATGACGATCGAGGCCGACACCGGCAACGGCAAACGAGCCAAGGCGGAGGTCATCATCCTGCTTATCGAAGGCGGTGACGAGCCTTATCGTGTATTGTCGTGGCGCAACGCTTCCGACGGTGGCGTTGGAACGTAAAAGGGCTCTGCGTGATGAAGCTGGTCGAAACCATCGGCACGATCCTCAACGCATGGACCGCAACCGTGGCCGCAGCGATCATTGCCGGGCTGGACCGCATCGTGTCACCGCGCGTGATCAGGCTGATCGAAGACGACGAGGGCGGATTCGCGGTCGAGAGCGCGGTCAAGCCGGACAATCTTCCGGCGCGTGTCACATTTGCCGGCGGTACACTTTCCGCGCCCAATCTGGCACCGATGCTGAGGGGAAGCCGGGTCGAGATCGTTCTGCAGCCCAATCATTTCCTGTTTCGTCCGCTTGAACTGCCGGCGCGGGCGGCGGATTTCCTCGAAGGCATCGTGCGCGCCCAGATCGACCGCCTGACGCCGTGGAGCGCGAGCGAGGCCGTGTTTGGTTGCAGCGCTCCGGCCGAGAGCGGCGCCGAGAACATCACCACGGTGATTGCGGCAACCACGCGCAAGGTTGCGATGAGCTATGTGCAGGCGGTATCGCCCTTCCATCCTGCCGCCGTCGCGGTCTGCACCGATGCCGCCGAGCGCAACGCCGGTCGCGTCAAGGTTTTCGAGCAGAAGGCCCGCGGGCACCTGGACGCTGCGCGTTTGAGCCGCGCGCTGTTGATCGCGCTCGGCGTCGCGGCGGTGACAGCAACGCTCTCGGCGGTATCGGCGGCCTATGTGGCCGATAGCCTCGGGTCACAGGAGAGCGAGCTGGCGCGGCAGATTTCGCAGCAACGTTCCGCCATTCGCGCCGGCAGCGACGGCGGCGACCGTTCGCCGCTCGCGGCGCTGGAGCGGCGCAAATATGAGACGCCCGCGAGCGTGATCGTGCTCGATGCCTTGAGCCAGATTCTGCCGGATCACACCTATGTCACCGAACTGCATCTGGCCGGCAACAAGCTGCAGATCGTCGGCATCACCCGCGACGCGCCGTCGCTGATCCCGCTGATCGAGCAATCCACCCATTTTACCCGCGCCACCTTCTATGCTCCGACGACGCGCTCCGCCTCCGATCCCGGCGAGCGCTTCCATGTCGAGGCGCTGATCGAACCGAAGAATACGGCCCCCCCATGAGTACAGCGAATTTTGTGACCAGAAGCCTGACGCGTTCGCCGCTGATCTCGGTCGTGCTCTATGTTGCCGTGATCGGCAGTCTGCTGGCGATCGCCGGCATTTCGGTGTCCGATATCGTCGCGCACCAGCGGGCGCTCGAGCAAACCACTGATCTGCTGGACCAGTTGCGCGGCCGCAAGGTGCGCGGGGGCGCAGTATCGTCCTTCGCGGCCGAGCATCCCGGTACACCTTTCCTGGAGGGGCCGACTGTGACCGTTGCGGGCGCTACGCTGCTGCAGCGTGTCGCCGCCGCCGTCGCCAGTGTCGGCGGCACCATCCAGTCCTCGCAGGTCGACGTGTTGGGCACCCAGGCCAAGGACGGCTCGGTCGGCCTCGTCGTCAGCTGCGAAATGGAACAGCCAAGCCTGCAAAAGGTGCTCTACGATCTCGAGGCCGGCATGCCCTTTTTGTTCATCGATCAGCTTGACGTGCAGGTGCCGCAGACCACGTCGCTGAACGAAACCGGCTCGGGCCGGATCAGGGTCGTGCTCGGGGTTTCCGGGCAATGGCAGGGCGGAAAATAGAGCGCATTCAACGACCGTTGCGACGCGGCGGGCTTCGGTGCGCGAGCGCCAAAGATGGGCTCTGCGACCGCCGTTTCAAGATCCGCCAGCGGAGGCGAGTTTCCAGCCGCGCGGCGCGTCTATTTTTAACGGCAGTTTTCTTTCGCCATAGCTGCCGACGGCCAGCTGCCAGGTAGTTTCGCCATTCTGGGAGCCGGTTTGGATAAAGTCCAGCCTGCTGAAATGATCGCGAACCAGGCCGTTTTTGGCCGTTGGAATGTAGCGCCCCGTGATTTCGGTGATACCCCGCAAGCGTGCCTGCTCGACAAGGTATTGAAGCAGGCCCTCCTCCACGCGCCTGCCGAGAACGCGACAGGACATGATCCAGGTATCGATTTCCCAGGATGGTCCGGTTTGACGGCAGATGACGACCGAAATCATTCCATTGTCGCCGAAAATATCTTGAAGGCGCGCCTGGATAGCAAAAACCGTGGAATTTGACTGCATGGCCGCGATCTCAGCTTCGCTATAGCGGCGGGTCGTCAGATTGAACTGGTTCGATTTGGCAATCAATTGGACAATCCGCTTGCGGCCGGTGCTGTCGAACGGCGCGATCGACAGCGTCATCGCAAGCGAGCGCAAATAATCGTCATGATCGCCGATCCGTTCCATTTGCGCGGCGCGAAGTGCGTTGGCCTTGTAGAATCCCGCCCGAAACCGGTCCTCTTTTGAAAAACTGGCCTGCTCGAAATATCCCGCAGCCTGAAAGACCGCCAGCCAGTCGCTGGGATCATCAGGCAATTCGGGAACGGCAACCGACGGCAGTGCCTCGCGGACGCGCTTGCGTTCGGCGGGGTTGTCATCGAGGAACACAAAGGAATCGAGACCGAGGTCGATCGCACCGGCGATCGCCTTGATGTTGGCTGCCTTGTCGTCCCAGTTGACCCGGAATGCGACGATATCGTCTTCCTTCAGGATCATTTCGGGATGGTTGCGGAACGCGTCGAGCGCGATCGCCTCGTCGTTTTTCGAAGACACACACAGAATGATACCGCGCTGCTTCAGCGACAGCGCCATCCGCTGCAGCGCCGAATAGACATCGCCCAACGGGCTGCCACTGCCCAGCGCGAGACCTTCGATGCCGTCGTCGCCGACGACGCCTCCCCACATCGTGTTGTCGAGGTCCATAACCAGGACCCGGCGCGAACGGCCCATCTGGGCCCCGAGAATACGCATGACATGGTCGGCGTAGAGCGGGATCATAGAGGCCGCGAATGGATACTTCGCGGCGTACCAGTAGCGTCCGGCCGACCATTGGCTGGTTCCGACCAGACTGGCAAGCGCGTTGACGTCCAGCAGCAGAAGGGATTGTTGTTGCGCTTGCTGCGCAAGGCGCCGGTTGAATTCATTGGTCTGAAAGCGTGGGCTGCCCGGCAAGCCAAGATCCAGGTTGAACTGAATGACATCGGGATCGTCTGCGAGCGTCTGCAAAATGACCGGGCGTCCCGTCGCCGCGCCAGCCACTTCGGCGATATGCGCGATCCGCCCGATCGCCGCCTCGATGATGCGCGCTGCCGCGTCGTCGTCGCCGATCGTAGATGCGAGCTTCAGCATGCGATGGTCGGAAGCCAGCAGAACGAAGTCCGGTGGGCGCTCGTTCAGTGCGCGGCTGTTTCTCTCGATCCATGGCTCCGGCTCCTCATATTCCGCGAGCACGACCTCGAGCAGAAATTTGAACCGGATGGCGGTGCCGATCAGCGCATCGGAAAGATGTGAGGCGGTGCTGGCCGACAGCACCAATAGCCGGATCTGCGTCAGTCCGCGCTGCCGGGCCTCGGCCACGAGGCTCACAGGCGCCGATTTCAGAAGCGTCCTGATTCTTCTGCCGAGAACACCAAGATCGGCTTCGCTCCAGGCCGCCTGTGCCAGCGATTGCAGATACAGCAGGGCGTCCAGTGGCTCTGATGGCAGCGAAGCAAGGCGATCCCGCATTTTTCCGCAAGGACGAGGCAGCCAGGGCAGCGCCTGCACGGACAGTTTTACCGCGAGCGCCGACACTGCAGGCTCACTCACCGCGCGCGTCCCTCGATCAGCTGCACGAACTGGCGCACCGAGGTGATTTGTTCGATCTCGGCGAGATTGAATTGAATATCGAATTCATTCTCGATGCCGCTGACCAGCCGGATATGCGCCAGGCTGTCCCAGGCCCTGAGGTTTTTTTGGCTTGTTTCGGGCGCAATCATCAGGTCCTCATCGTCGAGCTCGGCGCGGAAAACATCCTGAACCCTGGCGAGTACGCGATTCGATGCCGTCAGCTTTTCAGACCCATAGGCCATCAGGCGATCGATCCCTTCGACGAGTTAAAGAGCTCCGGCCTCGGAACCGGCTGGATATACATCGTAATGCCGCGGCGACCAAGCGTGACTGCGCGCTCGATAAAGGGTTTGGCATCCGCGGCCAGGATGCGCAAATTCGATAATCTCGCATCGATGCAGATGTCCGGGCCAAAATGGCGGCGCAGCCGTTGCGGCCTGATATCGCCGGTCCGCCGCATGTATTCGTGCTCTCCGGTCTCGCCGCCAGCCGTTTTCCAGCGATATCGGATGGTGCCGTCGAACACCCGCCGAAAGAACGGGATCTCGTCGAAAAGCAGGCATTCGGTGGCGTGCAGCGGGGTCATGAAATTGAAGCCGGCGCCCATGCCGAGCATGCGTGCGTCCAATTCCGCCAGCCGGCAGAACGGGCTGTCCCTACCCCAGGGCATCAAAGTGAGGTGGTGATCCTTCAACAGATAGTCGGCGTTGGGGCCGACGGCGCATACCGACGAACTGAGGTGTATGCTCCGGCGCGTGTCGGGGTTGCGGCGAAAGACCTCGCAGAGCAGGCCGGTATAGACCGGCGCCCGGTCGACCAGGAAAACCCGATCGGGATCTTGATCAATCGGAAACGCCGGCATCGCCAGCGTTCCATTGGGGCCGAGCAGGTCACGCAGCAGCTCGATCATTTCGCTGGGGCGCAAGGGAACATTATAGAACTCGTTCCAGGATGACTGCAGCCAGAGGGTTCTCCCTGGCGTCACCCCGAGATCGATCAGGCATTGCCGCAGATCTGCGATCGCAACCGGACGGCGATAGATTTTCTTCGAAATCCAGAGTTTTTGCCGGCGCGCGAAGCCACGCACGTCGCTTTGTCCCAGGAGCTTTTGGGCAAGATGCTTGGCGCTGCTGCGGACGACGCGGGACATGATGAAGCAGGATGTTCCGTGCAGGATGTGCGGACCGATCGATCAGCCGTGCGGCACCGGATCTCGCCGGGCGCTCTGCTGCACCTCATATACAATGGGCAGCATCACGTCCAACGCGTTGTCGGCGCTGGCGACGCCGATTGTCGCGGTCTGATCGGTCAGGATGCGGGGCAGGCGGCGGCAGATGACGTCAATGTTGATCGCGAATTCGTTGAGATATTGAGCCAGGACTTCGCCCGCCATCTTGGCCATGGCATATTCCGTCGTGGCGCTGGCGCGCTCGTCGACCGCCATCGTGGACGGATAGAACACGGTTAGCTTTTCGGCGCCGTCGCGGCTCAGCGCCGTGCACAGATCGTTGAAGCCGTCCGCATAATAGCGTAGGAACATGTGCAGCGTCTGCGGCTCGAACAAAGCCGACTTGCGCCGGAAAATCCTCGGGGTCGCGAAATAGTAGGCGCAGTCGACGGCGCCCAATGTCTGCAATTGGGCGTTTGCCGGAGCCAGCGCGTCGTAGTGCAGGATCTCGCATTGGCCGCCGGCCCGCCTGATATCGGCGGCCACCCGCTCGGCGTCATCACCGCTTTCCCGGTAGGTAATGACCGCACGTCCGCCGCCGGCGGCAATGATTTTCGCCGTGACCTCGCCGAGGCCGCGCGAGCCGCCAATGATGAGTGAGTATTGTCCGGCGAACGGGCTTCCGGCGACATGCGGGGCTATTTCGGCCATCCCGGGCTGGGTTGGCGGGGCCGGACGTGCAAAAGCTTCGAGCCGCCCCGCGATGCCGGCGCCCGAAACCTCGATTTGCAGGGAGCGAAATCGCGCGTCCACCTTCGTAACCGAATAAGCGAGGACATTCTCCCGTCCAGCCTTCGGATCGCAATTGACGTCGAGACCGGCAAACAGCGAGTGGAGTCCGGGGCACGCCATGCCTACAATCTCGGATGTCGCCAACAGTGCCTTGACGGCCGAAGGGCCGATCGCGTCCGAGAGCGCGGGAAATAACGATCGGACGTCTTTATCTGACGTCGCGACCGCGCCGGACTGACCAGCGAGCTGCTCGAACCTGAGATCGGCAGGCTGTGACATCCGAACCGGCGTCGACGTTGCCGATGGCGTGCCTGCGACCGCGAATTTTCCGGGCCCGGAGGAAAGCCGGATGAGCGCGACCGCCACATTTGCGGCGACCACCTGAAATTCGATCAGCCGGTCGGTTCGATTGCGAATTCTGACGGAGGCGAGCTCGTCGAGGTAGAGCGGCTGCAGAAATCGGGCGCGTATGTTTGAAACCTTGAAGGGAAAGCACTGCAGTACGGCATTTGCCGCCCAGGCAAGATTGTTGATTCCGTGCACCACCGGCGCCCCGACCTGGGTGCGCCGGGCAAAAGCGTGATCCCGATGGACCGGGTTCCAATCGGACGAGAGCCTTGCAAATGCGATCTGATCGTCCATGCTGAAGCTACGGCTCGCAAGCGGCGCGCTGGTCATCAGATATCCTGTGCTCCCATCATGGCCCTGGCGACGGTATCAGTTCTATCATGCGCGCTTTCGCCTGCTCCAGATCCTCAAATGCGCGCTTGACGCATCCGGTAACCGCGGCGCCGATTTGATCTTCGACGAAGCGGCCTGACAGGCCAAATAATGGTTGAAAGCCCTCGACTTCATAACCGCCTTCCGGGACCTGTGCGGCAGTGGGAAGATAGCCGAACAGCGCGCCCAGATATCCGGCATAAAGCCTGATGCGCCCCGGTCGGATCGGGACGGCGGCGTCAAGAATACGCGCCCATCCCACGCAGGCTTCGGCGGACAGCGCCACGATTTCGAGCTCCTCGCCGATTTCAATGACCTGAGCCGCCAGCAGTTTGTCGGGCGTGGCGCCGGCAAAGAAGTCACTGAGCGGAATGTTGGCAGACCCGGTTCGCAGGCTCTTGGGGGAAAACGCCTTGCAGGTGCTGCCCAGCGCGATGTCGCATACCCCACTCGCCAGACCCTTGCTCCAGCGCATCCAATCTGCGGCCGAGGGTTTTGCGAACGAAGGGCCTGAGACGATCGCTCGAAGGGTTCCGCGCACACGCTCGCGCCAGCCGATGGCCCGCGAAACTTCGATGTTGGGCCGGATATCGCCGCAAAATCCCTGCACGAACACGCACGGAATTTCACCAAATCGTTCCCGGATCGCGCGTCGCACGGCGCCCGGGTAGTCGGCGCTGACGACGTTTTCTGGAACCACCGCGGTCGGATGGCAGGTATAATGCCAGAGCACAGCGAGCACTAGCCCGTTGTCCACCCTGCGCAACAGCGCGACCGTCGCCTGCTCGGCTGTTTGTCCCGAAGGGTTCGGCGCGAAGCTGACGCTTGTTAGCCTGAAGCCATAGGTTCGTCCCAGGGTGGGAAACGGCCAATAGCGGCGCCGGTTGATGGAGTGGTTAAGATCCCCTTCAAAAACCTCCAGGCTGACTTCCGAAGCCGGCGCCCGTAGCAGTTGGCGCACGAGGTTCTCCGCCGCATCAGCCAGCTGATTGACGAATTCGATGTCCGGTATCCCCAGAGGCGCGCAAGCCCGATCGGTCGCGGGCGCGTAGTGGGTGTGCGACGCCAACAGGACGACTTCCCCAGGTGCGAACCCCAGCCGTCGCAGCCCGGCCAGGATCATATTCTGCAGCTCCGACCCCACGATCATGAGATCGAAGCTGAAGATCAGGCAGCGCTGCGCGGCGCACTCCAGCATCACGACCGATAGCTCGATCGGATCCAGCGCCATCGAGGCCGGGGTGTTGCGCGAAGCATAGCCGGCGAGCCGGACCGGACGGTCTCTCGGGGTCACGTCGCATGAGGCGGCACGCGCAAACAATTTCGTCGAACTGTCCCGTGATGGTTAACAGGGGCCTTGGCGGCCAATCATCTTTGCAATCTACGCAATCCCGGTCGGCGAATCGAGGGCCTCTTGTCTGATCCCTGGTGGCGCAATAAGGCTTTGGCGGGCGTCGGCCAGGTCGAAGGCGCGGCATCATCTGCGAGGACATCGTGACGCTTCTGAGTTCGAGCCGCGCGCGCCGCATTTTTGGCGGTTGGTCGGCCAATATGGTCCAGCTGCTGCTGGCCTTGACTCAGCAGATTGTCCTGATTCCGCTGTTCCTCAAGTACTGGACGAGCGATACGCTGTCGGCGTGGCTGACGATCTTTGCCGCGGGCAATCTTGTCCTCGCTGCTGATGTCGGTCTGCATGGCTGGACACTGAACCGCTTTCTTGCCTTCAGGTCATGTAGTGATTGTGACCGTCGGACCCGTCGTTATTACGGCGGCGCGTTGTTGCTGTTCCTCTCGCTCAGCGCACTGCTGGTTGCGCTGCTCGTTGTGATGTTCTGGCTGATCTCGCCAGCCAAGGCGCTGGGATTTTTGGCACAGCCGGGTTTTGACCCGGCATTTGTGCTCATGACCTTGGGCATCGCTGTCACACTGCCGATGAATTTGGCAAGCGCGCTGTACCGTGCCCGCGGCCTCTACGGGCGCATCGTGCGGGTGCAATTGTGGGGGACGGCGGCCGGCCAGCTTGGCCAGATTATCGGGGTCATGGCGACCGGAAGCCTGCTGGCGGTCGTCATCGCCTATGTGGCGGGACAGATCGCCACGCTGATATACATCCTGTTCGTGGACGTGCGGCAGCAATTCCCATTTGTCAAAAGCCTTCGTCAGCGCATTTCCTTGCGCTGGACCGTTGGGCAATTCGCTGGCGCGGTTCCCTTTGGAATAATGAATTTTGCCGAGGTCGGTCTTGGCTATCTTTCAGTCCTCATGATCGGCGCCTTGGTTTCGGATCGTATCGCCATCGCGCAGTGGGGGCTGACGCGCACCATCGCCGGACTGCTGCGGGGAATGGGCGTTCAGATGACACTGCCGCTGGCGGCCGAACTCGGACACGACCACGCGATCGGCGCGCGCGACAGCCTGCAGCGACTTTATGCCAGGGGTTCGATCATTCTGGCGGTATTCGCCAGCGCAACGACATCCGGCGCTTTGGTATTTTGGCCGGATTTCTTCGAAATCTGGACCCACGGCGCGATTCCCTACGACGCGGCGCTCGCGATCACGCTGCTGCTGGGCACGTGTGCCGGAGCACCCGCCATTCTGGCCCTCAGTTATGCCAACTACAGCAACCGCGGTCCGCTGCTGCTGTGGACCAAATCCCTGCAATTGGCGATCTTTGTATTGCTGTCGATGACGCTGATTCCCCGGCTCGGCCCTTTGGGAGCGGCGATCGCGCTGGTTTCCAGCGACATCATTGCCCAATCCGGATTTCTGTTCGTCATCATCGTGGCTGAAACTCTGAGGTCTCCGGCGCGACACGCCTTGTTCGTTGTCGCGCTCATGATGCTGATCGTTGCGGTCGGCACGGCTGCCGGCGCCGTGATCAGATTTTTGTTGCCCGGAGCCGGAATTCCGCATTTTCTGGCGGAATGTACCTTGTGGCTGATCGCGGTGGCGCTGCTGAGCAGCCCGTTGGCGAACAAAGCGCTTCGACGCCGGTTGCTCGAGGCGATCCCGCGCTAGCCATCAGCGCTTTGCGCTGGTTCCGTCGCCGCTTGATCAATGCACGTCGATGTATTTAGCTCGCACGGTCCTGGTGTTGAAATCGGTCTGGGCTCCCAACGCGGACCCCCGATTGAATTGTTGAATTGCGGGCCTTCAAAAGCTAATGAAGTCGGCGGCGTTTTCCAATCATGGTGTGGCGCACTTGACCAGAGGCGGAAACGACGAAGGCAGACGCCTCGATGACGCGGCCCGCGCCGGTTGGCTGTACTACGTCGCCGGCAATACCCAGGACGAGGTTGCTTCCAAGCTCGGCATTTCGCGTCAAGCCGCGCAACGGCTGGTGTCGCTTGCGGTTTCGGTCGGGCTCGTCAAAGTCCGTCTTGAACACCCGATCGCGCAATGCCTCGATCTGGCGAGCCGGCTGCGGGACCGCTTTGCTCTGAGCCTGGCTGAAGTCGCCCCTACGGATCCGGCGTCGGATTCCACGACGCTGGGCGTCGCGGAAGCCGTCGCGGTCGAAATCGAACGTTTTCTCAGATCTTCATCGCCCATCGTCATGGCGATGGGGACTGGCCGCACCTTGAAAGCCGCGATTGATCTGTTGCCGGACATTGATGCTTCGAAACACAAGATCGTATCCCTGACCGGGACCATCACCCCGGATGGCTCCGCCGCCTTCTACAATGTCATTTACGACATGGCGTCGGCGGTCCGCAGCCGGTTGTTTCCAATGCCGTTGCCGGTGATCGCCTCCTCGAAACGCGAACGCGATCTCTTGCATCAGCAGCCGATGCTTCAAGCCACCCTGCAGCTTGCGGCAAAAGCCAACGTCGCTTTCGTCGGGATCGGCGATCTCGGCGCGGGCGCGCCCTTATTCGTCGATGGCTTCATCAGCCGGCAGGAGTTGAAGGCGCTGCAGAGGGCCGGCGGCGTAGGTGAAATCGTCGGCTGGGCATTCGATCAGCGGGGCCAACTGGTCACGGATGTCACCTTCGATCGGGTGG
>NZ_JBEKXH010000041.1:0-24259 GCF_049512235.1 Bradyrhizobium sp.
GAAGCCTGCTACCGCGCGCTCGGTGTCGTGCATACCACCTGGCCGGTGGTCCCCGGCCGCTTCAAGGACTACATCTCGACGCCCAAGCAGAACGATTATCGCTCTATCCATACGACCGTGATCGGCCCCGGCAACCAGCGGGTTGAACTGCAGATCCGCACCGAGGAAATGGACCAGATCGCGGAGTTCGGCATCGCCGCGCACGCCTTCTACAAAGATGGCGTGGGGTCGCCGACCGAACTCCTAAAGCGCGAATCCAACGCCTTTGCGTGGCTGCGCCACACCATCGCCATCCTGTCGGACAGCGCCAATCCGGAAGAGTTCCTCGAGCATACCAAGCTCGAACTGTTTCATGACCAGGTGTTCTGCTTTACCCCGAAGGGGAAGCTGATCGCGCTGCCGCGTCAGGCCAATGTCATCGACTTCGCCTATGCCGTGCATACCGATGTCGGCAACAGCGCGGTCGGGTGCAAGATCAACGGCAAGTTCGCGCCGCTGTCTTCGGAACTGCAGAATGGCGACGAGGTCGAGGTCTTGACCTCGCAGGCGCAATCGGCGCCGCCCTCAGCCTGGGAATCGCTGGCCGTGACCGGCAAGGCGCGGGCGGCGATCCGGCGCGCGACACGCGCGGCGGTGCGCGATCAATATGCCGGCCTCGGCCGCCGCATCGTCGAGCGCCTGTTCATGCGCGCCAAGATCGAATACGCCGACGACAAGCTCAAGGGCGCGTTGCCGCGGCTGGCGCGGGCCTCGATCGAGGACGTGATGGCGGCGGTCGGGCGCGGCGAGATGAAGGCCTCCGATGTCGCGCGCGCCATGTATCCCGATTACAAGGAAGAGCGGGTCGCGCGCTATGGCGCGAAGAAGAACAGCCTCGCGGTCAAATTGAAGCTGAAATCGCCGCCGGATCCGGCGCGCAGCCCGTCGGCGATACCGGTGCGCGGCATCAATTCCGGCTTGCCGGTGAAATTCGCGCCGAATGGCGGCGCGGTGCCGGGCGACCGCATTGTCGGGATTGTGACCCCGGGCGAGGGTATCACGATCTATCCGATCCAGTCGCCGGCGCTGAAGGATTTCGAGGAGGAGCCGGAGCGCTGGCTCGATGTACGCTGGGACGTCGACGAATCGACGCCACAGCGCTTTCCGGCTCGGATCCTGGTCGACAACGTCAACGAGCCCGGCAGCCTCGCCCAGGTGGCGACCGTGATCGCCGAGCACGACGGCAATATCGACAACATCAGCATGCGCCGCCGCTCGCCCGACTTCACCGAGCTCACCATCGATCTCGAGGTCTATGACCTCAAGCATCTCAGCGCCATTATCGCCCAGCTGCGCGCCAAAGCCGTTGTCGCAAAGGTCGAACGCGTCAATGGGTAGCTTCCGGCGCGCAGCCCATCCCCTCACGGTGAGGCGGCGCTCTTGCGCTGTCTCATGAGGGAAATCCATATCTCGAATGCCGTGAGTCCTGCATGCCCGCTTCTCCACTGCGTCTTGGTGTCAATGTCGATCACGTCGCCACCCTTCGCAATGCGCGGGCGGGCCGCAATCCCGATCCGGTACGCGCGGCGCTCGCCGCGATCGCGGCTGGCGCCGATGGCATCACGGCGCATTTGCGCGAGGACCGCCGCCATATCCGCGACGACGACATGGCCCGGCTGAAGGCCGAAATCTCAAAACCCCTGAATTTCGAGATGGCGGCGACGGCGGACATGCTGGCGATTGCGCTTGCTACCATGCCTCACGCGGTGTGCCTCGTGCCCGAACGCCGCGAAGAACTCACCACCGAAGGCGGCCTCGACGTGGTCGGACAGCACGATACGCTGAAGCCGTTGATCGCGCGCCTGAACGATGCCGGGGTGCGGGTGTCGCTGTTCATCGCCGCCGAGGCGCGGCAGATCGAAATGGCCGCAGAACTGCGCGCCCCGGTGATCGAGATCCACACCGGCGCCTGGTGCGACGCGGTGGCCGACGGCCGTGCGGCGAAGGCCGACGCGGAATGGCAGCGCATCGTCGCCGGTGCAGCGCTGGCGCGCTCGGCCGGCCTCGAAGTCCATGCCGGCCATGGCCTCGATTATGTCACCGCGGAGAGGATCGCAGGCTTGCCCGAGATCGTCGAACTGAACATCGGCTACTACATGATCGGGGAAGCGCTGTTCGTAGGCCTCGGTGAGACGGTTCGTGCGATGCGGGCGGCCATGGACCGCGGCCGCGGAAACCTCGGGAGTCCGGAGCCTCCCAGCGCCGGTCGGGCGGCCCGGGATCCCAAGGGCAGAGCATGATCATCGGCGTCGGCTCTGACCTGATCGACATCCGCCGCGTCGCCAAGGTTATCGAGCGCCACGGCGACCGCTTCCTCGATCGCATTTTCACCGAGGCCGAGCGCGCCCGTGCCGGGCGCCGGGCCAAAAGCGACAAGATGGTGGTCGCGACCTATGCCAAGCGGTTTGCAGCAAAGGAGGCCTGTTCCAAGGCGCTTGGCACCGGTATCCGGAGTGGCGTCTGGTGGCGCGACATGGGGGTGGTCAACCTGCCGAGCGGCCGTCCGACCATGCAACTGACGGGCGGGGCACTGGCCCGGCTCGAGGCACTGATACCACGAGGCTATGAGGCACGGATTGACCTCAGCATGACCGACGACTGGCCGATGGCGCAGGCTTTTGTCATCATTTCAGCTCAAGGCCCGGGCCAACCCTGAAGCCGCGGCGCGGCTCGGTCGCCAACCCGAAGAAAAACTAAAAATCTATTTCTTTTCAAAGGATTATTAAGTTTTGATGCGGCCGTTGATTGCGCGGCTGCAAACAACCGTCTAAAACGCCGCAAATCAGATCAAGCCGGGGCGAATTCTGGTTTACGTTTACTTCGGAATGCGCTCCTAAACAGCAGCATCAGGACCATTTTCTTGGCGCGATCGAGCCGCGGTTCGCGCGAGGAAAATGCTCTGCCACCGCGCGGGGCGAACTGCGCCTTTGGAATTGG
Organism: Bradyrhizobium sp.; assembly: GCF_049512235.1. Lineage (GTDB taxonomy): Bacteria > Pseudomonadota > Alphaproteobacteria > Rhizobiales > Xanthobacteraceae > Bradyrhizobium. The sequence continues at coordinate 2,977 of NZ_JBEKXH010000041.1, forward strand.
GAAAGCGATGAGCGTGACATCCGGGACAAAATCTGAAAGCGGCTTGGGTGAAACCATCCGGGTCGTCATCCACGCGCTCTTGATTGCCTTGGTGATCCGCACCTTCCTGTTCCAGCCCTTCAACATCCCCTCGGGATCGATGAAGGCGACGCTCCTGGTCGGCGACTATCTTTTCGTTTCCAAATATTCCTACGGCTACAGCCACTATTCGATACCGTTGTCACCGCCTCTGTTTTCGGGGCGCATCTTCGGCTCCGAGCCTTCGCGGGGCGATGTCGTGGTGTTCCGACTGCCCAAGGATGATTCCACCGACTACATCAAGCGCGTGATCGGGTTGCCCGGCGACCGCATCCAGATGAAGGACGGACTGCTCTACATCAACGATACCCCGGTGCAACGCGAGCGCCTGAGCGACTATATCGGCGAAGACCCTTGCGGGCCGCCCGACGCTACCGCGCGGGTCAAGCGCTGGAAGGAAACCCTGCCGAACGGCGTCAGTTATGAATCCTTGGACTGCGCCGACAACTCTTACTACGACAATACCAATGTCTATGAGGTACCGCCGGGCCATTTCTTCATGATGGGTGACAACCGTGACAATTCGACCGACAGCCGGGTGCTCTCGGCGGTGGGCTATGTGCCATTCGAGAACATCGTCGGCCGCGCCCAGATGATCTTCTTCTCCATTGCCGAAGGCGAGCACGCCTGGATGTTCTGGCGCTGGCCCACTGCGGTGCGCTGGAATCGCATATTCTCGATCGTGCGATGAACCACGAATCGCGTGACATCCTGACTTCGTCGGCTGGGGGCGAAGCCATTGCTCCGCCTGATGCCGGCGGTGCACCCGCGGCAGCCAGGAAGAAGCGGGGCAAGATCAGCGCCAGGGCCGCGGCGGCGGCGATCGAGGCGCGGATCGGGCACAAATTCGCCGATCCGACCCTGCTCGCCACCGCCTTCACCCACGTTTCCGCGCTGAAATCCCAACGCAAGCGCGGCGACAGTTATCAACGTCTCGAATTCCTCGGGGATCACGTGCTTGGCCTGATCGTGTCCGACATGCTGTATCGCGCGTTCCCAAGCGCCGATGAAGGCGAGCTGTCGAAACGGCTCGCCGATCTCGTGCGCAGGGAAAGTTGCGCCGACGTCGCGAAGTCGCTGGGGCTGTTCGACGACATCAAGCTTGGCGCGGTCGGCGCCGGCGCCGGCGCGCGCTTACGCAAATCCGTACTCGGCGACATCTGCGAAGCGGTGATCGGCGCGGTATTTCTCGACGGCGGCTACGGCGCCGCCGCGCAATTCGTGGAGCGCAACTGGAATGAACGGATGCGCAAGCCGCGGCGGCCGCTGCGCGATCCCAAGACGGTGCTGCAGGAATGGGCGCAGGGCAAGGGACTGCCGACGCCGGTCTATCGCGAGGTCGAGCGCACCGGGCCGCATCACGACCCGCAGTTTCGCGTTGCCGTGGATTTGCCGGGACTGGCGCCGGCCGAAGGCATAGGTGGCAGCAAGCGCGCGGCCGAAAAGGTCGCGGCCTCCGTCATGATTGAGCGCGAAGGCGTCGGCGGCGGCACCAATGATGGATAGGTCACAGGCCGAGGCCGCAGCCGCCACGCGCTGCGGCTTTGTCGCGCTGATCGGCGCCCCCAATGTCGGCAAGTCCACGCTGGTCAATGCGCTGGTCGGCTCCAAGGTCACGATCGTATCGCGCAAGGTGCAGACCACGAGGGCGCTGATCCGCGGCATCGTGATCGATAACCACGCGCAAGTCATCCTGGTCGATACGCCCGGCATCTTCGCACCCAAGCGGCGGCTCGATCGCGCGATGGTCTCCACCGCCTGGAGCGGGGCGCACGACGCCGATTTGGTTTGCGTGCTGCTGGACGCAAAGGCGGGCATTGACGAGGCGGCCGATTCCATCCTCGCCAAGGCGGCGGGCGTCGACCACGACAAGGTTCTGGTTCTGAACAAGATCGATCTGGTTCCGCGCGAAAAGTTGCTGGCACTCACCAAGGGCGCCAATGAACGGCTGCATTTCGCGGCCACTTTCATGGTCTCGGCGCTCTCGGGCGATGGTGTCGACGATCTCAGGCGGGCGCTTTCGGAACGGGTGCCCCCGGGGCCGTTTCACTATCCCGAGGACCAGATGTCGGATGCGCCGATGCGGCATCTGGCGGCCGAAATCACCCGGGAAAAAATCTTCCGCCAGCTGCATCAGGAACTGCCCTATCAATCTACCGTCGAGACCGACAGCTGGACCGAGCGCAAGGACAAGTCCGTCCGTATCGAGCAGACGATCTATGTCGAGCGCGAAAGCCAGCGCAAGATCGTGCTTGGCAAGGGTGGCGCCACCATCAAGTCGATCGGCGCGGAGTCGCGCAAGGAAATCGCCGATATCGTGGGCGCGCCCGTGCATCTGTTTTTGTTCGTCAAGGTGCGCGAGAATTGGGGCGACGACCCCAACCGCTACCGCGAAATGGGACTAGAATTTCCGAGGGAATGACCGGTATCCGATGAACGTACCCAGGAACGTGCTGTGGTTTGAAGTGCTGCTCTATCTGTCGCTCACGCTCGATGCGCTGTCGGTCGCGTTCCAGGATCGAACCCCGAGCGCCGAGATGACGGAGGAGATGATCATGGTCGCAACGGTGATGGCGGGCGGTCTGATCCTGCTCCTGGTTTTCCTGGTCTGGCTCGCCGCGCAGCGCCGCAAGAACTGGCCGCGCTGGGTGCTGGCCGGGGCGCTGGTGATGTCCATCGTCTCGCTCGCGCAGGTGATCTTCGACAACGGCGGCCTGGAACTCGACAGCGGGATCGAGATCGTCTCCTGCGCCCTTACCGCCGCCGGGCTGTATTGTTCCTTCACCGGCGACGCCAAGGGCTGGTTCAACGGGTGATCTCCCGGTCCCGGGTCGTGTCTCGGGGAACGCGGTCTTGATGGCTGCGCCCCTCACCAGAATCCGGTAAGCTCTCGCCCATGGAATGGACTGACGACGGCATCGTGCTGGGGGTCCGGCGGCATGGCGAATCCTCAGCCATTGTCGAGCTTTTGACGCGCGGCCATGGCCGCCACCTCGGCCTGGTGCGCGGCGGGGGCGGTTCGCGGATGCGGCCTTTGCTGCAGCCCGGCAACAGCGTGCGCGCGGTGTGGCGGGCGCGGCTCGACGAGCATCTCGGCACCTACCAGATCGAGGGTATTCGCTTGCGCGCGGCCACCGTGCTGGCGTCGTCGCATGCGGTGTTTGGCGTCACCCATTTGGCGGCGCTGGCGCGGCTGTTGCCGGAGCGCGATCCGCACCAGGCCATTTACGACCGGTTGGACCATACCCTCGACGATTTCGACGACATTGGCGAGGCGGCGGCCCATCTCATCCGGTTCGAGCTGGCGATGCTGGCCGAACTCGGCTTCGGGCTTGATCTGGAAAGCTGCGCCGCCACTGGGGCGACATCGGAGCTGATCTACGTCTCGCCGAAATCCGGCGCTGCGGTATCGCGCCAGGCCGGCGAGCCCTGGCGCGATCGGCTGTTGCGGCTACCGGCGTTCTTGCGCGATACCGGAACGGGCGCCAATGGCTGGTCTGATCAGGATCTAAGGGACGGCTTTCAGCTGACGGGAATGTTCCTGCTTCGCCATGTCCTGGAGCCGCGCGGGCAGGGCCATTCCGACTCCCGCGACGGCTTTATCAATGCGGTGATCCGGCATCGGGCCAGGGGTGACGTCGCCAGCGGCGGGAAAACGCCCGCTGATTCGATCTGATTTGAACCTTTGCACCGGACGAGCGTTTACGTCAGCCCTACCGGCTGATTGCCGTGAGGTATTATGATGCTCTAAAAAAGCAGTCGATGGCATTGCGTGGTTATCGGTTGTCCAGTTTGCGGCCGAAAGCCATAACATGATACCGACGCATGGCTTGGCCGCCCTATGCGGGGTTGCCCTTCACGGGACCGTGTGCAATGCAGCATCCGGGACCGGGCTGACTTCCAATTGTCATCAAAGAAGAGGCGACTCTTATGAGATTTCGTTGCTGTGTCGTGCTGGCGGTGTTTTTCGGACTGTCGCCTGAAGCATTTGCCGGTGAACAGCCCGGTGTATTCCACCGCGCATCCTGCACCATCGTTCGCTACTACGTCGCCAAATACAGCGCGTCCGCGGCGGAGTCCTGGGCGCGCAGCAAGGGCGCTAGCGAGGCCGAGATCGAAGTGGCGCGGCGCTGCCTCAAGGGAATGCCGATCGTGACGGCGCAGAGCGTTTCTGCGCAGTAATACGGAACGCTGTCGATCGCCTCGGGGTTAGACCGATCGTGAAACGCTCAGTTCTGATAGTTGCCGTAGCGCTGTCGTCGGCCTCCGCATGCAAGGCTGAGACTGGGCTTGCGTCCTATTACGGCGGACGCGGCCACGCCGGCGAGATGACCTGCGCCCATCGCACCCGGCCCATGGGAAGCGTTGTGACGGTTTCGCATGGCGGCCGCTCCATCCGTTGCCGCGTCAACGACCGCGGACCATTCGTCCGCGGGCGCGTGATCGATGTGTCAGTCAGCGCGGCCCGCGCGCTCGGCTTGATCGGGAAAGGCATCGTGCGCGTCTCGGTCGAATAACCCCAAACAAATCGAACTCGGATCGGCTCTCGGCAGCCCGTTGGGCCTTCGCAGCGTCCCTACTTTGGCTATAAGCAAACAGCTGAGCGGCGCCATGAGTCGCCCCTGAGGGTTTTCTGGTCCATTCGCAAGCTGTTCTGGTAAACCCTCAGAACTCCCCGGGAAGCCACTGAAAGCGCTCGAATTATGGGAAAAACACTGGTTCCGCCGGAGCCGGCCGAAATCCACGAGGTGATGCTGCGCGACGCGCTGGAAGAGCGCTACCTCAACTACGCGCTCTCGACCATCATGCACCGGGCCTTGCCCGACGCCCGTGACGGCCTCAAGCCGGTGCATCGCCGTATTCTCTACGGCATGCGGCTGCTGCGGTTAGATCCCGGCACCCCATTCAAGAAATCGGCCAAGATCGTCGGCGACGTCATGGGTTCGTTCCATCCCCATGGCGATCAGTCGATCTATGACGCGCTGGTGCGGCTGGCGCAGGATTTTTCCGCGCGCTACCCCTTGGTCGACGGCCAGGGTAATTTCGGCAACATCGACGGCGATAACGCCGCCGCCTACCGCTATACCGAAGCGCGGATGACCGAGGTCGCACGGTTCCTGCTCGACGGCATCGACGAGGACGGCGTCGAATTCCGGGCCAATTACGACGGCCAGTCCAGAGAGCCGGTGGTGCTGCCCGGCGGATTTCCAAACCTGCTCGCCAACGGCGCGCAGGGCATTGCGGTGGGCATGGCGACCTCGATCCCGCCGCACAACGCCGCCGAACTGTGCGACGCCGCGCTGCATCTGATCGACAAGCCGGAGGCAAAGACAAAATCGCTGCTGAAATGGGTCAAGGGCCCGGATTTCCCGACCGGCGGCATCATCGTCGATTCCAAGGAAGTGATCGCGGAAGCTTACGTGACCGGGCGCGGCGCCTTCCGCACCCGCGCCAGATGGCGCCAGGAGGAAGGCGCCCGCGGCAGCTGGGTCGTGGTCATCACCGAAATCCCGTGGCTGGTGCAGAAATCGCGGCTGGTCGAGAAAATCGCCGAGCTGCTCAACGACAAGAAGCTGCCGCTGGTTGGCGACGTCAGGGATGAATCCGCCGAGGACATCCGCCTCGTGATCGAGCCGAAGTCGCGCGCGGTCGATCCCGAATTGATGATGGAATCGCTGTTCCGGCTGACCGAACTGGAGAGCCGGATTCCGCTGAACCTCAACGTGCTGGTGAAGGGCCGGATACCCAAGGTGCTTGGCCTTGCCGAGTGTTTGCGCGAATGGCTCGACCATCTGCGCGACGTGCTGCTGCGCCGTTCCAACTATCGCAAAGTCCAGATCGAGAATCGGCTGGAAGTGCTGGGCGGCTACCTCATCGCCTATCTCAACGTCGACAAAGTGATAAAGATCATCCGTACCGAGGACGAGCCGAAACCGGCCTTGATAAAAGCTTTCAAGCTGACCGAGGTTCAGGCCGACGCCATCCTCAACATGCGCTTGCGGTCTTTGCGCAAGCTCGAAGAATTCGAGATCCGCACCGAGGACAAGGATCTTCGCACCGAGTTGAAGGGCATTAAGGCCATACTCGGCTCTGAACCCGAGCAGTGGGCCAAGGTCGGCGAGCAGGTCCGCAAGGTTCGCGACATTTTTGGGCCGAAGACGCCGCTCGGCAAGCGACGCACCCAGTTCGCCGACGCGCCGGAGCACGATCTCGCCGCGATCGAGGAGGCGTTTGTCGAGCGCGAGCCGGTCACCATCGTGGTTTCCGACAAGGGCTGGGTGCGCACGCTGAAGGGGCAGGTGTCCGATCTCTCGGGGCTGACGTTCAAGACCGACGACAAGCCCGGTTCTGCATTCTTTGCCGAGACCACCTCGAAACTCCTGCTGTTCGCCACCAACGGCAAATTCTATTCGCTCGATGTTGCAAAACTGCCGGGCGGGCGCGGCCATGGCGAGCCGATCCGGATGTTCATCGACATGGACCAGGACGCCGCCATCGTGTCACTGTTCGTCAACAAGGGCGGACGCAAATTCCTGGTGGCGAGCCATGAAGGGCAGGGTTTCGTCGTGGCCGAGGACGATTGCGTCAGCAATACCCGCAAGGGCAAGCAGGTGCTCAATGTCGAGATGCCGAACGAGGCGCGCGCGATCACGACCGTTGCCGGCGACCACGTCGCGGTGATCGGCACCAACCACAAGATGGTGATCTTTCCGCTCGATCAGGTGCCGGAGATGGCGCGCGGCCGCGGCGTGCGGCTGCAGAAATATACCGGCGCCAGCCTGTCGGATGTCACCACCTTCGATGGCAAGGTCGGCCTGACCTGGACGGATGCCGCCGGCCGCGACCAGAGCCTGAGCTTGAAGGAATTGTCCGATTGGCGCGGCAACCGCGCCGACGCCGGCCGGCTGGCGCGAGGTCTGCCGAAGTCCAACAAATTCGGCAGGGGCGTGGAGTAGGATCCGTCCTTGATGCCGTGTGACCTTGCATAAGGTGGACGCCGGATCAGCGAGCGTAGCTCAAAGCCAGGGGGAGCCGCGTTACCCGCCGTTACCGCCCCGGAGAGGCGAATTACGCCTCTTTCGAGCCCATGCGTATGGGCACGGCGCAAGCGCGCCTCTGACAACCCTGCCGATCGCTCAAATCAGCCCCGCGAGCCGCAGCGACACGCCTGCGACACATGATCCCGCCAGCACCGTCAGCATGCCCATGTCGAAGCGGAAGACCGCGACGGCTGCCGCCAGCGCCAAGGCCAGCGCCGGAAAATCAACGCTCGACAGCACCGGCCTATCGAACGATAGCCCCAGAGATCGCACCGGCGAGGTTTCCTGAAACACCGTATGCAGCGCAAACCAGATCGAAAGATTGAGGATCACGCCGACCACGGCGGCCGTGATCGCGCCGAGCGCGCCGGCGAGCGCCTTGTTGCCGCGAAGGGTCTCGATGAAGGGCGCGCCGACGAAGATCCAGAGGAAGCACGGCGTGAAGGTGACCCAGGTCGCCAGCAAGCCGCCCAATGTGCCCGCCAGCATTGGCGATAGCGTGCCGGGATCGCGATAGGCAGCCATGAAGCCCACAAACTGCAGCACCATGATCAGAGGTCCCGGCGTGGTCTCGGCCATGCCGAGCCCGTCCAGCATTTCGCGCGGGCTTAGCCAGTGATAGTGATTGACGGCCTGCTGCGCGACATAGGCCAAGACCGCATAGGCGCCGCCGAACGTCACCATCGCCATCTTGCTGAAGAACAGCGCAATCTGGCTGAACACATTGGCCTCGCCGAACGCGATCAGCAATGCGCCGACCGGCACCAGCCACAGCGGCAGCCAGACCGCGGCGACTATTAGCGCGCGCGGGACGCTGGGGCGGACATGGTCGGGCAATTGCTCGCCGGCGGCCAGGCTGTCGGCAACCGCGGCATTCTTGCCGCCGTGCGGCAGGGCCGCAAATTCCGGCCAGCCGCGTCTCGCACCAAGATAGCCGATCACGCCCGCGGCGATGACGATGAGGGGGAAGGGCACGTTGAAAAAGAAGATGGCGATGAAGGCAACGCCCGCCAGCGCGATCATGACGCGGTTGCGCAGCGCGCGGCTGCCGACGCGGACCACGGCCTGAATGACGATGGCCAGCACCGCGGCCTTTAGTCCGAAGAACAGCGCCTCGACCACCCCGACATGGCCGAAGGCGGCGTAGACATAGCTCAAGCCCATGATGGCGATGATGCCGGGCAGAATGAACAGGCCCCCGGCCATGATGCCGCCGGCGGTGCGGTGCAACAGCCAGCCGGTGTAGGTCGCAAGCTGCTGCGCCTCCGGGCCGGGCAGCAGCATGCAGTAATTGAGCGCGTGGAGGAAGCGGCTCTCGGAAATCCAGTTCTTTTCGTCGACCAGAATGCGATGCATCATCGCGATCTGCCCGGCCGGGCCACCAAAACTCAATAGCGCCACCCGCAGCCAGACCCGGAAGGCCTCACTAAAACTGATGCCGTGACCGGCATCAGCTGCGGTGGTCTTCTCGTTCGCGGCGATATCGATCACGGCTTTGCCTTGTTGGTAGGTCGTTGTGATTACAACAAAAGCGGCGCGGACTGTCATGCCCTTGTCGCCTTTGAGACACCAATTGGTTAGTGTAATCTCTGGGTTCGAAGCACCTGATACGCAGTGGGGGAACAACATGGGCAGGGCAGGCAGTGTCGCGTTGGCGTTTCTGTTGGCAGCGCTGTCGGCCGTCATGGGCCACGCGCAGTCCGGCAAATCCGGCGTCGAGAAGCTTTATATCCTCAATTGCGGGGAAGGCACCGCCGGCGACATTTCGCGCTGGTCGCCCGGCGTCAACGAAGGCAAGCCGATGGACTTCGTCGACAATTGCTATTTGATAAAGCACGCGCAGGGCTGGTTCCTGTGGGACACCGGCATATCAGATGCCGTTGCGGCGATGCCGGACGGGCTGGCTCCCGCCGATCCAAAGGCGGTCACCTGGCACCGGCCGAAAACGCTGGCCGCGCAACTCGATCAGCTCGGGATCAAACCTTCCGACATCAAGGTAATGGCGGTCTCGCATACCCATCCCGACCATATCGGCAATGTCGAGATGTTTCCGGCGGCCATGCTCTACGTTCAGAAAGCCGAATATGAATGGCCCGGTGTCAATAACGCGCCGCGCTTCAAGCCGGAACATCCCGTCACAAAACTGGAAGGCGATCGCGACATCTTCGGCGACGGCAGCGTGACCATTCTCTCGACACCGGGCCATACGCCCGGCCACCAATCGCTGCTGGTCAAGCTGCCGAACACAGGCGCGGTCGTGCTTTCCGGCGACGCCGTTCATTTCCGGAGCAATTGGGACAACCGCGGCGTTCCCGTCATCAATTTCAGCAAGGAGCAGACGCTGGCCTCGATGCAAAGGCTGTCGGAGATCCTCGCCGCCGAAAAAGCCCAGCTCTGGATCAACCACGACAAAGCCCAGCGCGACAGTCTCAGGATGTCACCAGAATTCTATCAGTGAGGAATAGCCGCCGGCTTTAGGGCGTCTCCCACCTGCCGCTCTTCTCCGAGCGGAAGAAGGCGTCGATGATCTTCATGCCCTGGATGGCGTCGGCAACGCCCCAAACCGGCTTCTGTTTGCCGCGCACCACGCGTCCGAATCCCTCGGCCTCGAGTTGGTATTGGTCGGAGATCGGCAGCTCGACCCATTCACCCACGTTCATCTCCATGCCCTGCACAAAATAGCGGTTGGGACGGTCGGGAGGCGCGTTGAAAGGGATCTCGATCTCGATGCGGCCCTTGGTACCGCCGATTTGCACCCGCTGGAACGGCGCGGCCTGGGTGGAGATCGAGAAGGACAGGTGGCGCCCTTCGCCGAAATCGGCAAGGCCGCCAGCCGTGCGGTCGGTCTTGAATTTGGGGTCGCGGTCGAAGGTGGCGGTGACGCGCTTCGGCTCGGCGTCGAAGATGAAGCGCGACACCGTGATCGGATAGCAGCCGATGTCGAGCAGGCCACCGCCGCCGATGTCCGCCCTGTTGCGGACGTTGCTGGGGTCGCGGTTGAAATAGGAGAAGAACACCTGGATGGCCCTGATGTCGCCGATCTTGCCCTTCCTGATGAGCTTTTTCACCTCAATCCATTGCAGCGCATGGCGCACCATGAACGCCTCGGCGATATGGACGTGCTTCGGTGCCTTCTTCAGAAGGGCCGCTTGCTTCGCCGTGAGGGCGATGGGCTTCTCGCACAGCACATGCTTGCCGGCGCGGGCGGCGAGCAGCGTCAGCGGCACATGCAGGTGGTTAGGCAGAGGGTTGTAGACCGCCTCGATCTCGGCATCGGCCAGCATCTCCTCGTAGGCGCCGTAGGTCTTGGGAATGCCAAGCTCCAGGGCGGCCTGCCGCGCCGTCTTGAGGTTGCGCGAGGCGATGGCCACGACCTGCAGGTCACGGCTCTTGAGCATGCCCGGGATGACCTTGCTGACGCCGATCTTGGCCGTCGAGATGATTCCCCACTTGACTGGTTTCACGATTTTCTCCCGCGCGTGACGACGCAGTCATAGCGCAGCTGGGCGTCCGGGCAATGTCAATTGCGGGCGTGGCCCACCTTGGCCCCACCCGGGCGAAGCCAGTTGCCGGCGAACGATGAAGGCCGACTTGTTTTGTGGCCGGTCGCGCGTCAGTTGCGGGGCGCCGACAGCGGCGGTGGACCCAGGCCGACCGGCTTCTTCGGCCTCAGCGTTCCCACGTAGAACGAGGAACCGGCAACCAGGAAAAAACAGATAAGATAAACCACGAAAGATTGCGGCGGGGTCATCACCCACCTCACAAAAGCTCGGATCGCCGCAGCCGGACCGGTTTCTTCTTCCATGCCGTGTTTTGCTTGAAACCGAGCGGATAGGGAAGGGCAAATGCCGCTTCACGGCGCCGCCGGCTGCTTTCGCAGCATTGACAGCGCCAGCAGGGCCGCGAGGCTGAGCGCGGAGGAGACGAACAGGATCCGGCTGCCCATGATGTCGATCAAAAGGCCGAACGCCAGCGGTGCGGCGGCCTGCGCCATCCGCGCCGGCGCGCCGATGATGCCTAGGCGATAACCATAGTTTTGCGGCCCGAAGATCGAAAGCGGCAGGGTGCCGCGCGCAATCGTCAGGATGCCGTTGCCGGCGCCGTGAAAGATCGCGAATACACTGGCCGCGCCGCCACCCGCGAGCGCGACGATGGCAGCGCCGATCGGATGCATCACGCAGGCGAGCCGGGTCGACAGCAGCGGATGATAGCGGCTCAGCAGACTTGCCTCGACGATGCGGGCAACTACCTGGGCCGGGCCGATCAGCGCGCCGGCCGCTACCGCCTGCAGGGTGGTCGCGCCCGTGGCTTCCAGAATGCGCGGCAGATGGGCCGCCATCGCGCCGGTGACGCTCCAGGCCGCGGCAAAGGCAAACGCCAGCAGGATCATGGTGCGATCGATCGGGATGTGAGGTTTGGTCGGCGCCGCCAGCGCCACCTTCGCGCCCTTCACGATGGGCAGCATGAAAAGATTGAGCGGCAGGCCGATCAGGATATGCGCGGCCGCCCAGGCGAAGCAGGTGTCGCGCCAGCCGATGCGTTCGAGGCCGAACGCCGTCAGCGGCCATCCCACGGTCGAGGCAAAACCTGCGAGCAGCGTGATGCCGGTGATCGGTCGGCGCGCCGCGTCGCCGTAGATGCGGCCGAGCGCGGCAAAGGCGGCGTCGTAAAGGCCAAGGGCCATGCCGATGCCGAGCAAGAGCCAGGCGGCGACAAGCACCGGGATCGACGTGGTGGCGCCGAGCAGCGCCAGTCCGGCCGCCAGCGTCAGATTGGAAATCGACAGCACCGGCCTGCCGCCGACCAGATCGATCTGGCGGCCGACGCGTGGGCCGAGCAGGGCTGATATCACCAGCGAGGCCGAGAAGGCGGCAAAGATCCAGTTCGAGGAGACGCCGAGGTCGCGCGCGATCGGATCGGCGAGTATGGCCGGCAAATAGTAGCTGGAGGCCCAGGCCAGCGTCTGCGTCGTGCCGAGCGCCAGGATGATCGGAAGCTGGCGCGCGCTTGGATCAGGCGCCATCCAGATTCCTTGCTCGCGTCGTCCGCATCCGCATCCCCTTTTGCCCCGTTGTTTGGCATTTGCATCCGTCATACAAGGGGCGTTGACAACCGTCGGCGCAAGTCCTCCGCCACATTGACTGGCAGCAGGCGCCGATCGACAGCAAACGCCGGTTTCAGGCTGCAGCTGTTCGATGGGTTCCGCGGCCTTTCGATCGCTGGACAGTTCGGCGGCGATCGAGCGTCCTTCCGGCGCAACGCTGGCCCGAACTGGTATGGCCAGACCGGTTCATCAATTCCGCCCACGGCATCGAAGCGAGGTCTGGCGCAACATCGCCCGATTGGAATGCGTACCGACATGCTCCCCTCGATGTGTCATTGTTTCGAGGCTGAGGCTGGCTTCGCTGCCCGAAAACACAAAGGCGCTCATGAACTTTCCGTCGAACTGCGGTGCGATGGTATCGACATCGATGCCCTTCCCGGTCAGAAACTCGCGTTTGAACGCCCTTTGAACGGCCTTTCGCTTGACAATGGGTAACATATCCATAAAGCTGGATATATGGAATCCGAGGCTGCCATCCTCGCGCTCGCCGCGCTGGCGCAACCGACCCGGCTCGACGTGTTCCGGCTGTTGGTGAAACATGCGCCGGAGGGACTTGCCGCCGGCGAGATCGCCAAGATGCTGGCGGTCCCGCAAAATACCATGTCGTCGCATCTTTCGATCTTGTCGCGCGCCGGATTGGTGACGGCGCAGCGCTTCAGCCGCTCGATCGTCTACCGGGCCGATCTCACCCAGTTTCAGGCCGTCATGCTGTTCATGTTGCGGGATTGCTGCGGCGGACGGCCCGAAATCTGCGCGCCGCTGGTCGACGATCTCACGCCTCGCTGTCAACCGAAGCCAAGGAGGAAGGCCCATGTCTGAACACATCTACAACGTTCTGTTCCTGTGCACCGGCAACAGTGCCCGCTCCATCCTGGCGGAATCGATTCTGGGCAAGGACGGTCAACGCCACTTCCGCGCCTACTCCGCCGGCAGCCAGCCGAAGGGAAGGGTAAATCCGTTCGCGATCAAGGTTTTGAAGAGCCTCGATTATCCAACGGATGATCTCCGCTCGAAGAGCTGGGAGGAGTTCGCGGCGCCCGACGCGCCGGTGATGGATTTCGTTTTCACGGTGTGTGACAACGCCGCCGGGGAATCCTGTCCGGTCTGGCCCGGTCAGCCGATGACGGCCCATTGGGGCATCGAAGATCCGGCCGAGGTCAAGGGTACCGACATCGAGAAGGAGGCCGCGTTTGTGACGGCGTTCCGTCGTCTGAAGAACCGGATCGCGATCTTCACCAGCCTGCCGCTCCGCAGCATCGACCGGCTGTCGCTTGGCACCAGGTTGCGCAACATCGGCCGTATCGAGGGCGCCACATCCAGCCAGCCCAAGGCCAGCTGATGCCGGGCTTTGATTTGCCGCGCAGGCTGGCGGCGGAGGCGCTCGGTACCTTGTTGCTGGTCGCGACCGTGGTCGGCTCCGGCATCATGGCCGAAAAACTGACAAAAGATGTTGCGCTGGCGCTGCTCGGCAACACGTTGCCGACCGGCGCGATCCTGGTGGTGCTGATCACAACTCTCGGCCCGATATCGGGGGCGCATTTCAATCCGGCCGTCACACTGGTATTTGCACTGAAGCGCAATATGACGCCGCGCGACGCGCTGCTTTATATCGCGGCGCAGATCGCCGGGGGCATCGCCGGCACCGTGCTGGCGCATGCCATGTTCGCGCTGCCGCTGGTCGAGGCTTCGCTAAAGATGCGAACGGGCGGCGCTCAATGGCTGGCGGAGGCTGTCGCGGCCTTCGGCCTGCTCGCGACCATTCTCGCCGGCATCCGCTTTGAGCGAGCTGCGGTGCCCTGGCTGGTCGGTCTCTACATCACGGCGGCTTACTGGTTCACATCCTCGACCTCATTTGCCAACCCGGCCGTGGCGATCGCGCGATCGATCACCAACACCTTTTCCGGTATTCGCCCCGTCGACCTTCCCGGATTTATCGCCGCCGAGCTCTGCGGCGCGGTCGCCGCGCTTTTTTTGATGAGTTGGCTGCTGCGCGCCACAGACGAGGTTGTCCCGATCGCGAAGGAGGCTCAATTATGAGCGTGACGATCTATCGGGCATCAGCCCCGCTCTTTCGTCGCGCGACGTTACACGGCATAATAGCGCATGGAGTTGGCGCCCCGATTGCAGTTGATGAACTGGCTGGTGAGCCAAGGGCTCACCGGCCTGCCCGAGAGCGACTTGCTTCGCGGCTTTTGCGAGCGCTGCCGCGCCGGAGGTCTCGATCTGTCGCGCGGTCTCGTTGTCATCGATACGCTGCACCCGATTTTCGAGGGGCGCGGATTTCGCTGGAACGATACCGCAACGAACGAGGACGACATCTTCGAGTATGGGTCAAGCAGCGAGGGTGCCGCTGCGGAGAGCTGGCACCGCTCGCCATTCTATCACATGCTGGAAAACGGCCACGATGAGCTGCGCATTGACCTCGCCGATGGCGCGTCATCCGGCTTCCCGATCATCGTTGACCACGCCGCCCAGGGCCACCGGCATTACCTCGCCTTTGTGCACCGGTTCGGCGAAGCCGGAACCCTGGGCCAGATGGACTGCGTCTATTCCTGCTGGCTGACGCGGCGGCCCGACGGTTTTGGGGAGCTCGGCCTATCGGCGTTGCGCGACCTGGTGCCGGTGTTGGGGCTTTCGATCAAATCCGCCGCGCAAGTCGATATCGCCCGCACGCTGGGCCGCGTCTATCTCGGACGCGATGCTTCCGAGCAGGTGTTGCGCGGGCGCATTTCCCGCGGCGTTGCCGAGCGCATCAACGCCGTGCTGTGGTTTTCCGATCTGCGCGGCTGGACCGCGATCAGCGAAACCATGGCGCCCGGCGAGATCATCCCCTTTCTCGACGATTACGCGCAAGCCGCCATCGACGGCATCCATGGCGAAGGCGGCGATGTGCTCAAATTGATCGGCGATGGCGTGCTGGCGATTTTCACCGGCGACGACATGACCCGTGCCAGATGCGCAGCGCTGCGGGCCGAACATCAGTTCAGGCGCAACATGACTGACCTGAACGCCCGCCGCTCCGGAGGCGGCCTGACGACCACGACGGCCTATGTCGGGCTGCATGTCGGCGAGGTTTTTTATGGCAACATCGGCAGCGAGGACCGGCTCGACTTCACCGTGGTCGGGCCGGCGGTCAACGAGGTCAGCCGCATTGCCTCGATGTGCCGTTCGGTCGATCGCGAATTACTGTTGTCGCAGGCCTTTCGGGATGGGCTCGATACTGCCGCGCAGGCGTACCTCGTGTCCGCAGGCCGGTTTGCGCTCCGTGGCATCGGTCGTGCCCGGGAGCTCTACACCCTCGACCCCGACATCACATCAGATGAGAGTGTAGCCGGGAGCTATCGGCGTTATCTGGCGGGTTAGTCTGCCTTGGCCCGCCTCGTATAGATCCCAAGCGCCGCCAGCGAAGCCAGGGTCAGCACGATGCCAAGCGCGAACATGGCCTGATGCGAGATCGTCGCCGCCAGCCAGACGCCGATCGCAGCGCCCATCATCTGCCAGAAGCCGAGCAGGGCAGAGGCCGCGCCTGCCTTGTCGCCGAATGGCGACAGCGCCTGCGCGGTGCCGAGCGGATTGACGATGCCCATGCCGAGCAGGAAGACGCAGACGCCCGCGAGGAACGGCACAAAGGTGGGGTGGAAGATTGACACCGCCGCTATCGCAATGCTGCCGGTGGCCGCAGCCCACAGGCCGCCCTTGATCGAACGGTCGAGCCCGAAGCGCGGCGCCAGCCGCGTTGCCAGTATGCCCGCTGAAAACACGATCATGACCGTACCGGCGAAGAACAGGCCGAGCTGGATCGGGGTGAACTGCAGGCCTTCGATCAATACACGGGGTGCCGCCGAAAACATCGCGAACAACGCGCCCATGATCAGGCTGACGGTCGCGGCCGGGATCAAAAACCTCCGATCGACGATCAGGCCGAGATAGTTTTTTGCGATTGCGCGTGGATTGAGCGGGGTGCGCGTTGTCAGATGGGTTTCGCCGAGCACTGATTCATAGGCGATGGCCGCGACAGCCGCGAAAATCCCAATGAAGGCGAATTCGGAGCGCCAGCCGAGATAATGATCGAGCGCGCCGCCGAGCAGCGGCGAGAACCCGGGCGAGGCCGCCATCGCGATCATGATCAGCGCCATCGCGCGCGCCAGCGCGGCGCCGCTGAAGAGGTCGCGGGCGATGGCACGCGACAGCACCGAAGTCGCGCAGGCCCCAGCGCCCTGGATGATGCGGCCGGTCAAGAGGCCCGGCAAATCCTGGGCGAGGCCGCACCAGATGCTGCCGGCGCAGAACACCGCAAAGCCGGTCAAAACCGGCCAGCGCCGGCCGTAGCGATCCGAGATCGGCCCGACCACGAGTTGGCCGAGCGCGAACACGGCAAGGAATACCGTGATCGCCGACGTCACCGCCGCGCTCGATACCTGAAGCGACGCGGCCATCTCCGGCAATGACGGCAGCAGGATGTTGGTGGCAAGGGTGCCGGTCGCCGCCAGCGCGGCGAGGACGGCGATTTGCGCCGCAGTGGAGGGCACTTGCCCGAGCCGGGCCGCATCAATGGTGGAAATGGTCTGGTCGGCCATGGCGGCTCCCGGTCAAGTTGGAATGACGTATATCATACAAACAGGCGATCTCCAACCGCCCTTTGCGGAATGTTCTGCTGTTTATCAGCAGGCCTGCGGCACTTTTGGTCCGTCGCTGACCAGCTCCGGCTGCCGCGCCAACGCGACCGCCGGCGGCATCAGGATCACGAGCGCCTGCAGCAAAAAAACTCAAAACCTTCGCAAGAGCGGTCGTCGGGCTGCGATCGGCGCCTCGATTACGCCGCGCGCCGACTCGAAATCAACTCGCTGACGATCTTGTCGGCCGCCTGCGATAGTTGGAATTTCAGCAGCGTGGCATTCGCATCCTTGCGCGCAACGAAGCCGTTCAACTCCGCCGAAATGCCATCGACCAGCAACGTGATCGGTGTACCGAGGGCCGCGTCGGGCAGGGCTTCATCGATCATCGCGCCTCCCAAAGAGAGGTCGCGCACGATCACACGATCCGATCTGCCTTGCAGCTTGAGCACAGCCGGACCGCGAATATCGACGCGGAGGGAATTACGGCGATCAACATCGGTCGTCGAGGTGCGGATCACCCGGACGAGGGTGGCACGAAGTGCGTCGACCTTGTTGGCGATTTCGGCCGAACCATCGCGGATTTCCGATGCGCGCCTGCCGGTTTCAACAGCCTCGTTGGACACGCAGACGATTTGTGATGCGACCTCACGGGCCGCAAGCGAGGTCTCTTCGACCGTACGCGAGATTTCCACCGTCACCGCGTTTTGCTCTTCAATCGCATGGGCGATGATTGAAGAGACCGACTCGACATTGCGAATGACCTCGCCAATGCCGATAATCGAAGCCACTGACGCCTGCGTCGCTTCCTGGATTTCGCGGGCGATAGCCAGCGCGATTTGGGTCAGGTGGCTCAGCTCATCCTTGCGCTGCTGCTTAAGCGAATCGGCAAGGTTGCCGGCCTGCATCGCAGCCAAGCCGATCAGGCCGCAGAAGCTGAGACCGATGATGCTGTAAATGCGAAACCCGATGGAAAAGCGGACACCCTGCATCACAGCCATTCCCGGACCAAGAACCGTCTGAATCGGACGGCTCAACGTCGCATCGCGATGCTGCGGCCGAGTTAAGGAGGCTGCCTGTTTTCATATTTTCAAATGATGCCGTAGTATTACGGTGTTCACGCATGCAGAGAAACGCCGCCAAGCGCATGAGCGCGTGTAACTGCGGATGAGGTCATAAGCTCCCCTCCCTCCCCACCGCTTCCTGGGGGGGCGGGGGAGAACCAGATCCGATTCAATCGTTTTGACGGTTGGCTTTAGCCCGTGCCGCCACCGGGGGCTGCAGGCGATGCGACGGAGCTGGCGAGCTGCTTCGCGGCGAGGGCATCGGTGAGGTTCGTCAAGGTATCGTGACCGGCGGCGAACCCGACCTCGGTGAGGATCTTGTCGATCATCGGCTTGAGAATGCCGAGATTGACAGCAGCTGGCCGGCAAGGCCGTCACCGAGGCCAAGGCCTGCCCCGGCGGCACCGGCGCCGCCACGGCAGAGCATGCTTCCGGCCATCGGTTTTTGCAGTTGCAAATTAGTTGCAATAAGGGACGGCATTGAGCATATTGATGTGATGGATGTGCAATCCCCCGATCTAGCACCTGATTCCGCACTGCGGGTCGCGCCAAAACTGCAGCGGGAAGGATCAGGCTGGCGCGGGGAACGGGGCACACCTTCGCTGGCCGACATGTTTGCCACGGTACGGACGGCGAAACGGGGGCCGTTCTGGCGCAAGCTGCTGGCGTTCCTCGGTCCCGGCTACCTCGTCGCGGTCGGCTATATGGATCCCGGCAACTGGGCGACCTCGCTCGCCGGCGGTTCCAAGTTCGGCTATGCGCTGCTGACGGTCGCGCTATTGTCCAACCTGATGGCGATCGTGCTGCAGTCGCTCTGCACCCGGCTCGGCGTCGGCGCCGGGCGCGACCTCGCCCAGGCCTGCCGCGATTCCTATCCGCGCTTTGTATCATGGCCGCTGTGGCTGTCGGCGGAGATCGCCATCACCGCCACCGACCTTGCCGAGGTGATCGGTACCGCGATCGGCCTCAATCTCTTGTTCCACATTCCGCTTCAGATCGGGGTCATCATCACCGCGGCCGACGTGTTTCTGATCCTGGCGCTGCAGGCCTTCGGCTTTCGCTGGATCGAGGCTTTTGTCGTCGCGATGCTGGGCGTGATTGCGGCCTGTTTCGCGATCCAGATCGCCATGGCTGATCCCGATTGGGGCGCGGTACTCCGGGGCTTTGCGCCGACGTCGGAGATTTTGGTCAATCACGAGATGCTGTACCTGGCGCTCGGCATTCTCGGCGCCACCGTGATGCCGCATAACCTCTATCTGCATTCCGGCCTGGTGCAGACCCGCGGCTACGGCGAGGAGATCGAGGACAAGCACGAGGCGATCACGCTTGCGACCATCGATTCCTCGATCGCGCTGTGCCTGGCGCTGACCATCAACGCCTCGATCCTGATCCTGGCGGCGGCGACATTTAACCGGGTTGGCAAGACCGATGTCGCCGAGCTCGACCAGGCCCACGCCTTTCTCGCGCCATTGCTCGGATCGACGCTGGCGCCCACGCTGTTTGCGATCGCACTCTTGTGCTGCGGACTGAACTCGACCATCACCGCGACCCTCTCCGGCCAGATCGTGATGGAAGGCTTTCTCAATCTGCGCATCGCGCCGTGGCTGCGACGCCTGGTGACCCGGATGATCGCGATTGTGCCGGCGGTGATCGTGACGGTATGGGCCGGCGAGAAGGCCACCGGACAGTTGCTGATTCTGAGCCAGGTCGTGCTCAGCCTGCAACTGCCGTTCGCCGTGGTGCCGCTGGTCATGTTCACTGCCAGCCGGGCCAAGATGGGGCCCTTCGTGGCGCCGCGCTGGCTCACCGGGCTCGCCGCCTTGACGGCCGCGGCGATCATTGTCCTCAATATCAAGCTGGTGCTAGATTTCGTGACAGCCTGATCCGTTGGCGGCAAATGGGCGCTTGCAACAACTTGAAGTAGAGAGTTAGTATCGACCGCGTCAGGTCCAGGTCAAGCGAAACATGTTCGTAATTTTCGATCGGAGGGCATCGCTCGATGACGGAAGCAGTTGAACGCCGGACCACGGTGGATGCGGCCGGCAGCGCGGCTCCAGGTCCAATCGGCCTCCATGGCGGCGTCGCGCGGCGCAGGCTGCTTTTTGCAGGACTTGCGGCCGGCATCGGTATCGCAGTCAGCCCGGCGGTTCGCGCGCAGGAAGATGCACCCGGCGCCGACGAGCGACCTCAAAAGGCCGATCTGCTCGTGTTCGCGGAGGGGGACCGCGCGGGCGAGGTCATCAAGCCGGACGATCTGCCGCTTGGCGGACCACCTGTCCATGCTTGGCCGATGGATCCCAAAAGCCGGGTGGTTCGCAGCGGATCTCGTTTGAATGAACTGCTGGTGGTGCGGCTGGATCCGGCGGAGATCGACGACGACACCCGCGCGCGCGCCGCCGATGGCATCGTGGCCTATTCGGCGATCTGCTCGCACGCCGGCTGCCCGGTCACGGAATGGGTGAAGGCGGAATCCGGCGACAAGGAGGTCTTCAAATGCGCTTGTCACAATTCCGAATATGACCCGCGGCAAAGTGCCGAGGTCGTGTTTGGTCCGGCGCCCCGCCGGCTGGCGGCGCTCCCGCTCACGACCGTGGATCGTTCGATCGCGGTCGCAGCCGTGTTTGTCGGAAAGGTAGGTGCGCAGCAAGGATGACATGAACCCGGCCTCGTCCTCGGTAATTCCAGCAAAAACCAAGGTAGACAGAGGACCGCAAACCAAGTCGAAAAACAAAACCTAAAACCGCAAAACTTAAAAAGCGACAGGGAGGAAGCGACCATGACTATGAAGCAATGGCTCTTGTCGAGCCTTGTGGCATCCACATGCCTGATCCCGCTCACTGCCGGTGCCGGCCCGATCGAGAATTACAGTCCGGTCACCGCCGATCGCCTGCAAAACCCGGAGCCCGGCAACTGGATGCTGTATCGCCGCACCTATGACGGCCAGGGGTACAGCCCGCTCGACCAGATCAACACCACGAACGTCAAGAATCTCGTGCCGGCATGGACGTTCTCGACCGGTGTCGTCGAAGGACACGAGGCGCCGCCGATTATCAATAACGGCGTGATGTTCGTGGCGACGCCGATGGGCCAGGTGATCGCGATCAATGCCCGAACCGGCGACGAGTACTGGCGCTACAAGCGGCAGCTGCCGGACGATCTGTTCCAGCTGCATCCGACCAGCCGTGGCGTCGGACTTTGGCAGGACAAGCTTTATCTCGCGACCACCGACGACCACGTCGTCGCGCTCGATGCCAAGACCGGTAAGGTCGTCTGGGACAAGAAAGTCCAGGACTACAAGAAGGGTCAGTACATGACCCTGATGCCCATGGTGGTGAACGGCAAGGTCATCGTCGGTGGATCCGGCGGCGAGTTCGGAGTCCGCGG
>NZ_JBEKXH010000042.1:0-24169 GCF_049512235.1 Bradyrhizobium sp.
CGACGACGACGACAAAGATCGGCCCGAGCACACGCCACTTCTTCAAACCAAGCAGCGTAATGAAGGCAAGCGCACCATAACAATAGAGTTCATAGGGTATCGTCCACAGCTGTCCATTGACGACGCCGGGCCATGGATTGTCTGCGAAGACGCCCGGCAGAAGAAAATGCACGTCGCCAATGGCGTTCAGCATGTATTTGAAGAACAGCGGGTCCGAAAAATACGATTGCGGCGGCAGGGTCGTGACCAGCGGACCGAGAATAAACGCGGACAGGATCACCTCGACGAACAGTGCGGGAAAGATGCGGATGGCGCGCAGCCCCAGAAACATGCCGAGCGTCCTGCACCGTTGCAGGCTTCCGGCCACGAGATAACCGCTGAGGGCAAAAAACATCGGCACCAGCAGGTTGCAGAGTCTTCCGAGCGGGCTGTCGTACAGCGCGTCATTCGCGGCCAGTCCGTAGCTCGTGAGACAGCTATGCACCGCGATGATCGCGACCGCCAGAGTGATTCTCAGATAGTCGAACCCGGATGGATGGCCAGCTGTTGCGGAATAGCGGTCACCCAGCGAATAGAAATTAACGCGCGCCATTGATACTCCCTGGCAGAACTCAGCGAACAATAACGGACCATCTGAAGAATTAACGCAAGAAGGAACTCATTTGGCCTTCGGACGCGCAGATTGTAAATCGGAATCTGCAAATTTTATCGTTTCAGGTAAACACGATCGGTACTCATGTTGCGCTCTCCGCGAGCGCCAAGAAAAATTGCGCGGCGCGCGGGGCAGAAGCAACCGATATTCGCGGCTCCGCATGCGGGCCCGGTACTTATCAACCCCGAGTGTCTTCGATTAACGTCATCTCCAATAGCTTGCATATTCAGCGGTCGGCTTTTGTCGCCGGAAGCCGATCTGCCCCACCGGCATTTCGTTGTATCCCCGGAAATTCATTTCGGCGGAATCGCATAGGCGATCAGCTCATCTCCGACAGGCGTTTCCATGAAGTGATGACCGCCAGCCATGATGACCAGGTATTGACGGCCGTCCACCTCATATGTCATCGGCGTGGCCTGTCCGCCTGCGGGCAGCTTGTCCTCCCAGACTGTTTTTCCTGTTTCGATATCGATGGCGCGGATCAGGTTGTCCGTCGCCGCTGCAACGAAGATCAACCCGCCCGCGGTGACCACCGAGCCGCCGTTGTTGGGCGTGCCGATGGCGATCGGCAGCATCGACGGGATACCGAATGGCCCGTTCGCAAGCGCCTTGCCAAGGGGACGATCCCAAAGCGTCTTGCCGCTTCGAAGATCGATGGCGCGGATACCGCCATAGGGCGGCTGCTTGCACGGCAAGCCAGTCTGGCGCAGCCGCAGGCCGGGGATCACACTAACTGCGTAAGGCGCGCCAACCTGTGGCGACTCTTCGCCGCCAATCGTGCCGTGCCTGCGATCGATCAGCTTCCACCCGAGGCGGTCCGCTTCAGCCCTCGGTACCAGCCGGACACTGTTCGGCATGTCGTTGTAGTTGGCGATGAGAATGCCGCGCGCCGGATCGACCGCGATGCCGCCCCAATCGGAACCTCCCATGAAACCGGGATATTGAATCGTGCGCAGCAGAGCCGAAGGCGGCGTAAAGATGCCCTGATAGTTCGCCCGGCGAAACATAATGCGGCAGGCCAACTGGTCGATCGGCGACATGCCCCACATGTCGCGCTCGGTGAGATCGGGGTGGCGCAGGGTGTGGTAGAGCGAGAACGGCTGCGTCTTCGCACGCTGCTCGGGCTCGACGCCGCCTTGCGGGACCTCCCGCTCTTCGACACCTACCAGCGGCTCGCCGGTGCGGCGGTCCAGAACGAAGATATCGCCGCGCTTGCTCGGCAGGATCAGTGCCGGCACGGTGCCCCCTTGCGCCGGGAAATCCACCAGCGACGCCTGCGATCCAAGATCGTAGTCCCAGACATCATTGTGCACGGTTTGGAAATGCCATGCCGGTTTGCCGGTTGTGACATCGAGAGCGACAAGTGAAGTTGCGAACTCCTTTTCGCGGTCGGACCGGCTGCCGCTCCAATAGTCAACTGCCGATACACCCAGTGGCAGATAGACCAGCCCGAGTTGCTCGTCGCCCGACGCCGTCGTCCACATATTGGGCGTGCCGCGCGTGTAAGTCTCGCCCGCGGCAGGCAGCGTGCTGACATCGGGATTGCCCATGTCCCAGGCCCAGCGCAATTTTCCGGTATCCGCGTCGTATCCCTGGATCACACCCGATGGCGCGTCTCGCTTCTGCCCATCGAGAACCTGGTGACCGATGACAATGACATCCCGTACGATCGTCGGCGACGACGTGATCGAAAACATACCGGGATCATGTTCGCCAATGCCGATCGTCGTATCGACCTGGCCGGCGCTTCCGAACTGATCGCAGGGCGCACCTGTCTTGGCGTCAACCGCGATCACCCGGGCGTCCAGCGTGCCCTCGATGATCCGCGTCGCGCAGAGCTGCGCCGGATCGGCGTTCGGCACGGCGTAGTAGGCTACGCCACGACATGCCGCCGTGAAGGGAATGTTGTCGTCGGGTACCTTCGGATCAAAGCGCCACCTTTCCTTTCCGGTTGTTGGATCGAGCGCGATCAGGATGTTCTTTGGCGTACAGAGGTAGAGCATGTCTCCCACCTTGAGCGGAGTCGTCTCGGCGCCGTAGGTGTTCCTGGTGCGTTGGTTCGGCAGATCGCCGGTATGAAACGTCCATGCCCGAGTGAGCCTGAGCACGTTCTCCCGATTGATCTGGGTCAGCGGCGAATACCGCCGGGCGCTGTAACTGCCGCCATAGGCAGGCCAATCCGTTCCGGTTTGCAGCGGTGACGGATCCGCCATGCTTTCTGCCGGCGGCGAGACAATGCCCGCAGCCACGGCAGTCCCGCGGATATGCTCGATCGCAAAACCGCAGCCCGCCGCCAACAAGATGCAGGCGGCGACGGCGCCAAAGGCGGTCGCTTGGCCGTGCCGGAAAGAGCGCAGCCGCATACCGATCGGAATCACAACAAGCAGCAGCAGCAACGGGCCAACCACGCGCGGCACCAATGCCCAGCCATTGAAACCAACCTCCCACCATGCCCAGAGCAGCGTCGATGCAAAGATGACCAGGTACAGCCATGCCCCTTCTGCCCGACCTCGCATCAGGAGATACCCGGCCCCGACCAGCGCGGTTCCCGCGCAAAAATAATAGAGTGAGCCGCCAAGGAATATCAGCCACCCGCCGCCGACAGCGAGCACAAGACCGAGCATGATCATCGCGGCGCCAAGAATGAACGCTGACCAATGGAACCCGGACCACCCGCCAGCCTTGGAAGCACCAATCATGAAAATACCTCTTTTTCAAAACCCGATCACGCTCAATGTCGAAGAGACGCGATAGCCGTTCGATCAAACGTTGTCCATCTGACGAGCATGGCAGCGCGTCGAGATACGACCATTGCTCAATGTGTTGGTAAAGACCAAGCACGAACCGCGAGCCTTGCTCGGTATTAATACCAGGCTTGCACTTCCAGTCGGACGTTCAGAGATACCCTGGGAGTTCGTTGCATTCTCGTCTTCAGCCATTCCGGACTCCTCGTAACTATAGGCACACTTATCGATCGTGCCGCAGCTCGGACAAATTGCTTTCCGGATCCGGATTCACTAAACGGAATTTCATCAGCCAGATAACCGCACGTTCTCCGTGCCAACCGAGGAGAGCCGTTGTCTCTTTCTGCACTTTACGCGCTAGATCGCAATACATTCGATATCGTTTCCGTCGATGTGTTCGATACGACGCTGCTCCGTAACAACAAGGGCC
Organism: Bradyrhizobium sp.; assembly: GCF_049512235.1. Classification (GTDB taxonomy): domain Bacteria; phylum Pseudomonadota; class Alphaproteobacteria; order Rhizobiales; family Xanthobacteraceae; genus Bradyrhizobium. The sequence goes on from NZ_JBEKXH010000042.1 coordinate 3,827, forward strand.
AACGCCGACGTTTCGCCGAAGTTGCGGTGGAACTCTCGCGAAGGCTGGCCCGGGAAGGGCACGCGTTTGACGTCGGTCTTCTGTATAGACTGCGCGTCGCGGTGCAGGGCCTCGCTTACCAGGCCGTTCGGATCGAGCGGCCGGAAGGCGACGCGACGCTTGCGCGCATCCAGCAGATACAGTCTGTGCTGCTTGGCATTGACCCATCCTGCGTCCGGCACATGCTGGAAGCGGAGCTTGCGGTCGAACGGCGAAGCCTGAGCGCCAATCGCGCGTTGATCGACTGGCTGGTCGCCATCCGCGCCGAAGGCAAGCCGGTGATCGCAATCTCGGATATTTACCTGCCCGAGACGGTCGTCAATGAGCTTTTATTCACGAGCACTGGCGGGACCACCATCGACCGGACCTACGTCAGCTCTGATCTCGGCCTGACCAAACACTCCGGAAAATTGTTCGCAAGCGTCGCTGCAAGCGAGGGGGTGCCGCTGGCGCGCATGCTTCATTGCGGAGATCACCCGCGTTCCGACCTGGCCATGCCCCGCGCCGCCGGAATGCAGGCCGTTCTCCTGCCACGGCCACGTCTGCAGCGCGCGATACGCAAACTTTCATCTCTTGCGGGTGCGCTCGCGGAGCCGCGCATCAAGCCGGCGACGTCGATGCCGGCCAGCGTGCGCAACCGGCGCGACTTCGGCAGGCAGATCCTCGGACCGATATTTGCTGAATTCGCGCTCAAGACGTGGATACTGCTGTCCAATCTTGAACACCCGGAAGACAGCGTACTGCTGTTCTGCGCGCGCGGCGGGCTGCGCTTGCAAACCATCTACGAAAACTTCCTGGCCGCATCCGGTCTGGCCAGCCCGATTGCGATCCGGCCCCTGATGATTTCGCGCATCGTCGCGGTGCGCTCGGCCCTGCTTAAAGGCGGCGCGGCGGCCTTCGAGCAAATCGGTTACGAATTCGGCGGCCGTCCGCTGCGCGACATCGCGCGTGCGATTGGCTGTATCGAGCCAGATTCGGACGATGACAATTCGAAAGCCATCTGGGACGCGCCCTATTCAAGGCAGGGCCTCGAGGCTGTGCTGGCATCGCCGGCGGGACGGCAATTCGTGTCCGCTGCATCAAACCAGGATGCCCTGTTCCGCGAGCATCTGGAAAGCTGCAGCGCCGGCCGGTCGCGGATGATACTTTGCGATACCGGACTGTTCGGCAGCACGCTTCAGCTGCTCAAGGAAGCACTCCCGGACAAGAGATGGAGCTGTGTCCAGTTCGCCCGCGCCAACTACAAGCGCATGGCATCTCCACACTTCGGTGAAGTGATCGGAATTGCGTCGCAAGACGACCGCTATTCACCGTTCAATCCGCGCTCGTCGATCTTGCGATATTGGCACCTGATCGAGGCAACCCTGGAGCCGCCGCTACCCAGCGTTCGTTCCTTCACGCGGGTAGACGGCGTGGCGCGATCCAGTCTCGAGATCGACGGCTGGTCCGAGCTGATCGCGCCGGAGCCGGATGAGATTTTTGCGGGTGTGCTTGACTACATCGGTGCGCTGCGCCCCGCCGACACCACCGTTCGCGTCATGGCCGACGTGGAGATTGCCTTCCGGCGCCTGCACCGCGCGATCGTCTGGCCGACACGCAACGACGCAGGCTGGCTCGACTTTCCTCCCCGTTCCATGGACTTCGGCAAGGACGGCCACGTCCCGGTCATCGTGCGCGACGGCGGCCTGCTTCAGGCGATGCGCAGAAGCGAATGGCGGGAGGGCGCTATCGCCGAGATCGCATCACCGCTATTGCGTCCGCTCCTTCTGGCTGCCGTTGAAGCGGCCTTCGCGGCGCGTTGGCTGCACTACCGCTTGATCCGATCGGGTGGCGGGCCGTGAGCCACCGATGCGGGCAACTCGCTGTCATCCACCAACCGCGCTCGCGAACGAAGGACATGCGATGTTGGTTTTGACGCTATCTCAGAATACCTGTGAAATCCGGGCGCGGGCGGCATCGCCGGCGACGCAACATTCGAAGGCAGCTCGATGAAGGTCGCGATTATTCACTATTGGCTGGTCGGAATGCGCGGCGGCGAAAAGGTTATCGAGGCGCTTTGTGACATGTATCCGCAGGCGGATATCTTCACGCACGTGTACGTACCGGAAAGCGTGTCCGACAAAATCCGCCAGCACAAGGTGATTCCGACGTTCATCAACGCGCTGCCGCGCGCCGCCAGGATGTATAAAAACTACCTTCCGCTGATGCCGATGGCGCTCGAGCAGCTCGACCTGCGCGGCTACGACCTCATCATCAGCAGTGAATCGGGGCCGTCCAAGGGGATCATTCCGCCCCCCGATGCGCTGCACGTCTGCTACTGCCACACGCCGATGCGCTACATCTGGAACATGTATCATGACTACCGCAATAGCGCCGGCCGGGTGGCACGTCTCGTGATGCCGGCACTGTCTCACTACCTGAGGATGTGGGATGTGACGTCAGCCGCACGGGTCGACAGCTTTGTCGCGAACTCGGCAACGGTGGCAGGCCGCATTCGCCGATACTACGGGGCGGATTCCGTCGTCATTCATCCACCCGTCGATACCGGCGCCTTTTCGATCGCGGCGCCCGCCGAGCTTGCCGATTATTATTTAATGGCCGGCGAGCTCGTCTCCTACAAACGGCCGGATCTGGCGGTGCGTGCCTTCAATGAAATGCAGCTAAAGCTCGTCGTGATCGGCGGCGGCGAGATGCTCGATGAACTTCGCGGCATGGCGGGTCCCACCGTTACGGTGCTGGGTCCTCAGCCTTTCGACGTCTTGAAGCAACATTACGCGAGATGCCGCGCGCTGATCTTCCCGGGCGAGGAGGATTTCGGTATGGTGCCGGTCGAAGCGATGGCGAGCGGTCGACCTGTCATCGCCTTCGGCCGCGGTGGCGCGACCGAGACCGTTGCAAGCGGCCTTTCGGGGGTCTTCTTCGCCGAACAAACGGTCGAGGCCATCACCTCGGCGGTCCATGGTTTGGCAGGTATCGAGATCTCACCCGAAAGGATCGCCGAACATGCGGGCCAATTCGGCCGCGAACAGTTCTTTCAGAAGATGCGCGCGCACATCGACGGCCTCCTCGCCGAAAAAGCGAGCGCGCGTTGATGGCGCGCCCAGCAAGCCGATCTTGAGGCTCGCTCTCCTCGTCAAGGCTCGCGCGAGGTATCGATCACCGACAATGATCGGCCTTCGATCACCAGGCATGTCAGGCGGCCGGTCGCAAATGCGCCTGTATCGATATTGATCCGGTTGGGTCCGACATCTATTTCACTGCTGGGCGTATGTCCGTGAACAATGATCCTGCCGAAGTCGAAGGTCGACGACAAAAATTCCTCTCTTATCCAAAGCAGATCGCTTTCCTTCTGCTGCGACAGATCGACATGGGGCTTTGCTCCGGCATGGGCAAAGAAGAAATCGCCGCAGCTGAATGAATTCACCAGATCGCGGAAAAACCGAAAATGCGCTTGCGGCAAGGCGCTGTGAAAGGCCGACTGCAGTTCGATGATTTGCCTGCCCTTTGCCAGGCTGTCACGGGCCACCCCATACGACACCAGGGTTTCCAGGCCCCCCAAGCGCAACCACTGATCGAACAGGCTGCGATCACTCAGGCATTTGATGGCGATCAGTTCATGGTTACCCCTCAGAAATATCGATTCATTCGTCTGGCCATGCTCGATCAGCCTGTCGATGGTTTCACGCGACGACGATCCGCGATCAATATAATCGCCCAAAAAGACATAAACCGGCCTCATTGTTGGTCGGAGGGCGATATCGGCATCGATCCGCGCCAGCAATTCGGTGAGCAGATCGAGACGGCCGTGAATGTCGCCGACGGCGTAGATCCTTACCCCTCCGGGCAAACACGGGTGTCGCCCCCGCACTCTCAGTTTCTGAAATTCCTTAAGAGAAGACAGCACTCGTCAAGTCTCCATCACCGAATGGCATCCCTATAGATCAAAACCCAGCCTAGCATCATCTCGAAGCCGGCCGATCAAACGAGGTTCGAACCCATCTTCCGCCACGGCGGTGAACCGTTTCGAACCACCACACGATGGCTTCGAGCGCAGTCCAATGCGAACCATATCGATCGGCCAGTTAAGCTTGTTTGAACCAGCGCGAGCGTACGCAGCACCGGATCATTCCCGGCCACAAATGCTCCATCAAAATATCACATTTTACAACGCGTTATATGGAGTGCCGCCAATTGACCATATTGCTGCTACGCCATCCGCGATAGCGGTTCAGGAAGGTTGCCACATCTCGATATCTGAAGGCCCGTTGTCTTTGATAAATCTCAGTCAGAACAGTTAGTTGGTGTCGCGATGCGTATCGGAGTGTTGATTTGGTTGGCCGTCAGCCGGCATCGCCAAAATGAGCATGGGTTAGTTTGGGGAATTGTATAACATGAACATGGCCGGGCAATTTCCGCCCTACACGCCTGCGATGGATAACGATCCGAGTTCCGGAACGTTGCCGATGGTCCAGGCTCGCGACTTCCTTGGCAGACAATGGCGCCTGATCGCCCTGATCACCGCATTTTCGATTGTTCTCTGGGGCGTCTACATCGCACTTTCGCCGTCCAGGTATACCGCCCAGGCCGATATGATCATCGATACCAAGCGGGTGGTCTGGACACAGGCCGAGATGACGGCCGAAAACCATATGATTGAGGATGCCGCCGTCGATAGCGAGATCGAGACGACCAAGTCAGAAAAAGTCGCGATGGCGGTCGTCAATCGATTGCATCTGACCGCGGATCCGGAATTCGTCGGGGCCGGTCCAGGGCTCAAACGCCGTATCCTCATGCTGTTGAAACTGAGTGACGGAACGCAGCCCAAACCTTCGGCCGACGATCTGATGAGGAGCGCTCTCGGCACGCTTGGAGGTAATCTGCGCGTCGTCCGCTTGGGACGTAGCTACATCGAACAGATCGCCTATACTTCCCTTGACCGGGACAAGGCTGCGATCATCGCTAATGCCTTCGCCGATGCCTACATCGAAGATCAGCTGCAGGCGAAGTTTGAGGCCACGCACCGCGCCAGTGTCTGGCTCGAGCAACGCATAGGAGAGCTGCGCGAGCAGGCGAGCGATGCCTACAGGAAGGTTCAGGATTTCAAATCCGAGAACGGCATTATCATCGGCGTCGATGGCAAGCTCGCCAGCGAAGTTGAGCTCGATCAGCTGGGAATAGCCTTGGCCAAGGCCCGCGCCGATACCAGCCAGGCGCGGGCGAAGCTCGACCGCATCACACGCGTCCTGGAACAGCGAACGCAAAAGGAAAGCCTTGATATTCCCGATCCGGTCGTCACCGACGCGCTGAGCAATCCGGTCATAACCAGGCTTCGGCAGCAGTTTCTGGATGATCAGAGCAAGGAGTCGGAATGGAGCGCCCGGTACGGGGCCGACCACCTGGCCGCCAAAAATCTCCGTGCCGAGATGGCTGCGCTGCAGCGCTCGATCTGGGATGAAATCTCCCGCATCGCCGAAAGCTACAAGAGCGAACTTCAGATCGCCAGGAGCCAGGAAGAATCCATCGACAAGCGGATGACCGAGGTGTTCCAGAAGTCCGCCGCGACGCGACAGTCGCAGGTACGCCTGCGCGAACTCGAGACGGCCGCGAATTCCTATCGGGGCATCTACGAGACGTTCCTGACACGGTTCACGCAATCGGTGCAGCAACAATCGTTTCCATCGACCGAAGCCCGGGTTGTCACGGTAGCCTCGGCTCCCCCGCTGCCAAGTGCGCCGAACACCCAGCTTACTCTTGCGCTGGCGATCATTTGCGGATTGGGCCTTGGCGGACTTGCGGCATTTACGCGCGAGCAGATGAGCCGCCAGATCCATACCCGAGCTCAACTTGAAAAGCTTCTCGGAACCAGTTGTCTTGCGGTTCTGCCGGCGGTCGCCGAAAAACGACCCGTCTTGCGCAAGCGTCGGGCGACGCAGGATTCCACCGCGTTTCGGCGGATCAACGAAGTCGCGCCATTTTCCGCAACCGCGGAGGCGCTGCGGTATATCAAGGTGGCGATTGATCTTCACCCGACCGGGGGCAAGGTCATCGGGATCGTTTCGGCACTTCCAGGAGAAGGAAAGACGACGGTCGCCGCGGCCTTCGCGGCCTTCGTGGCCAAGGGCGGCGCGCGCACCTTGCTGGTTGACGCCGATTTGAGGAATCCTTCGATGACGAGAGCGCTCGGCTATGGCGGCCAGCCGGGCTTGCTCAATATGGTCGCGGACAAATCCGCCTTTGAGGACCTCGTCATCACGGATTCGAAATTCAAATTCGATTTCCTGCCATCGTCGACGAAAATCAGGTCCTCGAACAGTTCCGATGTCCTGACTTCACCGGCAATGAAGGACATGCTGAAGGCGGCACGCAGCGATTACGACTATGTCCTGGTCGATCTGCCTCCGCTTCTTCCGGTCGTCGACGTGAAGGCGGTCGCCCATCTGCTGGACGCATTTGTTCTGGTCGTGGAGTGGGGCAGCACATCCACCGACGAAATTCTGAAGGCGATCAACACCTCCCCTATCGTGTCGGAACGGCTTCTTGGCGCCGTCCTCAACAAGGCCGACGAGGCGGTCATGCGCCGCTTCGAAGGCTATTCCGATCGGCGCTACGATTATTACACCAACGATAAATTTCCAGCCGAAGCCGCCTAGACGACCCAGTAATCACAGGCGTCAAGCGTCTAAGCAGAAACTAACCGGTCAAGCGTAAGGTCGAAGAGGGCGCCCACAAGGGGCGCCCCTACGTCCTGTCGATCCTGTCGGGGCGACCCTTGTGGTCGCCCTCCTTCGGCGCCCCGCATCCAGCCTGTTTCGTCCAAGGGGGTCGGCCAAGGGCCGGTGACGAACTAAGGCGACTCGGAAGATTTAAAGTCCGATGTCTCCTAAGCACAAACTTCGGCCTTTACTGGATCGCCCCGGCAGCTTATTCGCAATGGATTTTCCGGCGATGCCGCGCGCTCATATTCAGCCGCATCCCAACCCATTCGTTCGTCGCTGCACAGCCAAGTCGAGCGGCTCGGCTCGCCGCGGCAAAAGGCCTTTTCGGACGCCTCGCAGAGCCTTCGCTCCTGAGAATACGCTGGAATCGGCCGAAAAATCACGGGCGACTGCGCGTTCGCTTGCAACCTAATCTGGCATCGAATTCGCAATTGTGACCCAAATAATCCCTTGAGTTGTCGGGAATGCTGGGTAAACGGTAGAAAGTTGCACTGCAGCATTCATTGCCTTGTGTTTGGTTACGCAGCTTGCCAAGTTTAGCGGCATATCCGAAATAGGTAAGGGGAGCAGTCGGTTAGGAGATCATCCGCAATGAAGATCCGCCTAAAAATCGAACTTGCGAAATTTTGCAGTGCTTATAAGTTTATGAAATAAGATTACCAACACTAATAACCAAACAATAAAATAAGCGCTTGGTGATTTCTTAGGCGTTGTATTGAGGAGTACCCGGATATGAGCGGCTTGGCCGATACGCCCACTGGTTTGAGATTTGCTTCCGTGAAGCTACAGCGTCCCGTCGGGTTGGCTGCGAAACGGATGATCGACGTCATTTTGGCGGTCTCCGCAATCGTTTTGCTCGCCCCTTTGTTGATTATCTGCTTCGTAGCAACGGTCGTGACGTCGCCCGGACCGGCGCTCTTCCGTCATCGACGCGTGGGGTTCAAGGGCGACTATTTCGATTGTCTGAAGTTCCGTACCATGGTGACGGACGCACCAGAGCGCTTGCGCCGGCTCCTTGAGGAAGATCCCATAGCCGCGGCGGAGTGGGCGGCCAATCGAAAGCTGCGCAACGATCCACGGGTGACCGCGATCGGCGACATCCTGCGCAGGTCCAGCCTGGACGAGTTGCCGCAGTTGTTCAATGTCCTGAAGGGCGAGATGAGCATCGTGGGACCTCGCCCCGTTACCGAGGAAGAACTGGTCAGGTATTCCGACGCTGTCGACGCTTACCTCGCATGCCGGCCGGGCATCACAGGGCTTTGGCAGGTCAGCGGTCGCAGCACAACGACGTACGAAAAGCGCATCGCATATGACGCGTTTTATGCTCGCAAATGGTCGATGTTCCTGGACATCAGGATATTGGTGGTGACGATTCCCGCTGTTTTGCTTTCCGATGACGCCTATTAATCGCCTCTGAGATCGGCGATCCCATCGCCAGGACGTCACCATCCCCGCAAATCGGCGTCGCCTTCGAAGCATGGATACGAAATGAGGAATACCTGCCCATGACGAATTTACGTTAATTTGCCGTTTTGATTGCTGATTCCCCGCGTCACAGCTACTGAACGCTTAGTCAAACAGCGGTAACAACGAATGAGTGATGTCCAGCAATCCGTCAAGCCGCTGGCTCGGCCCGCCCGGTCCCGGCCAACGGCTGCGCAGACTGGCAAGAAGGTCGCAATCTATTGCCTTACCGCCTTGATCTTATCGGCGATGATCGCATGGTTTGGCTTGCTGGGCTGGGGCTTCGTAGCGATATTGCGGTGGCTGTGCGACTGCGTTAGAAGCTTTTGGGCGACGCCAATCTAGGTGTTGGACGGCAGGCTCTGCTTGAAGGGCGCGGCCGAATTCGTCTCCTCCTCATGCCGCCGTTGAACTGAGGTCAGGGATCTGCGTTCGCGACCGGCAAACTGTCGATCGCATCGGCACTGAAATTTTCGCAAGGCTATCCGGGAAGTTCTATTAAGATGGCAAGTATTCTGGTCGCCGGTGGCGCGGGCTATATCGGGGCGCACACCTGCCTTGATTTATTCAACAAGGGTTTCACACCGGTCGTCTATGACAACCTGTCAAATGGCCATGCGGAATTTGCCAAATGGGGACCGCTTGAGGTAGGCGACATCCGGGATCGCGGCAGACTCGATGAGGTGCTCCGGAAATACCGGCCTCTCGCCATCATACATTTTGCCGCAGCTATCGAGGTCGGCGATTCCACGAAAGACCCCGGCTTCTATTATGAAAACAACGTCGCTGGAACGATAAATTTGCTCCGAGCCGCGCAGGCCGCGGGCATCGACAAGATCGTATTCTCCTCGACTTGCGCGACCTACGGCATTCCCACCTCGATACCGATCGATGAAGGCCACAGCCAGTCGCCGATCAATCCGTACGGACGAAGCAAGCTCATCGTCGAGCAGATCCTGAGAGACCTGGACCTCTACCAAGGCTTCCGGTCGGTGATTTTACGCTATTTCAACGCTGCCGGAGCCGATCCTGAAGGTAGAATTGGCGAATGGCATTCGCCGGAAACTCACGCCATACCGATTGCAATCGAAACCGCATTGGGCCGCCGGCCATATTTTCAAGTTCTGGGCACGGACTATGACACGCGTGATGGATCCTGCGTGCGTGACTTCGTCCATGTTCTCGATCTTGCGGCCGCGCATACGAGCGCGATTGCGCATCTCTTGAATAACGGCGGCAGCTGCGCCCTCAACCTCGGATCCGGCCACGGCACAACAGTCAAGGAACTGCTCGCGACCGTCCAGCATGTCGTAGGCAGAGATTTTGAGATTAAACAGGGTCCACGTCGCGAGGGGGACTCACCCGCGCTGGTCGCCGACAACGCGCTGGCGGAGCGAGCTCTCGGCTGGTCGCCACGACACGACCTGCAGTCAATTATTGTTACCGCTTTTAACTGGCACTCAAATTACCTGCCGATCTAGCTACCACCTGGTTTGTTCGGCCGTGTTCACGCTCGTCACTGCGTTTGCCGTGTTCGACACGGTGGCGGCGGTGTTGTTGATCAGCGTCAGCAGCTTGTAGTAGTCCACGACTTTGGCGTTGGCGACATACATGACGTCCTTGGACCGTATTTGGAAAGCGGCAGCCAGCAACATTCCCGAGGGATCGCGGACGTTGACGTGATAGATCGTCGGTATCCGATCGAAGATGAATCGCTTGGTATCGATGCCAAGCTTCTCCAGGAACGGACGCTCCTCATACCGATAGACGTAAATCTCGCGAGGATCGGATTGCTGGTCGTTGAGTCCGCCCGCCTTGCCCATCGCCTGGACCAGCGTCAGCGTTTCGACGTCGAACGGAATTTCGGAGTTGAAGCCAAAGACGTTTTGATTGAGGGCTCCGAGCGCGGTGAAGGTTGGCGCTTCATGGGTGAGGAAAATCACGTCATTCGGTCGAATGAAGATGTTCTCGCGCGGGTCGTGCACCACGCGGCTCAACAGCACCCTGACGCGCTTGCCGTCCCGCTGCAGCGTCACGTAACTCTCGATCGCCTCGAATTTCGGGCCGCCGGCGCGCGCGATCAGTGCCAGTAACCGTTCGCCGACGCTGTTGAGCGCCAGCACATTCGGCGTATTCACGTCACCCAACACGCTGACGACGCTTGAATGCTGCTGATTAAGGCTGACCACCACCTGCGGCTCGATGGCGCGGTTGCGCAGCCGGGCGACGATCGCCTGCTGGATGTCCGGAATGGTCCTCCCGGCGGCCGGAATCTCGCCGGCATAGGGCACGTAAATGCTGCCTTTTTGATCAACGGCCTGTGCCGGCAAATCGACGAAGTTCCCGGGCCGGGCGCCTGCCGCTTGCCCCGGCGTGAACAGGCCGCCCGGGGCGGCTTCAAATATCGATATATTGAGGACGTCGCCGATACCGATGTCCTGGGTCGGCTTCGGCCGCTTGTCCGGGAATTCACCCTTGAACGTGATCAGATTGGGCTGCGAAAGAAAGCCGATGGTATCGGCAGTCACGTCCACCAGCGCGTAAGGCAATGAGGCCGTGGACTGCAGGCCAGCCGTCGCATTGCCGTTCACGGCGTCGCTGTTTGGGCCTGTCCCCGGCAGCAGCGAGCAGGCCGGCAGCAGGGCTGCAAGCATGATGGCGGAAAGCGGGGAGCCGAGCCGTTTCAGCATGACGACAGGTCCCGGCGAATATCGTTGATCATCAACAAGTTCCTAAGCAAACCGAACACGTCCGGTTAGACTCGCCCGGCCGCCATCGGAAGGAAGGGGATCAGGCCAAGTCCCGGTGGGTTATTCTGGGCTAAGCCAGCAAATCCTCCTTTTCTGGAAGGCTCCTGCACTTTTCTGGAAGCCTCCTGCAGCTTCTGGCTGCACCCTACAGAGCAATTCAATTGCCTCAAATACCCAAATCCCGCCCGGTCATCGCTTTTGCAACAGCCGTGACTTAAGGGCCACACCTTCCGGCCCCTGCCGATGCATCCTAGTGATTAGAGCCTTCTTTTGAGTAAACTTCCGTACAAGCAAGATCTTATCGGGGCCTCTCGGAGTTTCGCCCAAGGGAGCATCAATAAGTGTGGCGATATGGACTCTCTTGGCCGCCAAGGGTGACTGCGAAAGCGACCTTCAGTGTCCTTTTGAGCACGACGGCAACCCGGTCCTTCGCCCAGTGTGCGAGGTTGCGTTTGCTGGCCAGATTATGGTTGCGAGCAGCAGTTCGGTTGCTCCTGGTCCGATGCCGAGGGCTTCCCCCAACAGGGGCTTCCGCTGAAGCCTCTTGTGGAATAGCGTTGTTCAATCAATCAAGGCTTTCGTTCTAACTTGGCCAACCTAACCGATAAGGTGCATGGTTCCGCGAATGAATTCGCAGGTAGCAAGAGCAATCGATTTTGCACCTGGTTAAGGCTGCGTGATGCTAATCAATGGCCGCCGGCGCGGACGTTGAGTGGACAAACGAGGGAGACGACAAGATGGAGGCAGCTGCCATCGCGCTGGCCATTCTGGGAGTTGCCGTTGGCGCAATGTTCCGGCTGAAGGTTCTGTTGGCGATCGTCGCGCTGCTGCTGGTCGCTTCGCTGGTATTCTCGCTCTCTCGTGGCTTTACCTTTCAGGGCACGGCACTGACAATACTGGCCGCGCAATGCATCCTCCAAGGCAGTTATTTTCTTGGATTGGTGATCCGCGCCGTCGTCAGCGCCGCTTACCGCATGCGGCTCACGCTCTGACGCCGCCGGTCCGGCCGCCGCCATATTTTCAATTATTTCTTCTGGCAATCTGAATAGAACGCGCCGTTGGCCGCATCCGTGCGCTCAAGGCACTGCGATGGATCGGTCACCTTGCCGGCAACCGTGAAGTCGTATCCCAGATCCTGTAGAACGAGAACATAGCGGCCGGCGGGAAGCGCGAAATCGGCATTCTCGGCCTGCATCAAAAGCATTTCGGGGTTCCCCGCGATGGGCCGTACTCTGTATTCATGCGATAAATTTCGAATGTTCCAGGCGTTCGACACCGGCACGAAACCCGCTTTGCCTTTGCCGTCGAATGTCAGGGCGCGCACAACCCGGGCGACAACGCGTACCTCGATCCGATCCGGCGCGCTGGCCGCCAGATCGCGGCGGAACACCACGAACCTCACTTTACCGTCGGCAAGGGTTGTATGGCTGGGCTCATTGATGGGCGTGGACAAGGCGACGCGCTTGTCGGGAACCCGAAGCGACAGAGCATGAAGTTCGCTTAGCGCGGCGTCGCTGCCCAAGGCGTAAACGCCGTAATCGCTGGGCAGCGGAAAAGGCAGCGAGGCCGATGCGACAGCCGACGCAGGCGAAATCGACGGCTGGGCGGCCGCCACGGCTGTCTGCGAGGGTGCATTGGTCCGTTGCATATAGATGGCCAGGGACGCCACCGCGCCGAACAGCAATGCGCCGATGTAGAACCTCACCAGTGGTGATAAAATCACCCTTGTTCTTAGCTGTAAAACCGGCTGCACTTCGGGTCGCAAACGAACAATAGTCGGCGCAAGAACCTCTGCTGGCGCCGCGTTCAGGGGATGGGTCGGGATCATCGACGTCAATGCCGGCTCGGCTGGCGCGGGGCTAAACCCCACTTGCGCAAATGCAGTTGGAGCCGGAAGGCGCGCCGTCTCGTCGTAGCGTTGGGTATGATCTTCAACCCCGCGGATGGCGCCTTCAAGCGCCGCCGAAAGCCGCTCCTGTTCGGCATGGTCGGCCGACGACACATCGAGCTTCAGCCTGGCGCGCGCGAACTCGTAGATCGCCAGCCGCATCTGCGAGGGATCTTGCTTCACCGTATTGATCATCCGCGACAGCAGCAGGGCGAACTGAACCTCCTGCGCATGAGGCGAGACCATCTTGTCGCGATCAATCATGGGTAGTTCGGATGTCATAACCGTGCCGGGTTGCTGACAAGAGCGGCCAACTCCATCTGACCCATAATCGCTTGAAAAACATGACCTTTCGGGCCAACCGCAGCTGTCACACGGTCCCCCGGGGTGCCACCTCAAAGGTCGCACAAGGCGAGGTTGCGCTGCCACCATAAAACTCTATCGGCCGGCTGGCTAGACGGGATTGTCCGGGAGCTGTGGTGGACTTCTATGAACTGATCGCCCAGCATAAGGCTTGGCGAAGCGTCGGGTTACGGTTTATTGTCCGATAGCTCCGAGGTGCGCCGAAAATCATATTTTGAGGAACAGGTCATGTCGCACGCCGCCAAGATCGCTATCGTTGCTGCATTTGCCGCGCTCAGCCTGTCGAGTGAGGCGTCGGCGCGCGGACGCCTGTATCCCGTGACGCGGTGCGGACCCGACCTCGCCGACCTCTGCCCGATCCACGGCTATTTTGATCTGACGCCCTTCCACTACAACGTCGCCATCTACCCCGGCTGCATCAAGGTGGTTCCGGTTGAAACGCCCCACGGTATCGAATACCGGCGCGCCATTGTCTGCGGATGACTCTGGGGCGCATGGTTTGCTTCGCGCTGAAGGAAAAATGAGCGCCAATCCGCTTGGCGGCGTCGCCAACAAACGTCCTGACCGCAAATGCGCGTCGGAAACCTGAAGATCTGGCGTTGTTGCATACGGTAGCCCGGTAATTCGGAGCTTTCTTCAGCTCATTCACCTTGGCATTCATTATAGCCACGATTCCGGGCAGCTGACCTTCCGCTGCGCCCGCGCATTGGCTATTGCTGCGGCCACGTTCCTTCAGCACTCCACGACGAGGCGATCTCAAAAATGTTTCCGAAGCCGAAATCCGTGCTGGTTCCGAATACCCTGGCCTACGAATCCGAACCGATGGTGAAGCCGACCGGTTTTCGCGAATACGATGCCCGCTGGCTGTTCGGCAAGGAAATCAACCTGATGGGCATTCAGGCGCTGGGCATGGGCCTTGGCGCGCTGATCGCGGAACTCGGCGCCAGCCAGGAGATCGTGACCGGGCATGATTTCCGCGGCTATTCGGCCTCGATCAAATACGCGCTGATTTCAGGGCTGATGGCCGGGGGATGCAAGGTGCACGACATCGGCCTGTGCATGACGCCAATGGCCTATTTCGCGCAATTCGAGCTCGACGTGCCCTGCGTGGCGATGGTGACGGCCTCGCATAACGATAATGGCTGGACCGGCGTCAAGATGGGCGCCAACCGGCCGCTCACCTTCGGCCCCGACGAGATGACCCGGCTGAAGGAGATCGTGCTCAACGCCGAGTTCAACAACAGGGCCGGCGGGTCCTATGTGTTCCACGAGAATTTTCCGGCGCGCTACATCGCCGACCTGACCAAACGGCCCAAGCTGAAACGCAAGCTGAAAGTCGTGGTCGCCTGCGGCAACGGCACCGCGGGCGCGTTCGCGCCACAGGTGATGGAAGCGATCGGCTGCGAGGTGATCCCGCTCGATACCGAACTCGATCATACCTTTCCGAAGTATAATCCCAACCCCGAAGACATGGAAATGCTGCACGCCATCCGCGACGCGGTGCTCGAGCACAAGGCCGATGTCGGCCTCGGCTTCGACGGCGATGGCGACCGCTGCGGCGTGGTCGACAATACCGGCGAGGAAATCTTCGCCGACAAGGTCGGCGTGATGCTGGCGCGGGACATGTCGGCGATCACCGAGGGCGCGAAGTTCGTGGTCGACGTCAAATCGACCGGTCTGTTCGCCACCGATCCGGTGCTCGCCAGGCAGGGCGCGAAAACCACCTACTGGAAGACCGGCCACTCCTACATGAAGCGCCGCACCCACGAGCTCGGCGCGCTGGCGGGGTTCGAGAAATCCGGCCATTTCTTCTTCAACGCACCGCTCGGCCGCGGCTATGACGACGGCCTGATCTCGGCGATCGCGATCTGCGAGATGCTCGACCGGGCGCCGGAAAAGTCGATGGCGGATCTGAAGAACGCGCTGCCGAAAACCTGGTCGTCGCCGACGATGTCGCCACATTGCGCCGACGAGGCCAAATACGGCGTCGTCGCGCAGGTGGTCGGGCATTTCGAGGCGATGCAGGCCAATGGCGAAAAGGTTGCCGGGCAAAAGATTCGCGATCTCGTCACCGTCAACGGGGTGCGGGTCACGGTCGAGGACGGCAGCTGGGGCCTGGTGCGGGCGTCATCCAACAAGCCTGAACTGGTGGTCGTGGTCGAGAGCCCGGCCTCCGAGCAGCGCATGCGCGACATGTTCGAGGCGATGGATTCGGTGCTGCGCGGCCATCCCGAAGTCGGCGAATATAATCAGAGAATTTGACCCAACCTATCGATCCGGACGCATTTGAAAACGCACTGTCCCTACCGCTTCGCGGGGGGAGGGGAGAACCCGATCCGATTCAATAGTTTTCACGGCTGGCCTTAGCCACTCTTTTTTGTGCTCGTTCTACGTAGACTTGTTGCCTCCGGCACAATCAGCTGCATGATTTCGTCCACGGTCTCGCGTGTCGCCTGACTTTGGGTGTTGGTTAAATCAACCACCGCTTGTGTGCCTGCTGCCTGGGTCCCATCGGGAGGTCGAAGGCGGACAATCTGCTCAACGCTGATCATCACAGCGTTGCCTGCCGGTCCCGTTACCTTGATCCAGGCCATTGCAATCGCTCAACCCTTGAAATACTTCGGAACGCCCAGATAAAACCTACCGCGAGCGAATGAAAACCTTGATTCGTCACCCCCATGCAACGCACCCAGCGCGCCAGATTCCCGACGATGCGGCATCTGTCGCGACAACTGAAAATTTTAATCGTAGGTAGTAATCAACGTCAAGCAGTCAATCGCCGAAGCGTCTTCTGCAGCAGATGCATGAGGCGATGCGCTTGGCCGAGCCATGAGTGCGGGCCCTGCCAAGAGCGGTCGTCGCGCACCAGGCGGAATCCGAGGTTGCTTGGCGGACTGCCGACCGTACAGCCTCCGGAGCGCGGATCGCGGATGAAGTCCGTGACATAGGCACGATGCCGGCCCTCGACGACCCGAACGCCACAATTGACCCCGGTGACGACCGCTGCTCCGCTTTGATCGACCCTGTTGCGCGCGAAACAGGTATCGGTCCATTCCCAGACGTTACCGGCGAGATCTGCGAGGCCATTTTCGTTGGTCCCGAAGCTCCCGATCGGCTGCGGTTCCCGCTCGACCGTCTCGTCGCGCCGTGAATCCCTGTCGTACCTGGCCAGTGCCCGGCGGCCGGGATCGGTGGCGATGGCGCTGTCGGGCACGTCATCGCCGCTGAACCGGCTGGCCGCCGCATAGGCCCACTCCTCGTCCGTCGGCAGCCGGAATTCGACGCCGGATCGGTCCGACAGCCAGGCGGCATAGGCGCTCGCGTCCCGCCAGCTCAGTCCGACCGCGGGACGGTCGACCGCGGCTGCGCCGCGGTCGCTCATCTGACATGCTCCAGCCTCGACACAGCGTCGATACGCCGCCGCGGTGACCTGGTGCCGCATCACGACAAGCCGGCCCACAATCACGGCGGTAACGGTCGGCGCCGTTACCGGACCGCCGTCGCGGCTGAAATCCCCGCTCCGGCGATATTCGAAAACACCGGCAGGCAACTCGGTCAGATCAAGCGCCAGCACCTCCGGCGCGCCCGGCCCCTCTCCATATCGCTGTATCGCCAGAGCGACGGCGATCGTCGCGCTCGCCGCTGCCGCCGACGACGCGACGATCCCAACCAGCCATGCCAGACCTCCGGCGACCGGCGGCCACGACGTGGCGGGCCCGAGCCGCGTGCTAATGCGCCGCCGCATTGACCGGGCCCGGCGCCATCACCTGGGTCATGAGATCGTCGTTCCAGGCGCCCTCAACCTTGAAATGCGCGGTGGCGCCCAGCTCAACCGCCTCGATCATGTTGTGGTTGACATAGGCGTAAATCCCCGGCTCGAGGAAAGTATAGAGCGCCGCGCCGGCGGAGCCGCCTCGGATCAACCAGGTCTCCAGGCCGGTCTCCGGAGGATTGGAGAACTTTCCAGTCTCCCAGACGTAGTCGCCGTGACCGCCAATCAGGTGCGGTCGGGAATCCCGGTCGGGCTGTGAATGCACGATGAGCACCGTTTCGCCAACCTTGGCAGGCATCGCGTTGCGACCGGTCAATGCGCCCACCCTGCCGTTGAACACGACATGCGTGGGCACGAGCTTGTGCATCAGCTCGATCGTGTCGGAGAAGGCCTCTCCCGGCGAGGCATAGGTCTTGAATTTCCCGTTGGCGTCGCGCGGAACATAGAAATCATTCTCGCCGAGGTAGTAGACCCGGTCGTAATGGAGCGGCTTTCCGGCACCGTCTTTGAGACCGTCGCGAGGCAGCACCATCACCGCGCCCGCCATGCCCGATGCAATATGCCATGGAATCATCGAGCCTCCGGGAATGCAGTGATAGACGAAGACGCCGGTGCGCGTCGCTTTCCAGCGAATCACGGCCTCCTCGCCGGGTTCGATCAGCGTCAGGTCGCCGCCGCCTGATGCGCCGGTGGCGGCGTGGAAGTCGATGTTGTGCGGCATCGTGTTGGTCGCGGCACTGGCGAGGGTGACCTCGACAAAGTCTCCCTGGTGCACGACCATCATCGGGCCGGGGATCGAGCCGTTGAACGTCATGGCTTGGAGCCTGGTTCCGATCTCGTCGATGACGCGTTCCTTCTCTTCGACCAGCAATCGGAATTCCAGGATCATGGGGCCATTGCTGGTGGCCTGTTCGTGCGGATGAACCAAAGGGGGAGCGACGAGATCGACCTTTTTCCGCGGCAGATCGGGCACTTGAGCCAGGCACGGGCGGGCTATGAAGGCGGCGGACAGGGCGGCGCCAACGATTGTGCTTCTTCTGGTGATCACGATCATTCTCCTGGTTTGAGCGAATAGCGACCGGCCCCGATATCAATTACAACGTGTATGTCCTTTTTGTGACCCTAGATAGAAATATTAATTTTTACTATCTATGGTAGTTTAGCGCGTCACCGCCGCGCGCATTATCAAGGACATCCGATAGGTCGCGTGGCGCGAGATTAGGCGCCGGGAGAGGATAATTCGACTCTGAGTATGCTACCAAAAGTTGCATCGAAATTGTGGCGTAAGCTGCGCAATGACGCGTCATCCACGGAGCCTGAATACTGGGCGGGATGCAACCTAAGGAGGCATCTCTCGGCGTGCATTGGTTCGAGCCGATCAAGATAGATCTGACGGAGCCTGCCGATCCTGATTGGGGCAAAGTCTATGATACCTCGCCGCAACGCTGATCACGCGGGATCGCTTGTTGCTGAAATACGGCGAGGACGGCCAAGTCAGCACCATCGCGTGCTGAGGCGCGCGCTTTGCATGCCGGAAGAGCAGCCCGTCGGCTAGTCCGAGGCTGGCAGACGGCGCAGGGTGAATTCGATCTTTCGATCGGGGAGCTGCTGCCAGCGCTCGACGATGGTGCGGTAGCCGCCTTGCGGAACGCGACCGAGAATGTCGCGGACGGTGAGGCGCGCCGCCTCCAGAGGCAGCGTGTATGTCTGACGAACGAAGTCGTCGTTTTCGGGGTTACGAAGGTGGCTGCGGTCGGCGAGATTTCGCTGTGGTTTCATGAAGGTTTTTGCCCGTCTTTCTGACTGCAAGCCCGTGTCGGGGCCGGCGCAGTTGCGTTATCGTTGCGCCTCAGAGTTCCCTATGCGCATTGAACCATTTATAAATATTTAGCGCTCGATTTTTTTGTTCGATGGGTCGCCGCTCACTGTCATGGATGACCCGGTAAAAATATCGCTTCGTCCAAATTCTTCCATTGCGTTTTTGCGGCCACAAGGAGAAGGCTGTTCTCCGGACTGTCACTGTAAGGCTGGTGCCGCGCCATTGATGCCGGGAAACCAAAGCGTGCCACTCACCAATGTCATCGGAATCGACCACGCCGTCGTCGTGGTCAGGGATCTCGACAGCGCCGCCGCAAACTGGAAGCGTCTTGGTTTCACCGTGTCGCCGCGCGGCACCCACAGCGCCAAGATGGGATCGGGCAATACCACCATCATGCTCGACCCCGACTACATCGAATTGCTGGGGGTGCTGGTTGAAACCGAGCACAATGCCCCGACCCGCGCATTTCTCGCCAAGCGCGGCGAAGGCATCGAACGTGTCGCCTTCACGGCGCTCGATTCCGCCGCCGGCGCCGAGGAGATTCGGGCACGCGGTTTTGAGCCCATTGGTCCCATCGATTTCGAACGGCCGGTAACGATGCCGGACGGCGGCCTGTCGGCAGCCAAATTCAGGGTTTTCCAATGGCCGCTTGAAGAGGCACCCGGCGGCTTGCGTATTTTCGCCTGTCAGCACAAGACCAGGGACACGGTCTGGCTTCCGGAGTTGATGCACCACGGCAACGGCGCCAAACGCCTCAGGCAGGTGCTGGTCGTTTCACCGGAGCCAGCCCAGGATGCGGCGCATCTCGCGCGCATGATCGACCGGGACGTCAGGACCGAGCCGGACGGCGCCGTCGCGGTACCCTCAGGTTCAGATCGCGCCGATTTCGTGTTCCTGGCCAAAGACCAGTTGGGCCGGCGCTATCCGGAAGTCCCGCTTTCGGGATTGCCGGAGCGCGGCGGTGCGGGTCTCGTGATCGCGACATACGATCTCGGCGCCGCGGCGCAGGCGGCCGGGGGCTCCGGCATCCGCAGCGGCGGCGCGGTTTGCGTGGCACCCGCGGCCGCCAATGGTACATTGCTGATCTTCGTCGCGGCATAGCCCGCGCGAGGCAACCCTGCTCGCTATGGTGCCGGAGCGGTCCGAGAGTCAGGCGGCATAGGCGTCCCGCCAGCCTCAGTCCGACCGCTGGAATTTGTCATGCAAACCGATTACCGCGATGATGAGAAGATGCCGGTGATTTGCCCGACGTGTTAAATTATTTCTTGTCCGCCAAGCCTTCGGACGACGTCGCGAAAAGAAACTTGCCCGACGGGCTAGGACAGGCCCTAGATCTGGTGTGATTTGGGCTGTCAAGCCACAATGTGAAAAATATTCCTGTTGCCTTTTTGTTCGAATCAGTTATAGTCACACCCGTCTCGTTCCAGATGAGGGGCGTATCGCGATCGTCAGACACGCGGGATGAGATGCGGTGGACGCGGCAGCGTCGGGCTGGCTATGACATGGCAGGGCAGGATGTACATTGAGGTCGC
>NZ_JBEKXH010000043.1:0-23912 GCF_049512235.1 Bradyrhizobium sp.
CGGCCTCTACCAGTCGGCTGTCGCGCCCGACGATTACCAGCAGGGCGCCACCGTCAAGATCATGTTCATCCACGTGCCGAATGCGTGGCTGTCGATGTTCGTCTGGGGCGTGATGAGCCTCGCCGCCCTGGGCACGCTGGTGTGGCGGCATCCGCTGGCCGACGTCGCCGCCAAGGCGGCCGCTCCGATCGGCGCCAGCTTTACGTTTCTCGCGCTGGTGACGGGCTCGCTGTGGGGCCGGCCGATGTGGGGAACCTATTGGGAATGGGATGCAAGGCTGACCTCGGTGCTGATCCTGTTTCTGATGTATCTCGGCCTGATGGCGCTGT
Source organism: Bradyrhizobium sp. (assembly GCF_049512235.1). GTDB lineage: Bacteria > Pseudomonadota > Alphaproteobacteria > Rhizobiales > Xanthobacteraceae > Bradyrhizobium. The sequence goes on from NZ_JBEKXH010000043.1 coordinate 330, forward strand.
GGCGTGCGGTGGATGATCCGTCACGAGCCGCGCGCGCCGCGGCGGTCCTGACGCTGGTCGGCGCCATCAACCTGCCGATCATCAAATTCTCGGTGGACTGGTGGAATACGCTGCATCAGCCGGCCTCGGTGCTGCGGATGGGCGGGCCTACACTCGACCGCGCTTTCCTGATCCCGCTGGTGGTGATGGCGCTTGCGTTTTCACTGCTGTTTGTCACGCTGCATCTGGCGGCGATGCGTAACGAGATCCTGCGCCGCCGGGTGCGCGCCCTGCAGATGATGCAAGCCAGCCGGCGGGCGGCGTGAGGCGATGGCGCTCGGTCCCTACACCACCTTCATCGTGACATCCTATGGGCTGGTCACCGCCGTGGTATTGATCCTCATTGCCTGGATCACGGTCGATTATCGCCGTCAGAAAATGCGCCTGCGCGAACTCGAGGCATCCGGCGTGGTCAGGCGCTCCGGGCGCAGCGCGGCGGAGATCCAATGAGCGGAGATGCCATGAGCGAACCTGCAACGACGGAAATACCGCCGCAACGCCGATCCTGGCTGATGACGGCGCCGCTGATCGCATTCGCCGCGCTGGCCGCGATCTTCTGGTTCGGGCTGGGAAATCGCGATCCCTCGGCTATTCCCTCCGCCCTGATTGGCCGGCCGGCGCCGCAAACAATGCTGCCGGCGCTGCAGGGGCTCGTCATCAACGGCGCCGCGGTGCCCGGGCTCGATCCCGCCGCCTTCAAAGGCAAGGTCAGCGTGGTCAATGTCTGGGCCTCGTGGTGCGTGCCGTGCCACGACGAAGCGCCGCTCCTGACCCAACTCGCCAAGGACAAGCGGCTGCAACTGATCGGCATCAACTACAAGGACGCCCCCGATAACGCCCGCCGCTTTCTCGGCCGCTATGGCAATCCCTTTGGCATTGTCGGCGTCGACGGCAATGGCCGCGCCGCGATCGAATGGGGCGTCTATGGCGTGCCCGAGACCTTCATCGTCGGCCGGGAGGGCACCATCGTCTACAAGCTGGTCGGCCCGGTGACCCCGGACAATATCGATACCGTGCTCAAGGCCGAGATCGACAAGGCGCTGAAGGCGGGGTCGTAAATCCTCACCCCTTGGTCACATCGCCCTCTGCTGCGTCGCTCGCTTCCAGCGAGACTGGTTCCAGATGATAGCGCTTGGTCAGCGGCATCTGCGCGATCGCAAAGATCATGGTCAGCGGGATCACGCCGAACGCCTTGAAGCCGACCCAGAAATCCGTGCTCTGGGTGCGCCAGATGATTTCGTTGAGGATTGCCATGGCGAAAAAGAACATGGCCCAGCGCGCAGTGAGGATACGCCAGCCTTGCGGCGTCAGATTGAACATCTGATCGAACAGGATGGCGATGAAGGAGCGGCCGAACAGGAGGCCGCCGCCGAGGATCGCGGCGAACAGGCCGTAAATGATGGTCGGCTTGACCTTGATGAAGGTTTCATCATGCAGCGCCAGCGTCAGCGTGCCGAAAACGATGACGATGACGCCGGTGACCAGCGCCATCAGCGGTACGTGGCGCGTCACTACGTAAGAGGCAACCATCGCGGCCACGACGGCCACCATGAACGCCGCGGTGGCGACGAACAGGTTGAATTTGGCGTTGGCAGCAAAGAAAACCAAGAGCGGACCGAGTTCGGTCGCGAGCTTGAACATGGGATGCGGCGTAGTCTTGTCCATCGGTTGATCCATCATCCTCGCCACATCCTTCGAGAGGGTGCTGGCGCGCCTCCTCAGCAGAAGGCTATTCAATCCCCGCGATCGCCTTGGCAAAATCCCGCGCCGTGAACGGCGCCAGATCGTCGACGCCCTCGCCGACGCCGATAAAGTGAACCGGCAACCGATGCTTTTCGGCCAACGCCACCAGGATGCCGCCGCGCGCGGTGCCGTCGAGTTTTGTCATGACGAGGCCGGTGACCCCCGCAGTACGATGAAAGGCCTCGACCTGCGACAGCGCATTTTGTCCCACCGTGGCATCCAGTACCAGCAGCACCGCATGCGGCGCCGACGCATCGACCTTCCTGATGACGCGAACGACTTTCTCAAGCTCGTTCATCAGTTCGGCCTTGTTCTGCAGCCGGCCGGCGGTGTCGATCAGAAGCACGTCGCGACTTTGCTCCCGCGCCGCGGTCAAGGCGTTGAAAGCAAGGCTCGCGGCGTCCGAGCCTTGTGCGCCTGCTATCACCGGCGTCTTGGTGCGCTCGCCCCAGATCTGCAGCTGCTCGATGGCGGCAGCGCGAAAGGTGTCGCCGGCCGCCAGCATCACCGTGCGGCCCTCGGCGCTGAATTTGGCCGCCAGCTTGCCGATGGTGGTGGTCTTGCCGGAGCCATTGACGCCGACCACGAGGATGACGAACGGTTTTTGCGTGGTGTCGATCTGAAGCGGCCTCGCCACCGCCGCCAGCACCTTCTCGACTTCGCTCGCCACCACGGCCTTGACGTCATCCGCCGTGATCGCCTTGTCGTAGCGGCCAACGCCGACCGCCGCCGCAATGCGTGCCGCCACCTCGGTTCCCAGATCGGCGCGCAGCAGCACGTCCTCGATATCCTCGAGCATCGCGCGGTCGAGCTTGCGCTTGGTGACGAGATCGGCCACCGCCGTGCCGAGCGAACTCGATGTACGCTTCAGGCCGCTGGACAGCCGCCGCCACCAGCTCAGCTTTGTCTTTTCCGGAGTCGTATCGTTCATGGCCTGCGTGTGTTAGCGGTTTCGCGCCATGAGCGAAAGTCTTGACCGCCAGACCGAAGTTCCCGAGCTGACCGCGGACGAAATCCAGGCCCGCGTGCTGCATCGTGACGGGCTGATGCTGGTCATCGACAAGCCCGCCGGCCTGCCGGTGCATCGCGGCCCCAAGGGCGGCGCCAATCTGGAATCCTCTTTCGGCGCGCTGCAATTCGGGCTGCCGCGGCCCCCGGTGCTGGCCCACCGGCTCGACCGCGATACGTCCGGATGCCTGGTGCTGGGGCGCCACCGCAAGGCCACGGCATCGCTCGGCCTGCTATTCAAGCATGGCCGGATTTCGAAAACCTACTGGGCGGTGGTCGAAGGCGGCCCGGCCGAGGATGAGGGCACCATCGACATGCCGCTCGGCCGCCTCAACGCCGAGCGCGGCTGGTGGCAGAAGCCCGATCCGGAGGGGCAATCGGCGGTGACGAAGTGGAAAGTACTCGGACGCGGCGCGGGCCTGAGCTGGCTCGCGCTCGAGCCGGTCACCGGCCGCACCCACCAATTGCGCGTTCACGCCGCCGCGATGGGGTGGCCGATCGTCGGTGATAATATTTATGGAAATGGGCCACGCTTCGGCGAGCCGCGGCTGCATCTGCATTCCCGCGAAATCGTGATCCCGATTTCCAGGAATAAGGCCCCGGTGCGCGTGACCGCCCCGGTGCCATCGCATATGCGGGAGCGGCTGCGCGTTTGCGGCTGGAATGGGGAGTGAGGCGAAGCGGCGCCCATTCACGGCTGTCGTCATCCGCGAAAGCGGGATGATCCAGTATCCCGAAGACATCGCGATCATGCCGCGAGGCCGCGGCGTACTGGGTCGCCCGGTCATAAGCGAGCGGAAGCGATGCCGTACTTCGGACGGCTATGCCGGGCGATGATAGCTGTAGCGGATGCGCGGCCTCGGCAAACTCACACTGTCAGCCTTGCGCCATCATCCCCGGTGATCGTCAACCGCCGCACCGCGCCCGGGGTCTCGCCATGGATCACCACCGGGATAAAATGTTCGGTGCGGCCCTGGGTGGCGCTTTCGATCAGAACATGACGCGTCGCGCCGATCTCTGCAGCCAATCGCTTTTGCAGCGCGGCCTTGGCCGTCGCCCGCAATCGCCTCGCACGATCCCGGATCTCGTTACCCGCTACCTGCGGCATCCGCGCCGCTGGCGTGCCCGGACGCGGGGAATAGGGAAAGACATGCAGGAAGGTGAGATTGCATTGTTCCACCAGCTCCTGCGAACGGGCGAACATGTCCCCGGTCTCGGTCGGAAAGCCGGCAATGATGTCGGCGCCGAGCGCGATGTCCGGCCGCAGCCGCCGCAGTTGCGCGCAGAAATCGATGGCCTGCTTGCGGGTATGCCGCCGCTTCATCCGCTTCAGGATCAGGTCGTCGCCCGACTGCAGCGACAGATGCAGATGCGGCATCAAGCGCGCGTCATTGGCGATCACGTCGAGCAGTTCGCGGTCGACCTCGACGGCATCAACCGATGAAATCCGCAACCGCCGCAATTCCGTCACGTGCCGCAGGATCTGTTTTATCAGTTGGCCGAGCTTCGGGGCGCCCGGCAAATCGGCGCCATAACTGGTCAGATCAACGCCGGTGAGAACGATCTCGGCGTGGCCGCGCGCAACCAGCGCGCGGACCTGTTCAACCACCGCGCCCATCGGCACCGAGCGCGAATTGCCGCGGCCATAGGGGATGATGCAGAAGGTGCAGCGATGGTCGCAGCCGTTCTGCACCTGCACGAATACCCGCGGCAGGCCGCTCTTGAATCCTGCCAAAAGATGCGGCGCCATGGCTCGTACCGCCATGATGTCGGCGACCGCGATTTTTTCGCTTGCCGAAACGCCGAACCTCGCCGCGCTGTCAAGCGCGGCACGCGCATCGCGCCAGGCCTCGCCGCGCATCTTGTCGTCATTGCCGACCACGCGATCGACCTCAGTCATGCCCGCGAACATCTGGGCTTGGGTCTGCGCCGCGCAGCCGGTCACCACGATGCGCACATCCGGCCGCTCGCGCTTCAGCCGGCGGATCGACTGCCGCGCCTGCGCCACCGCCTCGTTGGTAACCGCGCAACTGTTGATGACGATGGTGTCAGAGAGCCCGGCGTTCGCCGCCTCGATGGCGATCACCTCGGATTCAAAGGCATTGAGGCGGCAGCCGAAAGTGAGGATCTCGACACTCATGATTCTCAAGCGACGTTAGCAAACAGCGCCGGATCGAAACGGCCTTCATATTCGAATGTCGCCGTGCCCGTCATCAGCACGTGGTCGTCGCGCTCGCGCCATTCGATGGCGAGTTCGCCGCCCGGCAGCGATATCTGCACGATGCGGTTGGCGCGCCGGAGCCGCACTGCCGCCACCGCAGTGGCGCAGGCGGCCGAGCCGCAGGCTTTGGTCAATCCCGCGCCGCGCTCCCAGGTGCGGATCGTGATGTGGTCGCGATCGACGATCTGCGCGAGCGTGATGTTGGCGCGCTCCGGAAAGATCGGATGATTTTCCAACAGCGGCCCGAAGCGGGCGAGATCGTAGGCACCGACGTCGTCGACCCAGAAGATCGCATGCGGATTGCCCATGGAGACCACGGACGGCGTATGCAGCACCGGCGCGTCGATCGGACCGATCTGCAACTCGATCATTCTCGTGTCGCGAAATTCCTCGGCGAGCGGGATATCTTTCCAGCCGAATTTCGGCGGCCCCATGTCGACCGTGTAGAGCCCCTCGGAGGGCCCCCGCCAGCAGTTCAAGAGCCCGGCTCGGGTCTCGAAGCTGGCCGCGGTTTTGTCGCTATGCTCGAACAGCCGGCGCGCCACGCAGCGCATGCCGTTGCCACAGGCGGCAGCTTCGGAACCATCATTGTTATAGATCCGGATAAAGGCCTCGGTGCCCGCAAGGCGCGGCGGCTGCAGCACCATCAGCTGGTCGTACGGTACGCCGGCCGGCGAGGCGATCGCGCGCGCTTCCTGAGGGCTGACCGCGGCGCGGCTGTCGCGCAGATCGACCAAGACAATTTCGTTGCCGATACCGTTCATCTTGGCATATGCGTGGTCGGCAAGCGCGCTCATGAACTTTCCCGATCGTCTTCGGATCCGACGTGGTGTTGAACCCGGGGGCGCCTTCCAAATGCGAACCTCGGATTCGAGGAACCTGGAAACCCATTGCAACCGTGGGCTCGGTTCGGAAATTCGCCGGGGCGGAGATGCCGCGAAAATGCAAATAATTTCTGAACCGCCCCACATCCGACCGTCTTATATGGCGAATAATGCCGGATTGGCCAGTGCGCTTTTGTCGGCCGGTGCGCTTTGTCCGTATCGGTTGCCGCGGCTTCAGGTCAGCCGCATGACATATCTGTCATGAGACGAAAGCCGGGCTTGCGTGTTAGGGTGAGGTCAGCCTGTCTGGCGTGAGCCGGGACACTCGAGCAGGGCGCGACCGCAGAAAACGGCCATGGAGAATACCGAATGAAATGCGTGCGTTCTTTCCGCTTTGCCATGGTCATGCTGCTGCCGGCTGCCGCGATCGCACTGGGCCTCGGCTCCGCGCTGGCGCAATCGCCGCCGGCCACGGCCCCCGCGGCGACGCCGGCTCCGGCGGCGAGCCCATCAGCCACCCCCGCCAGCCCGCCTGCGGCGGCAGAGAGCCCGGCGCCACCGGCGGCTGCGCCGGTTCAGACCGCCGATCCCTTTGGCGAAGAGATCACGCTGGCGCCTAAAACGGTGGTGATCCGCAAGGGCACCGCCAATTGGGATGCGGCCTTCGACGCCCTGATGGATTCGTTCAAGACGCTGTCGGCCTTGCTCGACAAGCAGGGCATCAAGCCCACGGGCAATCCGATGATCGTCTATACCGCCACCGACGACACCGGCTTCACCTATATGGCGGAGATTCCGGTCGATCAGGATCCGAAGAACCTCTCCAAGGACATGAGCATGGGCAAATCGCCCGAGGGCAAGGCGTTGAAATTTGTCCATCGCGGCTCCTACGACAATATGGACAACACCTACGAAGCCATCACCAACCATCTCGACGACAAGAAGCTCGAGGCCAAGGACACCTTCATCGAGGAGTACATCACCGATCCCTTGAAGACCGCCGAGGACAGACTGGTCATCAACGTCTATGTGCCGCTGAAATGATGGCGGTGAAGCATCGAGCCGCCATTGCCGCCGCCGTCCTGGCTGGGACGCTGCTGACCGCGCCTGCGGTAGCGCAAACCGTCCCGCCGCCGATGATTTCGGTCACGGGCCAGGCCGAGATATCGGTGCCGCCCGATCAGGCGCAGATCGAGGCCGGCGCCACCTCGGAGGCCAAGAATGCGCGCGATGCCTCGGAGGCCAACAACGCAACCATGGGCAAGCTGCTGCTGGCCTTGAAGGCCGCCAACATCGACGAAAAGGATATCCAGACCTCGCGGCTGTCGCTGCAGGCGGAAAGCGCGCCGAGCCACCCGAGTGGGCCTCCCCCCATTATCGGCTACCGCGCCAGCAATCACGTGACCGTCCGGCTGCGCGACGTCACTAAGGCTGCGAGCACGATCGACCTATTGGTGGGGGCGGGCGCGACCGACATCGGCGGCATCAATTTCATCGTCTCGAACGCCTCCAAGCTGCTCGATGAGGCCCGCTCCGAGGCGATCGCCGACGCCCGCCGCAAGGCTGAGATCTATGCCAACGCTGCCGGCGTCACGCTCGGCGCGCCGCTCAGCATTTCGGAGGGGGGCAACCTGCTCCCCTATCGCCGTATGGCGGTTGGCATGGCGGCGATGGCGGCGGCTTCGCCCGTGCCGGTGGCACAGGGCGAGGAGACGCTTCAGGTCACGGTGAACGTGTCCTGGGCGATCAAGTAGGCGGGGAAGCGGGAGTAGTCCCGGAGGCCTTTCGATTTCCGGCGCTCGGAGTTGACACCTCCCGCGACAACAAACGCGGTGATGATGGGTCCCGGCTCGGCGTTCGCCGCGCTCACTTGGCCGGGACGACAGGGTTCTTATATCTCCACCACCTGGCCGGGCTTGAGCGCCACAAAACGCCGGCGCGGAATGTTCGCCTGATCCAGCGCGGCATGTAACGCCGTGACCGGCGCATCGATCGCCTCGTCGGTCAGTTGAAACGTGCCGTGATGACTTGCCAGCGCCTGCTCGGCGCCGCAATCGATCAAGGCGTTGACCGCCTCCATCGGATCCATGTGCTGTTCCCGGAGGAACCAGCGCGGGTCGTAGGCACCAATGGGCAGGATCGCCAGCCGCAACGGACCATGCTCGTCCCGAACCCGGCGAAACAGCCTGCCGCCACCATAGCCTGAATCGCAGACGACGTAGATTTTCCCGGCCGGCGTCTCCAGCACAAAACTCGCCCACAGGCTCTTGTTGCGGTCGAACGGACCGCGCGCCGACCAGTGGCGGGTGCGCACCAGAGTCACCGCGAGGCCGTTGTCGATCTCCACGCGCTGGTCCCAATCGAACCCTTCGGCAAGAATGCGGGCGTCGGCGTGGGTCATGGCCAAGTCATTGCCAAGCGGCGTGACCACGCGCGGCGAGAATTTCGCTGCAAGCCGCGACAGCGTCGGCAGGTCGAGATGATCATAATGGCCGTGCGACACCAGCACCGTGTCGATCGGCGGCAAGGCATCGAAGGCGATGCCGGGATCGTTGACGCGCTTCGGTCCGGCGAAGCTGACCGGAGAAGCACGGTCGGACCAGATCGGATCGACCAGAATGTTGGTGCCCGCGGTCTGGATCAGCCAGCTGGCATGGCCGACGAAGGAGAAGCGTATCGTCTCGCCCGCGATCCGCGGCGGTGGCGTATCGGCATAGGGGCTCGGCACGCGATCCGGCCATCGTGGCCGCCCGCGGGTCAGCTGCCATTTCAGGAAGTGCCAAAGGCTTTTGAGTCGCGTCCCTTCGGGATCGTAAAAACGCCTGCCGTCGAAATGATCGGACACGGGCCCGCCATAGGTTTTCATACGGTAATCCAGACCGGCAGCGCGCCGATTCCCGAACGGGCGCGCCAAAACGCGCCCGTCGAATACGACGGCGGGTGATTTTCGAGGCTCGATTGGCCTTAAAACTTCCTCTTCGACAAGAGGGAGGCGATCCGGCCAGGCTCACAAACGCGCCATTTGCCGCGACTTTTCTTGACTTCGAGCCGCTCCCGGGGTTAAACGCGGGCATTCCTCGGAAAGCGTCATCTTTTCGACCCGCCGCCCGGTCCTTGAGACCGGAGGTCAACGTCCGACAGCGCGATGCGCCCTCGGGCGTGAAAGTGTTTCGTCAGGCCGTCATCGTTTTGGCGGCCTGTTCTCCTCGCCCCGCTCTTGCGGGGAGAGGGTCGGGGTTGGGCGGCTGTTGCCAGGTCTCTGGCACCCCTCGCCCGGATCGCCCCAGGGTGAAATGGCCGAAGCCTCGTTTCGGCGTTCTTTTCTGGGATCGCCGCCACAGGCGGCCTGTGCCTCTCCCGGCAAGCGGGGATAGGTAAGAACGGCCTCATCCTTTGGAGCCGCACAGCGGCGTCTCGAAGGATGAGTGAAGTAGGGGTGACGGCAGAATCGCCGCCCTTCGAGACGCAGGCTGACGCCTGCGGCTCAGGTTGAGGCAACAGGAAGAGACAAAAGTGTTCGATAATCTGTCGGAAAAACTGGGCGGTATTCTCGATCGGCTGACGCGGCGCGGGTCGCTGACCGAAGCCGATGTCGACGCCGCGATGCGCGAGGTGCGCCGCGCGCTGCTGGAGGCCGACGTCTCGCTCGACGTGGTCCGAAGTTTTACCGAAAAGGTCCGTGAGCAGGCGATCGGCGCCACCGTGGTCAAGTCGGTGACCCCCGGCCAGATGGTGGTGAAGATCGTTCATGACGAACTGATCGCTACGCTGGGCTCCGACGCTCAGAGCATCGATCTCAACGCGGTGCCTCCGGTCGCGATCATGATGGTCGGGCTGCAGGGCTCCGGCAAAACCACCACGACCGCCAAGCTGGCCCGTCGCCTGACCCAGCGCGACAAGCGCAAGGTGCTGATGGCCTCGCTCGACATCTATCGCCCGGCGGCGATGGAGCAGCTCGCGGTGCTCGGACGCGACCTCGATATCCCGACCCTGCCGATCGTGACCGGTCAGAAACCGGCGCAAATTGCAAAGCGTGCGATGGAAGCCGGCAAGCTCGGCGGCTACGACGTGGTGCTGCTCGATACCGCCGGCCGCACCACGCTCGACGAAGATATGATGGCGGAAGCCGCCGAGATCAAAACCTCGGTCAATCCGCACGAAGTGCTGCTGGTTGCGGACGCGCTGACCGGCCAGGATGCGGTCAATCTGGCGCGATCCTTCGACCAGCGCGTCGGCCTCACCGGCATCGTGCTGACCCGGGTCGACGGCGACGGCCGCGGCGGTGCCGCGCTGTCGATGCGCGCCGTCACCGGCAAGCCCATAAAACTGATCGGCACCGGCGAAAAGACCGACGCGCTGGAAGATTTCCACCCGAGCCGGATCGCCGGACGCATTCTCGGCATGGGCGACGTGGTCTCGCTGGTCGAGAAGGCGGCCGCCACGATCGACGCCGAAAAGGCCGCGCGCACCGCCGAGCGGATGCGCAAGGGTCAGTTCGACCTTACGGACATGCGCGAGCAATTGCTGCAGATGGCCAATATGGGCGGCGTCAGCGGGCTATTGGGGATGATGCCCGGCATCGCCAAAATGAAAAACCAGATCGCCAATGCCGGGCTCGACGACAAGGTCATCAAACGCCAAGTCGCGGTGATCGATTCGATGACGCGGCAAGAGCGCAAGAACCCCGATATTCTGAAGGCAAGCCGCAAGAAGCGCATTGCCGCGGGTTCCGGCGTCAAGGTCGAGGACGTCAACAAGCTGCTCAAGATGCACCGCAACATGGCCGACATGATGAAGGCGATGGGATCGGGCAAGCGCGGCCCGATGGCCGGTATCGCCCAGGCGATGGGCTTTGGCGGCGGCATGCCCTCGCCCGAGCAGATCAAGGCGCTCGCGGAGAAAATGCCTGATGGCGCAGGCCCCGGCGGCATGCCGGCCTTGCCGAAGGATCTTCCCGCGGGCTTGCGGCAGGGACTGCCTGGTCTACCGGGCCTGACGGGCTTGAGCGGCAAGCCGACCCTGCCCGGTCTCGGTAGCTTCCCCGGATTGGGGAAGAAGAAATGAGGAGGAATGCGAGAACCTCTCTTCTCATCATTCCGGGACATGCCAGCGGTCGGCATTCGCCGACCGAAGGCGCGGACCCGAAATCTGTACGCCCGATCGTGGTTATGGATTCCGGGCTCGCTCCGCTTTCGCTTCGCGCCCCCCCGACGCGCCAATCGGCGCGCCGGGGAATGACGAGCTAATTGGACACACACCCGAACAAACCAGACCTGGAGAACCAAATGTCAGTCGTTATCCGCCTCGCCCGCGCCGGCACCAAGAAGCGTCCGGTCTACCACGTCGTCGTCGCCGACTCGCGCTATCCCCGCGACGGCCGATTTATCGAGCGGCTCGGCCATTTCAATCCGCTGCTGCCAAGGGACAACGAGGCCCGGCTGAAGCTCGACATGGACAAGATCAAGGCCTGGCTCGCCAAGGGCGCGCAGCCGTCGGACCGCGTATTGCGCTTCCTCGATGCCGCCGGCGTAGCCAAACGCGCCGTGCGCAACAACCCGGAAAAGGCGGTGCCGCGCAAGGAGCGCAAGGCCCAGGCCGAAGCCGCCGCCAAGTCGGCGTAAGGTCGAAACGTGCGCTCGGCCTCGCGCTTGGAGACGCATGGCGTTCGCCGTGCTCCCGGACCTGAGGAAGGACGAACTTCGCGTCCACAAATACTCCCTCATCCCGGGGAGCGGCGACTTCGGCGGGTCTCGAAGGATGGGCGCCGGTGACGCCGCCGTCCCGCATTTGCGTCGCTCGGATCGGCGCCGCGCATGGCGTGCGCGGCGAAGTCAAGCTATGGACCTTCACCGAGGATCCGCTGGCCGTAAGGCATTACGGGCCGCTGCTGACAGAGGACGGTGCGCGCCAGTTCGAGGTGACGCAGGCGCGCGAGGCCAAGGGCCATCTGGTGGCGACGCTGAAGGGCATCGCGACGCGCGAGGACGCCGGGCAGCTCAACGGTATTGAACTCTATGTCGAGCGCGAAAAACTGCCGGCGACCGCCGAGGACGAGTATTATCACGCCGACCTGATCGGGCTCGCCGCGGTCAGTGCCGTGGGCGAGCCGTTCGGGCGCGTCATCGCCATCCACAATTTCGGCGCCGGCGATATCATCGAGATCGCGCCGCCGCAGGGCGCGACGATGCTGCTGCCGTTCACCCATGCGGTGGTGCCGGCGGTCGATCTGGCCGGCGGACGCGTGGTGATCGAGTTGCCCGACGAGATCGACGGTGACGATCCCGTCAGCGCGGATGCCTGAGCATGACTGGCGATATGAAACCCTGGCGCGCGACCGTGCTGACGCTCTTTCCCGAGATGTTCCCGGGACCGCTCGGCCTCAGCCTCGCCGGCAAGGCGCTGGCCTCGGGGCTGTGGGAACTGGAAGCGCGGGATATCCGGGATTCCGCTGTTGACCGTCACCGCAGCGTCGATGATACCCCGGCGGGCGGCGGCCCCGGCATGGTGCTGCGCGCCGACGTGCTGGCCGCCGCCATCGACGCGGCGGGTATGGAACCGGACCGGCCGCGCCTGTTGATGAGCCCGCGGGGTCGGCCATTGACCCAGGCCCGGATCCGAAAACTCGCCGCAGGGCCTGGCGCCCTGATCGTGTGCGGCCGGTTCGAGGGCGTCGATCAGCGGGTAATCGACGCCCGGGCGCTCGAGGAAGTTTCGGTCGGCGATTACGTGCTGTCGGGAGGTGAAACCGCAGCCCTGGCCGTGATCGACGCCTGTGTCCGGCTGTTGCCCGGCGTGATGGGGAAACTCGTCTCCGGCGCGGACGAGAGCTTCTCGGAAGGCCTCCTCGAATACCCGCAATATACCCGGCCGCAGGCCTTCGAGGGCCGCACGATCCCGGAAGTCCTCAACTCCGGCGACCACGCCCGGGTCGCGGCCTGGCGGCGAGCCGAGGCCGAAGCCCTGACCCAGGCGCGGCGGCCTGATCTGTGGGCCGCAAGGCCCAACCAAAATCGCCCAAAACGCACGACAGACGGGTGACAACGCGCGGCCTTTGCCGTATAGCAGCGCCAAATCCGCGCAAGGCAGGATAGCTGGACGTCGCGCAGCCCGTCAGCCCCGAAGGCTGGGGCGCCGGCGATGGAGATTGCAATGAACATCATTCAAGCGCTCGAAAAAGAGCAATTCGAAAAACTGTCCGCCGGCAAGACCATTCCGGAGTTCGGGCCGGGCGATACCGTGATCGTCAACGTCAAGGTGGTTGAAGGCGAGCGCTCGCGCGTGCAGGCCTATGAGGGCGTCTGCATCGGCCGCTCCGGCGGCGGGCTCAACGAGAGCTTTACAGTGCGCAAGATTTCCTACGGCGAGGGCGTCGAGCGGGTATTTCCGGTGATGTCGCCGATGATCGATTCGATCACCGTGGTGCGCCGCGGCAAGGTGCGCCGCGCCAAGCTCTATTACCTGCGCAATTTGCGCGGCAAGTCGGCCCGCATCGTCGAGAAGAAGCAGGATCGGCCGCAGGCGGCCGCGGGCGGCGAGTAGGCTATTTTCGGGACTGGATTGGACGCAAAGCGCGCGGGCTCAGCCCCGCGCTTTTTGTTGCGACATACCCTTATGGGCGCGGCGCTATCGATTGATTGTCGCAACGGCAGGCGGTGTGCTAGAAAATAACATGGTTCGAGATCAGACCAGCTTCGCGTGCCAGTTCGCCGGACGGATCGTGATCGACGATCGCTGCCGCCTGCCCGGCCGCTTCTTCGGACGCTTCACGACATCCGGACACGCGCGCGCGATCTGACGCCGCGCCGAATTTTTCCAGTTGCGCATATCCGCGCTGTTCCTGCTCACGCCATCTTCAAAGGGCTCACGCTGATGTCCAAACCCTCCACGCTGTACGACAAGATCTGGAACGATCACCTGGTTCACGAGGCCGAGGACGGCACCTGCCTGCTCTATATCGACCGCCATCTTGTGCACGAGGTGACCTCGCCGCAGGCCTTCGAGGGTTTGCGGGCGACGGGCCGCAAGGTCCGCGCGCCGGAGAAGACGCTGGCCGTGGTCGATCACAATATTCCGACCACCGATCGCTCAAAACCCAATCCGGACCCGGAGAGCATCGAGCAGATGCGGGTGATGGCGGAGAACGCCCGGGAATTCGGCATCGAATATTACAATGAATTCGACAAGCGCCAGGGCATTGTCCACGTCATCGGCCCGGAGCAGGGTTTTACGTTGCCCGGCACCACCATCGTCTGCGGCGACAGCCATACCTCCACCCATGGCGCGTTCGGCGCGCTGGCGCATGGCATCGGCACCTCGGAGGTCGAGCATGTGCTGGCGACCCAGACCCTGATCCAGAAAAAGGCCAAAAACATGCGCGCCATCGTCGACGGGAAATTGCCCGACGGCGTCACCGGCAAGGACATCATCCTGGCGATCATCGGCGAGATCGGCACCGCCGGCGGCACCGGCTATGTGCTGGAATATGCCGGCGACGCCATCCGCGCCCTCAGCATGGAAGGCCGCATGACGGTCTGCAACATGTCGATCGAGGGCGGCGCCCGCGCCGGCCTGGTGGCGCCCGACCAAAAGGCATTCGAATTCCTGAAGGGCCGTCCGAAATCGCCGAAGGGCGATGCCTGGGATGCCGCCATGCGCTACTGGGATACGTTGCGCTCCGACGACGGCGCGCATTTCGATCACGAGATCCGGCTGGATGCGGCAAAATTGCCGCCGATCGTGACCTGGGGCACCTCGCCCGAGGACGTCGTTTCGATTACCGGCGTGGTGCCCGATCCCGATCAGATTGGCGACGAGGCAAAACGCCTGTCAAAACATCGCGCGCTGAATTACATGGGGCTGAAGCCCGGCACCAGAATCACCGACATCAAACTCGATCGCGTCTTCATCGGCTCCTGCACCAACGGCCGGATCGAAGATCTGCGCGCGGCGGCGAAGGTCGCCGAGGGCAAGACGGTCAACGGCAGCGTCAATGCGATGATCGTGCCGGGCTCCGGCATCGTCAAGGAGCAGGCGGAAGCCGAGGGCCTCGACAAGATTTTCATCAAGGCCGGCTTCGAGTGGCGCGAGCCGGGCTGCTCGATGTGCCTCGCCATGAACCCCGATAAACTGGCGCCGGAAGAACGCTGTGCCTCGACCTCGAACCGCAATTTCGAGGGCCGCCAAGGTTTCAAGGGCCGCACCCATCTGGTCTCGCCGGCCATGGCCGCGGCCGCCGCCATCGCCGGGCATTTTGTCGACATCAGGGAATGGCGGTAGGGTAGGCGCTCGTTCCGGGCATCCTTGAAACAAATCGTTAAGCCGTTTGCGGGCAAACTAGGCGGCTTGCAAAGGCTGCGCGTTTCCTGAGGAGTGGCCCATGGCCGAGAAATCTGAATTCGTCGATACCATCAGCGCGGCGACGCGGCAGACCAAAGCACGCCGGGCGACGCCGCTCGTGATCGAGCGCGTGGATAAGGAACAGTCGCGTCTTAGTCATTGGCCCCCGAAAGGATGGGCGGACTGGCGCATGGAGACGCTGACGCCCTGGAAACTCAAGCCCTGGAAAACCGGGGACTGACCGACTTGCGCGCCTGCTCTCGGGTCCAGTCCGAGGGCGGGCGCGCTGCTACTGATCGATTTCGGGCCTGGCGGCTGAGCTCTCCAGGATAGCTCCGCCGATCGATCTCCTCATGAGACAGTCCTGATAAGACCTGATAAAACAGGTCAAAGAACAGGCCCGCATTGCGGACCTGTTCATCGTTTGCATATTGGGTTGTGCAGCCGTGAACGCAATCAGTGATGGTGGTGATGATGATGGTGCCAGTGGCCCCAGCGCACCTCGGTGGCCATGGACTTGCCATCCTGAACCGTTGCAGCTGCACCGGGACTTGCCAGCGACAGCGCCTGGGCGCGCTCGGTTGGCGCGGCCAGCATGAGCAATGCGCCAACGGCAGCAAGCCCCAGAACTCTCGTCACGTTCATCTGTATCCTCCTAGGGTCAAACGGAAAATCACGCCCTCGCGGCGCAGCAACCTGATCGATTGCCGCGGCGCAACACAGGTCCAAAGCGGAAAGCGGGCGACGTGAATGGGGTTTAGAAGTGACTGCGCGGTAGAGTGAATGCATCAGGCGGGAACCGGTTCCCGCGGCAAACAAGAAGATTTGCACGCGACGTTTTACAATTGGTCTGGGCTCCCTTTCGCGAACCTCGCAACCCCCGCGGCTAGCCGGGGCGCCAGACGCAGTGCATGTGCGGCGTGATCACCGTGCCGCTCGGCCTGAATTCCTGAACGTAGCTGACGTTGCAGACGCGGACCGCATTGCCGCCGGGAAAATACCTGGGATAGACGCCGTCGGGTTCCGCCTGGAAGCTCGGATAGACCCGCAGGCGTGTCGGCGGCCGCCGGATGCGGCGCGGCGTCGATCCCTCCTCGGCCTCGGGTTGCGACGCCTGTGCGGTCCGCACCGCGGGGGGCTGCGTTTGCGCGCTGGTTCCAGCTGCGGGCAGGGTTAGAATGCCCGCGACAATCACTCCCGTTGCCGCAATCCTGATCCGCGCCATGACGCCTGCCCAAACTGTTGTAGACCCCAAGGTCTCCGATTGCCGCGCCAACGTCAACCATGGGCGCAACGCGAAACTGTATACACGATCGCACAACCCGCGCTAAACAGAGGGAATGTGGACCTCCGCGATGGCGCCTTCGCTTGCCGACATTGAAGCCATGGCGCGCGACATTTTTGACCACCTGCCCAGGACCTTCCGCGACCTGTGCGAGGACGTGATCATTCGCGTCGACGATTTTCCGACCGACGAGGTGCTCGACGAGATGGAGGCCGAGAGCGAATTCGACCTGCTCGGCCTGTTCCAGGGCACGGGCCTGCCATTTCGCATCAATGACGACATCGGCCAGCTGCCCAACATGATCTGGCTCTACCGCCGGCCGATCCTGGATTACTGGGCCGAAAATGACGAGACGCTGGGCCACATCGTCCGCCATGTGCTGATCCACGAGATCGGCCACCATTTCGGGCTGTCCGACGACGATATGGAGGCGATCGAGGCCACCGAGTAAGTATGTATCCCCCGGCAGCGCCGGGGGATACATACTTGTTCTTTTATTTGTCGCATTTTCGTACGGAAAGCCGGTGTCCAACCTTTCCTGAAAATGCTCCGAGCGATTTGAGATGCGGATTTGCCCTTCAATGCCCGCTTCATTCGATATAAACTACGATCAGCGAAATGCTTTTCGTTATCTCAAGCTCCCGGGGAAGTGCGATCGATGGACAAGTTCACCACGCTGGAAGGCGTCGCGGCGCCGTTGAAGATCATCAATGTCGATACCGACATGGTCATCCCGAAGCAGTATCTGAAGACCATCAAGCGCACCGGGCTGGGCAAGGGCCTGTTCTCGGAACAGCGCTACCGGGACGACGGCAGCGAGAATCCGGATTTCATCCTCAACAAGCCGGCCTATCGCAACGCCAGGATCCTGGTCGCGGGCGATAATTTCGGCTGCGGCTCGAGCCGCGAACACGCGCCATGGGCGCTGCTGGATTTCGGCATCCGCTGCGTGATCTCGACCTCGTTCGGCGATATTTTCTACAACAACTGTTTCAAGAACGGCATCCTGCCGATCCGCGTCAGCCAGGACGATCTCGACAAATTGTTCGACGATGCCGAACGTGGCGCCAACGCCACCCTGACGATCGATCTTGCCAGTCAGGAAATCCGCGGCCCCGACGGCGGCACGGTGAGATTCGAGATCGACCCATTCCGCAAGCACTGCCTGATCAACGGTCTCGACGACATCGGGCTGACCATGGAAAAGCAGGCCGCAATCGAAGCCTACGAGGCCAAGGCCAGGACCGCGCGCGGCTGGGCCTGATCTGACGCGTTAGAGCCTCGGTTCTGATTGAATCAGAACCGAGGCTCTATTCTTTGTTTTGACGCGTTTTCTTCAAGCGAACCAGTATCCACTTCGCTCGAAAACGCTATTAAAGGTTGCGACGCGCATGCGGCCGGACGTCGTCACCTTCTGGCACGGTCCGCTCGATCGGCTCAGGCGGCTCTGCCTGAGATCACAGGTAGCCGTTGGCCACAAGGTCACGGTCTTTAGCTTCGAGCCGATTGCCGAATTGCCCGAGGGCGTCGGCAATGCCGAGGCCGAAGCGGTGCTGCCGCATGTCTTCGCCGAGCGGCTTCGACCGCCGGAGCGCGGCGGCGCCTGGCGCGACTGGACCACGCTGCAGTTCTCGGATTTTTTCCGGATGCGGCTGATGGCCGAGAACGCTGGCCTGTGGCTCGACGCCGATGTGCTGCTGCTGAAACCGGTCGAGATCGACATGACAAAACCGTTCTTCGCCTGGGAGCGGCCGCGCCAGCTCGGCAACTCGGTGCTCTATCTGCCTTCGAACGACGCCATCGTCACGGCGTTCGAAGCCCTGATGGCGCAGGACGAGTTGACGCCGGACTGGCTTTCGCCGCGGCATCGCCTGACTTTCGCCTTGCGCAAACTGCGCGGCGGTTCGAACCGGCTCTCGGATATCAGGGTTGCGGTCTATGGTCCGGCGGCGCTGACCGCACTCGCAACTCGTGCCGGCGAACTCGGCTGCGCGCTGCCGAAGAAGTCGTTTTATGCCGTGCATGCCGACCCGAAACTGTTTTTCGAACCATCGGACTATGCCGCGCTGATCGGCGATCCCGGCATTATTGGCTTTCACATTTCGCCGAAGGGCAGGGGCGGAGAGGCTCCCGCTCCCGGCAGCCTTCACGCCTGGGCGGCGCAGCGGTTCGGTTTACCCTAGGTCAGCGATTTCGAAGTTCGAATCATAACCGCATCCTCCCCAGAGCCATCCTGAGTTACCCGCCGCGCATGAAACCAGCAGGATGACGTGCGATGGATTGCTTCGTCGCAAGGGCTCCTCGCAATGACGGTGGAAGATCCCCGGGGATCAGGCTTCGCGACGCGCGAGCGCGCGGCTCCCAAGATGTTGTAGATTGCCAATCTGTTCCCGTGCGCGGTCGGATACTGCCCGTATTTGACCCGCCGTATCCTAAATTTGATTTTTGGCATCGGTGCCTCGGTGGCGTCGGTGAGCCAAATCCTATATGCTCAAAGCATCGATAGGAGCCGCCATGTTCTCCTGGATTCTTTTCATCACAAGCTCCGTACTCGTCGTGGTGTTCTTGTCCGGGCGCTTCACCGCCGAATACGCGGCAGAGAAGGGGCGCTCTAAACGCGCTTGGTTCTTCTGGGGCGCCCTGCTCTTTCCGTTCTTTCCTATTCCGTGGATGGTCTTGGGACTCCTGCCAAAAAAGTTGGGCGGCCTCAGTTGAGCTGTCAGTCCACTGCGACGAAGATGCGAACGTCCCGTTCGCACGCATTGTTGATCGCCTTTAGTGCCTCTTGACAGGCGGGATTATTGTGGGCGGCGACAGCCTGTTCGATGCTATCGAACTCTTCTTCTTAGGCCTCCATTGCTTCGCCGCGCACGCTGCCGGCTGGCCCGCCAAAATAAAGCCGTGCGCCGGTATGCGCCACAATGCTAACGTCGCGGCCGAGATTTCCGGGGCAGTCGGTTCAAAGGCGGGGCTTGCGAGTGGGACTATCTTCTCGGTTCAGCGCGAACGGAATTGGTGTCCTAGAGATCTTGTCGGAGGATGGCGGTCTCGCCTTCTGCAGAGCGTGGCGTGACCGCGCAGAAGGTAGTGGTAATGGCGTGCTGGCCCTGCTCCCAGCCTCGGAGCAACCGACACCGGCCACTCTCGATCGCATTACCCACGAATACTCTTTCAAGGATGAGCTGGACAGCACGTGGGCGGTGCGGCCGCTTGAGCTTGTGCGAGATCGCGGCCAGGCCATTCTGGTGCTCGAGGACTCCGGCGGCGAGTTGCTCGGCGAGCTCCTCGGCACGCCGATGGAGGTGGGACGTTTCCTGCGCCTGGCCGTTGGCGTTGCGGCGGCCATTGGCAAGGTGCACCAGCACGGCCTTATCCATAAGGACATCAAGCCTGCCAACATTCTGGTGAACACCGCGAGTGGTGAGGTACGGCTTACCGGCTTCGGAATCGCGTCGCGACTTACGCGCGAACGGCAGCCGCCTGATCCTCCCGAGTTCATCGCCGGGACGCTGGCCTACATGGCGCCCGAGCAGACCGGGCGAATGAATCGCTCGATCGATTCACGTAGCGATCTCTACTCGCTCGGCGTGACACTTTACGAAATGCTGACCGGCAGTCTTCCATTTACGGCTTCTGATCCGATGGAATGGGTGCACTGCCACATTGCGAGGCAGGCCGACGCGCCTGCCGAGCGGGCGAGCGGAATTCCTGAGGTGCTTTCGTCGGTCGTAACGAAGCTTCTCGCGAAGACTGCAGAAGAGCGTTATCAGACCGCCACGGGTGTCGAGGCCGACCTGCGTCGTTGTCTGAGCGAGTGGCAGTCGCATGGTCGCATTGATCCATTTCCGCTGGGCGCGCATGACGCCTCGGACCGATTGCTGATTCCCGAAAAGCTCTATGGCCGTGAGCGCGAGGTCGCCACCCTGCTGGCGTCCTTCGACCGTGTCGTAGGCGGAGGCAGACCGGAACTCGTTCTTGTATCCGGCTACTCGGGGATCGGCAAATCCTCCGTTGTCAATGAACTCCATAAACCGCTGGTCCCGCCCCGAGGCCTTTTTGCATCAGGCAAGTTCGACCAGCACAAGCGAGACATCCCTTATGCGACCCTCGCGCAAGCCTTCCAGAGCCTCATCCGTCCAATCCTGGCGCGGAACGAAGAAGAGCTGGGCCGTTGGCGCGATGCATTTCGCGAGGCGCTCGGTCCGAATGGTCAGCTCATGGTGGATCTCGTCCCAGAGTTGAAGCTCATCATCGGGGAGCAGCAGCCTGTTCCGGAACTTCCGCCACAGGATGCGCGGCGCCGCTTCCAACTGGTATTCCGTCGATTCATCAGCGCATTCACGCGGGAGCATCCCCTCGCCCTCTTCCTCGACGATCTGCAATGGCTCGACGCGGCCACATTGGATCTGATGGAGGATTTAGTGACGCATCCGGACGTGAAAGATTTGATGCTGATTGGTGCCTACCGTGACAACGAGGTGGCCCCCGCACATCCGCTGATGCGCAAGCTGCAAGCCATGCGTCAGACTGGAGCGATAGTGCATGACATCGTACTTGCACCACTGATTCGTGACGACCTGGAGGAGTTAATTGCAGATTCCCTTCATTGTGAACGGGGACGCGCTGAACCGTTGGCAGAACTGGTGGACCAGAAGACTACCGGCAATCCATTTTTCGCCATTCAGTTCTTTTCTGCGCTTGCCGAAGAGTCCTTGCTCACCTTTGACTATGGCGAAGGGCAGTGGTGTTGGGACCTGAATCGCATTCACGCCAAGGGTTATACCGACAATGTCGTGGACCTTATGGTGGGGAGGTTGAATCGCCTGCCCACCGAGACGCAGGAAGCACTACAGCAGCTTGCGTGCCTCGGGAATAGGGCCGACTTCGCAATGCTACGCATGGTTTACCAAGACCCGGGCGAGGAGATGCATGGACAGCTTTGGGAAGCGGTCCGAACCGGCCTCATTTTCCGATCAGAGGATTCTTACAGGTTTCTCCACGACCGTGTGCAGGAAGCCGCGTACTCTCTAATCCCTCAAGGTTTGCGGGCCGAGGCGCATCTGCGAATCGGCATGTTGATGGCCTCACATACATTTAAAGACAAACTTGAGGAAGGGATCTTCGAGATCGCCAATCAACTCAACCGTGGCTCTCATCTGGTCACGTCGATCGCGGAGCATGAACGCATTGCGGAGTTGAATCTGATCGCGGGTAGACGCGCAAAGATTTCCACGGCCTACGCCTCGGCACTGAAGTATCTCCAGGCCGGACGAGGATTGCTGACGGACGAGACCTGGAATCGCAACTACGACCTTGTGTTCTCGATCGAGTATCTCTCGGCGGCATGCGAATTATTGACCGCTGACATGGCTGCCGCGGAAAATCGGCTTGCCATGTTGGCCGAACGGGCGAAAAACGCCCACGATATTGCTCTCGTCACACGTTTGCGCCTGACGCTCTATGACCTTCTGGGTCGAAGCGACCGCGGCGTGGAGGTATTCATCGAATACCAGAAAGGTCGCGGCAAGGACTGGTCGCCACATCCCACCGACGAGGAAGTATCACGAGAATACGATCAAATCAGGTCTTTGGCGGAAACCCGAAAAATCGAGGAGCTCGTTGACCTGCCCCTGGTCACCAATCCGGATGTGCTCGATGTCCTGGATATTTTCACTGAGGTTGATATGTCGGCGATGTTCACCGATGAAAACCTTCATGCTCTCGTGCTTTGTCGGATGGTCAGCCTCAGCCTTGAGCATGGCAACAGCGACGCATCCTGCTTCGCGTACGTAACGCTGGCTATGCTCGCTGGGCCCCATTTCGGGAACTATGAGGCCGGATTCCAGTTTGGCAAGCTGGGCTACGATCTGGTGGAGAAGCACGGATTGCATCGCTATCAAGCTCGCGTCTATCTGCGTTTTGGCAACTGTGTCATGCCATGGAGGCGACACGTCAAGACCGGACGAGAGCTCGTGCGACGCGCTTTCGACGCTGCGAACAGAATGGGAGACCTCACTTTTGCAGCATATAGCTGCTACCACTTGATCACAAATCTTCTTGCGGCTGGAGACCCTTTGGCCGAGGTGCAGCGTGAAGCTGGGACTGGCCTCGAGTTCGCGAGTAAATTCCGGTTCGGTATCGTCATAGATATCCTCACCGCACAGCTCGCGCTTGTCCGGACACTTCGGGGCTTGACAACGAAGTTCGGTTGGTTCGGTGACGGTCACTTTGACGAGCTTCAGTTCGAGCGTCGATTGTCGCGTAATCCTGCGTTGGCCCTGCCGGAGTGTCGGTATTGGATCCTAAAGTTGCAAGCGCGTTTGTTTGCGGAAGACTATCCTTCCGCGATCCAGGCGTCGTTGAATGCCGAACGCCTGCTCTGGACATCGCACTCCTTCTTTGAAGTGGCGGAGTATCACTTTTACGGCGCTCTGGCTCGGGCTGGGGCGTTTGATGCTGCAACCGAGGGCTCGCGACGGCAGCACTTCAAGGCTCTGGCCAATCACCACAGCCAGCTTACAATTTGGGCGGAGAATTGCCCGGAGAATTTCGAAAACCGCGCCGCACTGGTGGGCGCGGAAATCGCCCGGATCGAAGGCCGCGACCTCGACGCCATGCGCCTCTACGAGCAGGCCATTCGCTCGGCCCGCGACCACGGTTTCGTTCAGAACGAAGGCGTGGCCTATGAGGTGGCCGCCCGGTTCTACAATGCGCGCGGCTCCGAGACATCCGCCAACGCCCATCTGCGCAATGCCCGGCAGTGTTATCTCCGCTGGGGCGCCGACGGCAAGGTGCGGCAACTCGATCAGCTTTATCCGCATTTGGCCGCACCGGAAGAGCAGCATTCTGCGGCGGCCATTGGCCCCGCGATCCGGCAGCTCGATGTCGCGAGTGTGGTCAAGGCCTCTCAGGCCTTGTCCGGCGAGATCGAGTTGCCGAAGCTGATCGAGCAGCTGATGAAGATCGCGATCGTGAACGCAGGCGCGGATCGCGGCCTTTTGATACTGCCGTCGGGAGATGAATATCTGGTCCAGGCCGAGGCGCGAGCGACCGGCGATCAGGTCGAAGTCACCATGCGCCAGCAGCCGATCACCCGGATCACCTGCCCCGAATCCCTTGTGCGCTAC
>NZ_JBEKXH010000044.1:0-23421 GCF_049512235.1 Bradyrhizobium sp.
TTGCGTGCGGGAATGCCGGGTGTTTCCGGTGCCTCGCTGTGAATACTCGTGTGCGTGATGGCCGTTTTCTGCACGCGAGGCTGCGGGTGCCACTGGGCATCCGGCATTCCCCACGCCCTCTGGGGCGGAAGTTTTGCAATAGCTCGGGCGCGTGTCGCGCCGCGAGGGTAAATGCGTTTCTGCAATGGGCGGCTTGAAAATTGATCGCTGTGTCTGCCATCATCTGCGGCGAGATCGGTGGGTGCCGGCTCAAGGCCGGGACGACCGATAAATCCTCGGTTGGCGCCTTGACGAACCCGCCGCGCCATGGTGTTTTGCCTTGCCATGCGCACCGCTCGTCACAAAACCCGTCTCTGGTGGCCCACCTTCTGACGAGGTGGCCGGTGCGATATCTTTTTCACCCATCGTCGAAGGCCGTCATCGCAGTGCGACGGCCTTTCGTTGATCCTGTGTGGCGTTTCCTCGACCAATTTCGTAAGAGGATCCCATGAACAGGACCGTTTTCTCGCTGCCGGCCCAGAGTGAATATCGTACCCGCGGCGGCCTTGAGGTAGCGCGGTCGGTGGAGCAGTTTTCCGGCGGCGCCAGCCGGCTCGACGATCTGATCGACCTGCTCGATCGCCGCCGCGGCGTGGTGCTGTCGTCGGGCACCACGGTGCCCGGCCGCTACGAGAGTTTTGATCTCGGCTTTTCCGATCCGCCGCTGCAGCTGGAAACCACAGGATCCGACTTTTCGTTAACCGCGCTGAACCCGCGCGGCGAGGTGCTGATCGCCTTCCTTGCCGACATGCTGCGCGAGCCCTGCGTCGTCGTCACCGAGAAGAGCGCGGCGCGGCTCAAAGGCCACATCCTGCGCGGCGCGGCGCCGGTCGACGAAGACCAGCGTACCCGCCGCGCCAGCGTGATGTCGCTGGTGCGCGATCTCATCGCGGCTTTCGCCGCCAGTGACGATCCCTTGCTCGGGCTTTTCGGCGCCTTCGCCTACGATCTGGTGTTCCAGATCGAGGACCTCATGCCAAAGCGCGCCCGCGAAGCCGACCAGCGCGACATCGTGCTCTACGTGCCGGACCGCCTATTGGCCTATGACCGCGCCACCGGGCGCGGCGTGGTCTTGAGCTACGACTTTGCCTGGAAGGGCAAATCGTCAGCGGGTCTTTCGCGCGATACCCCCGAAAGCATCTACGCCAAAACACCGCGGCAGGGCTTTTCCGATCATGGGCCCGGCGAATACCAGGCGACGGTCGAGACCGCGCGCGCCGCCTTTGCGCGCGGCGATCTGTTCGAGGCGGTGCCGGGCCAGCTGTTCGCCGAACCTTGCGAGCGCTCGCCGGCCGAGGTTTTTCAACGGCTGTGCCGGATCAATCCCTCGCCCTATGGTGCGCTGATGAATCTCGGTGACGGCGAATTCCTGGTGTCGGCCTCGCCGGAGATGTTCGTGCGCTCCGACGGCCGGCGGGTCGAGACCTGCCCGATCTCGGGGACGATCGCGCGCGGCGTCGATGCCATCGGCGACGCCGAGCAGATCCGGCAATTGCTGAATTCCGAAAAGGACGAATTCGAACTCAACATGTGCACCGACGTCGACCGCAACGACAAGGCGCGGGTCTGCGTGCCCGGCACCATCAAGGTGCTGGCGCGGCGCCAGATCGAGACCTATTCAAAACTGTTTCACACCGTCGATCATGTCGAAGGCATGCTGCGGCCGGGCTTCGACTCGCTCGATGCCTTTCTCACCCATGCCTGGGCGGTGACGGTGACCGGCGCGCCGAAATTATGGGCGATGCAGTTCGTCGAGGATCACGAGCGTTCATCGCGGCGCTGGTATGCCGGCGCCATCGGCGCGGTGAATTTCGACGGCAGCATCAACACCGGGCTGACCATCCGCACCATCCGGATGAAGGACGGCCTGGCCGAAGTGCGGGTCGGCGCCACCTGTCTGTTTGATTCCGATCCCGCCGCCGAGGACAGGGAATGCCAGGTCAAGGCGGCGGCGCTGTTTCAGGCGCTGCGCGGCGATCCGCCAAAACCGCTGTCGGCGTTCGCGCCGGATGCCACCGGCTCCGGCAAACAGGTGCTGCTGATCGATCATGACGACAGTTTTGTCCATATGCTGGCGGATTACTTCCGCCAGGTCGGCGCCACCGTGACCGTGGTCAGGCACGTTCATGCCCTTGACATGCTGCGGCAGAACAAATGGGATCTGTTGGTGCTGTCGCCGGGTCCGGGCCGGCCGGAAGATTTTGCCATGGCCAAAACCATTAGCGCGGCGCTGGACCGGAAGCTTGCGGTGTTCGGCGTTTGCCTCGGGATGCAGGCGATCGGTGAATATTTCGGCGGACAGTTGGGACAGCTCGGAAAACCTTCGCATGGCCGGCCGTCGCGCATCAAGGTGCGAGGCGGGCGGCTGATGCGGAACCTGCCCGATGAAATCGTGATCGGCCGCTATCATTCGCTCTATGTCGAGCGCGACAGCATGCCCGAGGTGCTCAGCGTGACCGCGAGCACCGAGGACGGTGTCGCGATGGCGCTCGAGCACAGGACCTTGCCGGTCGGCGGCGTCCAGTTCCACCCGGAATCGCTGATGTCGCTCGGCGGCGAGGTCGGCCTGCGCATCGTCGAAAATGCGTTCAGGCTGGGCGAGCCGGTCAATTGAGGGGACGCGTCATTGCGAGCTCCTCGCAATGACGAAGAGGAAGAGTTGGGAAAGTAAAGACACATGACTTTTGACAATGACCTGAAGGCCACCGTGCGCACCATCCCGGATTATCCGAAGCCGGGAATCCTGTTTCGCGACATCACCACGCTGCTCGGCGACGCGCGCGCGTTCCGCCGCGCGGTCGACGAACTGGTGCATCCATGGGCGGGCAACAAGATCGACAAGGTCGCCGGCATCGAAGCGCGCGGCTTCATTCTCGGCGGCGCGGTGGCCCATCAGGTTTCCGCCGGCTTCGTGCCGATCCGCAAGCGCGGCAAGCTGCCGCACACTACCGTGCGCATCGCCTATTCGCTGGAATACGGTCTCGACGAGATGGAAATGCACGCCGACGCCATCCGCCCCGGCGAGCGCGTGATCCTGGTCGACGACCTCATCGCCACCGGCGGCACCGCGGAGGGTGCGGTCAAGCTGATGCGCCAGATCGGCGCCGACGTGGTCGCGGCCTGCTTCATCATCGATCTGCCCGACCTCGGCGGCGCGGCGAAACTGCGGGCGATGGACGTGCCGGTGCGCACGCTGATGGCGTTCGAGGGACATTAGAACGTTCTACGTTGCCTCAGGTGCGGCGCTGATTCCGCGCGCTGAACCTGAAGTTGCGGGGGCCTCACGACCCCTGCAGGATCAAACTCAGCTCGAGCTCGCGAAAGCTGACGTAGTTGCTGCGGATCCATTGCGAGAGTTCGGTCGATTGATCCTTCTCGTTGCGCAGATAGCTGGTGAACGAGAACGTCTCGCGGTCGATATAGGTCTTCAGGAACACCGGCAGTGCGCCGATCCGAAGCATCCTGTCGCCGGCGAAGGCCGCGGGCATTTCGCCGCGCAGCACGTATTCATTGTTGATGGTCACCCGCGCGGTTGCGGGAATCTGCTGCTTCAGCATGGCATGGCCGCGCATCGAGACGCGATCGCTGTCGGCAACGAAGAGGATGACGGGAGATACGCCGCGCCGCGCCGCCTCCTTGAGAAATCCGATTTCCTCCGACATCTTGAAGAACTCGTCAAAGGCGTGAAAGCCGAGATCGATCACCTTGGCAATACCGTCGTTGACGATGATGCGGTCCATCAGCGCCATTTTTCCGTAGGTATTGTCGATCTCGGCCGTCTCGGTAATCCGGGGCAGGTAATCCAGCAGCGACGGTTCCTTCAGATTGATGTCGAACGCTGCGACCGTGCCGTTTTTCAGGAGCAGGAATTCGCTCAGCAGGCGCGCGACCAGGGTCCTGCCGACCAGCGGACGGGGTGAGCAGGTGATGAAGATAGGCGTGGTGGGCATCACGCGCTATGTCAGGCGAATTGGTTGCCTGGACCAGCCCAATGATATTTGTGTTGCAATGATCATTCCCCGCCGCTGTCCGATTTGCCGGTGCCGACGAGATCGGTCAGCTTGATGCGGTCGAACTCGCTCCAGACGTTGACCAGCCAATGGCGGACATAGCCGCGCAGTACGAACGAATAGTTCGCAGCCTCGTCGTTGAAACGCTTGTTGGCGACGAATTTGAGGAACGGTACCGAGGCGACTTCGACCTGCTCGTAAGCCATTTCATTGAGTTTCGGAATGGTGAGCTCGGTGGCGTCCTTGATGCGGTGAAAATAGGAGTTATAAGTCGCCTGATCCCATTCGAAGAAGCTGGTGTTGTTGATGAAGTTCTTCACCAGGAAATATTTTGCGCCTTGCATGAAACCTGCGGTCTCGGCAATTTCGTCCAGCGAGGCGATCGACGGTCCGAGAATGTGAAACACGGCAAAGGTGATCTGTCCGGACTTCGCGGCGTCGAGAAAACCGATATCGCGCAATGAGGCCAGCGCCGGCGACAACAGGCCGGCGCGAACGTCGATCACGGTGACGGAGGGGCTGACCGCGTTCAGCGTATCGAAGATCTTCATCTGGTCCGCGGCCGTCGTCATGTCGACGATTTCGGTGATGTCCGGATGAAAGCGCCTCAGCGTGCCACGTGGCGATTCGGTATCGAAGGCGCGGGTTGGCACATTGTTGGCGCTGAAATAATCCAGCAAGGTGCGCGAGACCGTGGTCTTGCCGACCCCGCCCTTGTCAGCGCCTACGACAATAACGACTGGCTTCGCCATGACTTCCCTTAAACCTTATTTTCGAATACGACCTGATCCTAGAACCAACGAGGCCGTCTGTATCCGGAAAAACCGTATCGTTTCCAGATCATCTCCTCGAAGTTCCAGTCGGCCTGGGTGATCCGAGGCGATTCCTTGCCTGCCTTGGGCGCGAACATGGCAGAAACAAGGGAGAATTCAATTCATTAGAATGCTGTTAAGGCTATTCTACGGACTTCCTTAACGGTGCCGGGGGCGAGGAGCGTAACCCGCGCCGGGCCTGGCAAGCCCCCTAATGGGGCCCCCACGGGCCAGCGGGTCTGGCCCAGGGGCCCGAGCGGCTTGGCACGGCGCCCGACGCGCCGGCTGGATCCGGCGTTTGGCCCCATGGACCGGACGGTAATGCTGGCGGGACAGGACCGGTTGCCGCCGGCTGCGCCTGATTGCCGGGGTCCATGGCCGTATCCGACCGCAGAGCCAGCGGTCCGGGATCGTGCCCGCCGGCGAATTCTACCAGCGCCTGGACCCGGGCCTGCACCGAGGGGTGGGTCGCAAACAGGTCGGCAAAGCCCTCGCGCGGATTGTCGACGCACAATTCCATCACCGCCGAGGTCGCGCCGGGAAGCTCGCCGCGGTTCTCGATCTTGCGCAGCGCGGAGATCATGGCGTCGGGATTCTTCGTCAACTCGACCGATCCGGCATCGGCCAGCAACTCGCGGGACCGCGACAGCGCCAGCCGCACCAGCTGCGACAACAGCCATGCCAGCGCGATCAGCGCCACCGCGATGACGATGACGATGGCCGCAGCGCCGCCGGAGCCTTTTCGGTCGCTGCTGGAAGAAGACGATGACGAGGACGACGACGACCACGACGATCCGCCGCCGTAGCCCCGGCCGTAACCCCAGCCAAAATTGGTAAAACTGCGGAAGAACAACTCGGCGAAGAAGCCGACCGCGCCGGCGATGATCACCGCGACCACCATCATCTGGACGTCGCCGTTGCGGATGTGGGTGAGCTCGTGGCCGAGCACGGCCTCGATCTCCTGATCGTTGAGCGCGCGCAACAGGCCCGTGGTGACGGTAACGGAATATTGCCGCCGGTTGAGCCCGGTGGCGAACGCGTTCAGCGCGTCGCTGTCGATGATCTTCAGTTTCGGCATCGCGATGCCGCGCGAGATGCAGAGATTTTCCAGCAGATTATAGAGCCTGGGCTGCTGCTTCCGCGTTACGTCTTCGCCGCCGGTGACGGCGTCGATGATCGATTGATGGAAGAAATAGGCGATCACGATCCACAGCGCCGCCGCACCCGTCGCATAGGGCAACGCCGGGATCAGGTCGTGCAGCGCCGCCGCCAGATAATAGTCGACCGGCGCGCCGCTGGTGGACAAGGCTTCCACCAGCAGCGCGCCGGCATAGACCATGACATAGATAAGAACGAACAGCCCGGCGAGCAGCAGCATCGAACGGAATTTGTTCGATGCAATATGCGTGTAAAGCCCGTAGGCGGCCATGATGCCTGGGTTCCGTCGATGTCGGGGGCCGTGGCTTTAGAACTTCACCATCGGCACCGCCTCGACTTCGGCCCTGTTGGCGCCGAGGTCGAAGAAATCCTTGCGCGCGAAGCCGAACATGCCGGCAAACAATGCCGCGGGCATCTGCTGGATGCCGGTGTTGTATTCCTGTACCGCGTTGTTGAAGAACCGGCGGCTGGCGGCAATCTTGTTCTCCAGGTCGGACAACTCGTTCGCCAGTTGCTGGAAATTCGCATTGGCCTTGAGGTCCGGATAGGCCTCCGACAGCGCGATCAGCCTGCCGAGCGCGCCGCTCAGCTGGTTTTCGGCGGTGGCGACCTGTCCCGGTCCCCGCGCCGACATCGCCGCGTTGCGGGCCTTCACCACGTCGTCGAGCGTGCCGCGCTCGTGCGCGGCATAGCCTTTCACGGTTTCCAAAAGATTCGGGATCAGATCGTGGCGCTGCCTGAGCTGGACGTCGATGTCGGCGAAAGCCTGGCCGACACGCTGACCGAGCGCGACCAGACGGTTATAGGCGCCGAACGCAAACAGAACGAGGACTACGATAACGCCTAGAACGATCCAGCCCGATGACATGGCAAGCAACTCCCGATTCGACGACCGGCGCGCAGCCCAGATCAATGGCGGGCACGCGCGCCAGCAGCCCCTATATGGGGCCGCCTGCCTAGGTCGCTACGGGAGCTCAGTAAGTTCAACAGCCTGCGCGGCTACACGCCGCAGTTTCGCAAAAGCTGGATATCGCCCCCCTGGCTTCGAGGCAACTGGGTGCCACCCGGCCAAGGGACGTACGCCGCAGCCGATCGTCGGGGACACTCTCAGGTGGTCGTTATTCCGCGCGCGCTTCGCCGAGCTCGAACATGGCATCGCCCCAGTCGATTTTCCTGAAGCGCTGATACGCGGTCTTCTGTCGCCTGGGGACGACCGCGTTGACGATCCCCCGGTCCGCGCACATTTTTGCCGATATCGCGACCTTGGTGACGACAGGCTGCATCAGCACCCGGACCGGATGTTGCGCGACCGGGCGGCGCGTCAGCGCGACATAGCTGAACTTCTCATCCTCGAAAGGAACTTCGGCGCCCTTGACCTGAAGATGCCCGCGCGAACGCGGCAGGCGCTGGCCGAAATGACACCAATCGGGCGCCCGCAGCGGACACGGCTTGTCATGCGGGCAGGGGGCCGCGACATGCGCGCCCGACGCGACCAGTTGCTCTCGCAGTGCAAGGATCCGGCGATAGCCTGCAGGCGTGCCGGGTTCGACCACCACCAGCGTGTCGCGGGCTCTTGTCCACAACAGGTCGGCGAGCGCGATCCGTTCCGTGCCGCCGAGTTCGCCGATCATGTAGCTCGCCACGACGAGATCGGCAGCCCCGGCATCGGCCAGCGCGGCGCGGGCGTCGCCGCGTTGGTATTTCAAAACGCGCAGGCGCGTGCTGTGGCGGGCCAGCTCCAGCGCCAGCGTGCGCAAGGCGCTGTTGGCATCGATCAAATGGAAGGTTTGCAGCGACGAAAAGGCTTCCGCCGCCGCCCAGCCTGCCGTTCCCGGCCCGGCGCCGACATCGAGCAGGCTTTGCGGCGCAAAGCCGGGAGTGACTTCGCGCAACGCGTTCAGGCTGGCGGTTAGCGCGGCATAGGTCGCAGGCATCCGCGCCAGCGCGTAGGCGAGCGCATCTTTCTCGCAGGCAATGACGCCGGAGCCGCCGCCAGCGCGATAGGTCTGCGAGATCAACGCGGCGCGCCCGGCGGCCTCGTTGCGCGACACCCCCTGCAGCTTGGCGTCGAGCGCGGCCTTCAGTTCGGCTGGAAGGTCGGGAGCGGTCATGTGTGTCGTCGCGCCCCGCGAAAGCAGGGCATCCGGCTCCGTGACGGCACAGCGCCATCGACGGCATGGCATGGATCATCCGCTGTCGCGGATGATGACGTCAACAGTTGAGATTTCCAGGTTCGGCGCGATGCGCCGTCCCGGAATGACGACAACACAAGAAGCCTCACGCCACGTTCTGGTCGAGAATCTTCACCGCGCTTTCGAGATCGACCGAGACCAGCTGCGAGACGCCGCGTTCGGCCATGGTGACGCCGAACAGCCGGTTCATCCGCGCCATCGTGATCGGATTGTGCGTAATGATGATGAACCGCGTTTCGGTGGTTGCGGTCATTTCGTGCAGCAGGGTGCAGAATCGCTCGACATTGTGATCGTCGAGCGGGGCGTCGACTTCGTCCAGCACGCAGATCGGCGACGGGTTGGTGAGGAACACCGCGAAAATCAGCGCCAGTGCGGTCAGCGCCTGCTCGCCGCCGGACAGCAGCGACAGCGTCTGCGGCTTCTTGCCGGGCGGTTTTGCGATGATTTCCAATCCGGCTTCGAGCGGATCATCGCTTTCGATCAGATGCAGCGCGGCCTCGCCGCCGCCGAACAATTCCACGAACAGCCGCTTGAAGTGGCCGTTGACGGTCTCAAACGACACCAACAGCCGCTCGCGCGCCTCGCGGTTGAGGCTCTGGATACCCTGGCGCAACCGTTTGATGGCTTCCACCAGATCGTCGCGTTCGGCGGTGAGGGACGTATGCTGGGCGTCGACCTCGCGCAGTTCTTCCTCGGCGCGCAGATTGACCGCACCGAGCCGCTCGCGGTCGCGGCGCAGCTTTTCGAGATTGTCCTCGATCTCGGTGAGCTGCGGCAATTCGGCGCCGGGCTCGATCTCGGCGAGCCCCGCCACCGCCCGCGGCTCGACCTCCAGCATGTCGTGGATTTCGCGCGCGATGTCGGCGAGGCGTCGTTTCGCACCATCCACGCGCTCTTCGGCGCGCGCGGTAGCCTCGCGGGCGCTCGACAGCGCCTCCAGCGAAATCTTGGCGGAGCGATCGGTCTCCGTCATCAGGTTCTCGGCCGAGGCCAGCGCATCGGCGGCCATGCGGCGGCCGTTTTCGGCCGCTTCGATCTCGCCGATCAGCGCCCGGCGCTTGTCCGCGAACGCGGCCGGTGCGTCATCGAGTTCGGCACGCTCCGCGGTGACCTCGGTGATGCGCGCTTCGATAGTCTGGATTTGCGAGGTCGCGCTGGCTTTACGGGCGTGCCAGTCGTTGCGCTCGGCCAGAATAGCCTGCAGCCGGCGGTCCGCCAGCTCGGCCTCGCGCGCCAGTGCCTGCGCTTCGGCGCGAACCTGCGCCGCCAGCCGGCGATGGTGGTCGATGTCGATGCGCACGGCGGCGAGACGCGTTTCGGTATCGAGGCTCGTCGGCAATTCGGCCAGCGCCGCACTGGCGCTCTCTTGCGCGCCCTCGGCCTCGGCGCGGTCGGCGGCGAGCCGGCTGTGAGCTTCCGAGAGCGCTGATTTCCGCGCGGCGTGGCGATTGATCTCGCGCTCGGTACCGGCATGACGGTCGCGCGCGGCATCGGCCTCGCGCTGCGCGGCCCGCCACGCCTCGCGCGCGGCGGCCTCGGCCGACGATGCGGCCCTCAGTTCGGCCTCGGCGGTTTCCAGCGCCTGGCGCTTGCCGGCGGCATCGCCGCGGGCCTGCTCGAGCTCGTTTTCGATATCGACCAGCCGCGCCCGTTCGGCGAGCCGCCGCGCCGCGCCGCTCGGCGCATGGGCGGCGGCGACGAACCCATCCCAGCGCCAGACATCGCCTTGCGGCGACACCAGCCGCTGGCCGGTCTTCAGCTGCGAGACCAGTTCGGCGCCGCGCTCACGGGCAACGACACCGATCTGCGCCAGGCGGCGCGCCAACTCGGCAGGCGCATCGACGTGAGCGGCGAGCGCGTCGACGCCCTCGGGCAAGGCCGGGTCGCCCTCGCTGACGCCGACATTGGTCCAGCGCATCGGCGCCGATGGGTCGACCGGGGCATCCAGATCGTCGCCCAGCGCGGCGCCGAGAGCTTTTTCGTAGCCCTTGGCGACGGTGATACCGTCGATGATCGGCGGCCACAGATTCTTGGTCTCGCCATTGACGAGTTTCGCGATCGTGCGCGCTTCGGTCTCGAGCCGCTGCACGCGCTTGTCGGCCTCGCCGAGCGGCGCGCGGGCCGCCTCCAGCCTCGCGCGCGCGGCGACATGGCCGGCTTCGCTTCCCTGCGCGGCCGCCTCGGATTGCGCAAGGCTCTGCTGCGCGGCCTCCATGGCTTCAGCGAGCGCTGCGAGGTCGCCGAAACCTTCGGTCTCCTGCGCCAGCTTCTGCTGTTCGCTCTCGACATTGGCGATGGCCTGATCGAGCCGGGCCAGCCGATCGTGATGGCTCTTCACGCTTCCGTCGAGCTGCTTGCGCCGCGCGGTGAGGTCGGCCAGAACGGTGGTCAGCTCCGAAAACAACCGTTCGGTTGCGGCCAGCCTCGCCTCAGCCTCGGACACAAGGCCATCGACGCCACTGCGCTTTTCGACGCGCGACATGATCTCTTGCTTCAGCTCCGCGTCTTCAGCATCGAGCCGCTGCAGCGCGACCTCGGCGTCGGAGCCCTGCCGCTGTTCGCGGGCGATATCCGCGGAAAACTGCGTCAGCCGGCGGTCGAGCTCGGCGACGCGCTCTTTGGCGCGCTCTTCCTCGCGGTCGAGCGTTTCGCGTGCATTGGTGAGCCGCTGCAGGCCGGCCGCGGCGCGGGCCTCGGCCTCGCGCAGCGCCGGCAGTTCGGCGGCGCGCACCGCCTGGATCCGGACAGCCTCGGCCTGTTCACGGGTGCGCTCGGCCATGTCGCGGACGCTGAGGTCGTGGGTATGGGCGGCTTCCGCCACGTCGGCGTTGGCCTCGAGCCAGCGCAGGTGAAACAGCAGGGCCTCGGCCTTGCGCACCTTGGCTGCGACTTCGCGGTAGCGGATCGCCTGCCGCGCCTGTTTCTTCAGGGCTTCGACCTGTCCCGCCAGCTGTCCGATCACGTCCTCGACGCGGATGAGGTTGGTTTCGGCGGCCTTGAGGCGTAATTCAGCTTCGTGACGGCGGGCATGCAGGCCGGCGACGCCGGCGGCATCCTCCAGCACCCGGCGGCGCTGGTCTGGTTTGGCCTGGATGATCTCGCCGATCTTGCCCTGGTGCACCAGCGCCGGCGAACGCGCACCGGTAGCGGCGTCGGCGAACAGGATCTGGACGTCTCGGGCGCGCACGTCGCGGCCGTTGATCCGGTAGACCGAGCCGGCGTCGCGCTCGATCCGGCGCGAGATTTCCAGCGTCTCCTTGTCGTTGACGGCCGCCGGCGCGGTGCGATCGGAATTGTCGATCGTCATCACGACCTCGGCGTGGTTGCGCGACGGACGATTGCCGGAACCGGCAAAGATCACCGCATCCATGTCGGCGGCGCGCAACGATTTGTGCGAGGTCTCGCCCATCGCCCAGCGCAATGCCTCGACCAGGTTCGATTTGCCGCAGCCGTTCGGCCCGACCACGCCGGTGAGGCCCGGTTGGACCATGAAGTCCGTGGGCTCGACGAACGACTTGAAACCGTGGAGGCGAAGGCGCGTCAGTTTCATGGACACCATTCTCAGTTGGCCGGGCGCGAATCTCCCCGTCGCGACAATACCATGGAAGGCAATGTCGGTGTGGGGGCTTGAGTCGCTGCGGCGGCTCACGGGGCCGGGACAATGGCGAGGCTGGCGCCTGAGAGCAACCGCCGGCCGGGGCTTTTCCCAAGGCTTTTGCAGGGGTTATGGGGCTGTATCAGCCCTTCCGCAGCAACTTGAGCCGCTTGTCGAATTCCTCGAACGAAAGCTCGCCCGCGATCATCCTGCCATTGATGAAAAAGTTCCGGCTCATCCTTAACCTGATCCGACCCCGCCTGAAACTGATCTTCAGGGCAAAGGGACTTTCGGACTTGCGCGACGAGGCGTCGATAACCGCTCGCGCAAAACCGCTCAGCTTTTCATCAGCGCCTTGATCCGCTTGTCGAATTCCTCGAACGAGGTCTCGCCCTTGATCTTCTCGCCATTGATGAAGAACGTCGGCGTCGAATCGACCTTCAGAACCTCGCTGGCGTACTTCTGGTCGGCGGCGATCTTGTCGAGCAGCGCCTGGTCTTTCAGGCAATCCTCCACCGCCTGCTGGCTCAGCCCGGCCTGCTTGCCGATCCGGGCCAGCGTTTCCGTGGTGTTCTTCGTCACCCAGTCGCCTTGCTGCTTGAACAGCATGTCGACCACCGCAAAATATTTCCCGGCATCGCCCTTGGCGATGCAGCGCGCCAGCATCGAGCCGGCCGCAGCCTTGATGTCGAGTGGGAACTCGCGGAAAATGTAGCGGATCTTGCCGGTGTCGATATATTCCGACTTGATCTTCGGAAACACACTTGCATCGAAGGCCGCGCAATGCGGGCAGGTCATCGACGCATATTCGGTGATCGTCACCGCGGCATTGGCGGGGCCGAGCGCCATGTCCGGCAGCGATACCGGCTTGGCCACATCGGACGCGCTTTGCGCCATCGCCTCCGCGATCAGACGCAACGGCGAGAAGCCAACGAGCATGGCAAGCCCGGTCAGCGACAGGGCGGCGGTGAAGGCGCGACGGGTAATGATCAACGGTTGGCTCCCGGATTGGCGCATTCACGCCTATGAAGAACTCAAGGACCAGTTCGCTAGCTTGAAACGGCAATTGTGGCAATGGCGAGCGCGATTTCCGAACCAATCGGCCGGCTCAATTTCGCTTGATGCTGGCGCCGAGCCGCGCCAGCGCGGCCCGCAGCTCCTCGTCCTGCACCGAGGACAGGGTTTCAGCGACTTTCGCCACCGATGCCGCATCCGGTGCGCGTGAGGCCGCCGGTGGTTTGCGGCGCGACAGCGGAGCCTGCCGCAGCGCCAGCCGTCCGACCGCGCTCCAGCCGAAAAAGCGGTTGACGCGCTGCAGGATGACATCGGAGGCGTGCTGGATTTCCAGCGCCATTGGTCCCTCCACCCGCAATACCAGCGTGGCCGCTTCCTGGGTCTGCCCCTCGACCGGGCGCGGCCACTGGATTTTCAGGGGCTCGGAATGATCTGCTATTTCTGGGCCGGCAATGTCCGCCCAGCGCGTCACCAGCTCGCGCGCGGCAAAACCCTGCTTGGCATAGGCATCGGAAAACACGTCGCTGAGCAGGACGGAAAGCGGTTTGGCGCTGATCGGTCGCGGTTTTGTCATGCGGCCTTATAGCACCGGCTGCATGGCGGCAACACGTTCATGCGGCGTGCGGCCTGATCATTTTGAGGTCGCGGTCGATCTTGCGCCGCCGCTGCATTAAGTCGTAATCCATCTGAAGTCCCAGAAAGAATCCTTCAGACAGGCCGAAATAGCGGGCAAGCCGCAGATCGGTGTCGGCGGTAAAATCCCGTTTGCCAAGCACGATCTCGTTGATACGTCGCGGCGCGACGTGAACCGCGCGCGCCAGCGCATTCTGGCTGAGGCCCATCGGCTTCAGGAATTCCTCGAGCAGGATTTCGCCGGGATGCGGATTTGAGAGGTGCCCGCTTCTAGACGTGGTAGTCGACGATTTCGACACGTGACGGTCCTCCCTCATTCCAAACGAAGCATATGCGCCATTGATCGTTGATCCGGATCGAATGCTGTCCCTGACGATCAGCTCTCAGCGCTTCAAGGCGATTGCCGGGCGGCACGCGAAGATCGCCCAATACCCGCGCTTGATTCAGAAGACGCAGTTTTCGCAGCGCGACATTCTGGATATCTGACGGTAATTTTCGGCTCCGGCGGCCGGACCAGATCATTTCCGTCTCGGCATCAGCGAAGTCTTGGATCATCGTCGACTATAACGCAACGCGTTATAGTCTTGCAATCCCCCAGATCTGACATGTTTTTTGCTGACGCGGTTCGCTGGTCACGTCCCGAATCTGGTCCTAGAATGAGACGTGGCTACATCCTCAGCGATCAGGAAAGGCAAGGAGTCCATCGCCAACGACGGCGCCGGACGCGCCGCGCTGCTGCTTGAATGGTACGGTCGCCATCGCCGGTTGCTGCCATGGCGACCGCTATCGGGCACGGCCGCCGATCCCTATCGGGTCTGGCTGTCCGAAATCATGCTGCAGCAGACCGGCGTCAGGACGGTGGGACCCTATTTCGAAAAATTCGTCACGCGATGGCCCGATGTCGGTGCGCTCGCGCGTGCGTCGCTCGACGACGTGCTGCGGATGTGGGCCGGGCTCGGCTACTATTCG
Source organism: Bradyrhizobium sp. (assembly GCF_049512235.1). Taxonomy (GTDB): domain Bacteria; phylum Pseudomonadota; class Alphaproteobacteria; order Rhizobiales; family Xanthobacteraceae; genus Bradyrhizobium. Next base: position 14,423 of record NZ_JBEKXH010000044.1, read on the forward strand.
CGGGCGCGCAATCTGCACATCTGCGCGGTTGCGGTAATGCGCGATCACGGCGGCGCGTTCCCTGAGACTGAACAAGCCTTGCGGGCGCTGCCTGGGATCGGGCCCTACACTGCGGCCGCGATCTTAGCGATTGCATTCGGCCGCCATACCATGCCGGTCGACGGCAATATCGAGCGCGTGGTGGCCCGGCTGTTCGCCGTCGAGGCAACGCTGCCAAAAGCCAAGCCGCTGATTCAAGAGCTGGCGGCAACGCTGCTCGGCGTAACCCGCACTGGCGACGCGAAGTCGCGCGCCGGCGATAGCGCGCAGGCGCTGATGGACCTGGGTTCCTCGATCTGCACCCCGAAGAAACCGGCATGCGCGCTGTGCCCGCTGAACGACGGCTGCGCGGCGCGCGCGCGCGGCGATCAGGAGACTTTTCCGCGCAAGGCGCCGAAAAAAACCGGGACGCTGCGCCGAGGTGCCGCATTCGTCGTCAGGCGCGGCGATTGGCTGCTGGTCCGCAGCCGCCCCGAAAAGGGCCTGCTTGGCGGCATGACCGAAGTGCCGGGCTCAAAATGGCTGGCGGGGCAGGACGACAGGACGGCGTTGAAGCAGGCGCCCATGTTGAAGGGCATCGCGCGCTGGCATCGCAAAGCGGGCGTCGTGACCCATGTCTTCACGCATTTTCCGCTCGAGCTCGTGGTTTACACCGCCAAAGCTCCCGCGCGCGCGGCCGCGCCGGAGGGGATGCGCTGGGTGCCGATTGCGACGCTGCAACACGAAGCGCTGCCCAACCTCATGCGCAAGGTGATTGCGCACGGGCTGGGAACATAGATTTACCTCGCGCTGGAAAGTCTGCCCGGCGCGGGTACGATCGGCGGGTTGCTCGTGATAGGCCCCTGCTTCCTCGGGCGCGTGATGGCATGTGCGGCGGCAACTGGCCACCGCGAAAGCCCGGCCATCGCCGGCCGGTGCCTTCAGGGATGGACGGCCGGGAAGCGTGCCGTTAAGCTTCGCTGTTCCCATGAGGACTGAAATGCTCAAGCTCTATTACGCCCCCGGCACCTGCGCCCTCGCTTCGCATATCGCATTGCAAGAAGCGGGCGCCACCTACACGATCGAGCGGATCGATTTCAAAATCAACCAGCAGAATAGCCCGGAATATCTCGCCATCAATCCGAAGGGGCGCGTGCCGGCGCTGGTGACCGATCGCGGCATCCTGACCGAGACGCCGGCGATGCTGGCCTTCATCGCGCAGGGTTTTCCGCAGGCGAAGCTGGCACCGCTGCACGATCCCTTTGAATTCGCGCAGGCGCAGGCCTTCAACAGCTATCTGTGCTCGACCGTGCATGTGGCGCATGCCCACCGCGTACGCGGCTATCGCTGGGCGACCGACGAAGCTTCGTTCGCCGATATGAAGCGCAAGGTGCCGCAGACGGTCGGTGCCGGATTTGCCCTGATCGAACGCGGCATGCTCAGGGGGCCGTGGGTGCTGGGCGAGACCTACACGATCTGCGATCCCTATCTGTTTACGCTGGCGCAATGGCTCGAGGGTGATGGCGTCGATCTTTCGACCCTGCCGAGGGTGATGGGTCACCGCGCGCGCATGGCGGAGCGGCCGGCGGTCCGCAAAGCCCTCGCAGAGGAACTCAATTGAAAGCTGCCTGGCCATGGTCCAGCGTTTCCGAAGTTCTGATCATATCAGCATCCTCCCGGCCCTCATCCTGAGGCGCATCGCGCCAAGCGATGCGTCGCGAAGGATGGCCACGAAAGATGGCCGTGCAAGCTGCCATCCTTCGAGACGCAAGCCTTCGCCCTCCGCGGCGAAGGCTTGCTCCTCAGGATGAGGACCGAGAGCCTGAAACGATTGGCTTCATGGAATCGATCTACTAGACGGTGCGCCTTACGTCGCGATTCTGTGCGCGGACCTTACGCCGCCTTGGTCTTGAGATGGCGGAACATGATGTGGCGCGCCTCGTCGTCCATTTCCGCCTTGAAGACGAACTTGTCCTTCAGCGCGTTGGCCCGCGCTGCGGCCGGCCTTGCCGAGATTTCATCGACCAGCCTTTTCACGTTGGTAAATCTGGCATAGACATCCTCGCCGAGCACGAATGGCGCCATGCGTGCCCAGCCCCAGAACGCCATATCCACGATGGTGTAGGTATCACCCACCATAAAGTGGCTCTTGGCGAGGTGATCGTTGAGAATGCCGTAGTGTCGCTCGGCTTCGAACTGGTAGCGGTTGCGCGCATAGTCCAGCTCTTTAGGCGCGAAGTGCTTGAAATGCACCGCCTGTCCCGAATAGGGGCCAAGACCGGTTGCGATGAACATCAGCCAGGACAGCAATTGCGCGCGGTTGAAGGGGGTATTGGCGGGCAGGAATTTGCCGGTTTTCTCGGCCAGATAAAGCAGGATCGCGTTGGAGTCGAACACGAACACCCCGTCATCGTCGATCGCCGGCACCTTGCCGTTGGGATTGACCTTGAGGAATTCGGGCTTGAACTGGTCCCCCTTGCGGGTATCGACCGGCACGAGCTCGTAAGGCAGGCCGGACTCTTCCAGATAGAGCGCGACTTTGGTGGGGTTGGGCGCTCCGTTGAAGTAAAATTTCAGCATCGGGGTCTCCGTGGATGTGATGGCAAAAATCGCAAATGCGTCGCGGACTGCGCGGATTTACTTGCGTCGGTTCCGCACCCAGCGCAACCGAAGACTTCGTGAGCCGGCCGCGCGCCAAAGCTGTGCCGGCGCGGCAATGTCGTCGCCTTTGAGGGCATAAATCACGGCACGGAGGGCTTTATTGCGTTGAACCGTCAAATCTTAAGGCAATATTCAGCCTGACTCTCAATGGTTGCCGATGCGCACATTCAGGGGTTGGATGCGGCATCGGAAACCGGCCATGGCCAAGCACATCACGCCCAGCGGCCGCGAGCGTTTCTTTCTCGCCTCCGAATTGATCGTCTCCAAGACCGATCTCAGGGGGCGCGTGACCTATGCCAACCGCCTGTTCTGCACCATCGCGGGCTATCGCGAGGCCGAATTGATCGGTCAGCCGCACAGCCTGATCCGGCATCCCGACATGCCGCGCAGCGTCTTCCGTCTGTTGTGGGACACCATCGAGGATCGCCGCGAGATTTTTGCCTTCGTCAAGAACATGGCGAGCAACGGCGATCACTATTGGGTCTTTGCCCATGTGACGCCGTCCTTCGACGGCAAGGGCGAGATGATCGGCTACCACTCCAACCGCCGCCTGCCCGATCGCGCGATGCTCGAAGCCAAGATCATGCCGCTCTATGCCGAAGTGCTGAAAATCGAGCGCGCGCACAGCAACGGCAAAGCGGCGGTCGACGCCGGATACAAGGCCCTGACCGATTTCGTCGCCTCGCAGAAAGTCAGTTATGAAGAGCTCATATTTTCTCTCCAACGCGCTGCCTAGCATCGCGGTCTCGATGTTGGCATCGCTCGGCGCATCGGTCCTGCATTTATCGGGTTACCCGGCCACGGCGGTGGCGCTGCAGGCGATCGCGATCGCCGGCTCGGCGCTCGCGATGCTCTGGATCGTCAAGACCGCGCGCCTGGTCCGGCAGGCGGAACAGGTTTGCAAACGGATCGTCGCAGGCGATTTCGAAGCGCGCATACTGTCGATTCCGCAGCATGACTGCATGACGGAACTGCTCGGTCTCATCAATGACATGATCGATGGCTGCGATGCCTTCGTGCGCGAGGCGACCGCGGCGATGGATGCGGTGCATCGCAACAAATATTTCCGCCGCATCCTGCCGGGCGGGCTGCACGGTGCCCTGTTGCAGGGCGCCGACACCATCAACAATGCGACTGCCAGCATCGAGCAACGCGTGCGGCGGTTCGAACGGCAGACGACCGAATTGGAGGGCAGCGTGGTTTCGATCGTTTCCGCGCTCGACCACGGCGCGGCGGAAATGAGCGGAACGGCGGGAAATCTCCGGGTCGGGGCCTCCTCGACGCGCGAAAGCATTAGCTTCCTCGCCACGGCCTCCGATCAGGCGGCTTCCAACGTCCAGTTGGTCGCGGCGGCGACGGCGGAGCTGTCCTCGAATGCCGGCGCCGTGGGCGCCGATGTGCAGCGATCCTCGGAGATCGCCGGACGCGCCGTCGAGCGCGTCGGCGAGGCCGCGGGCAGCGTCGAGGTTTTGAAGGACGTCGCTGCGCGCATCAACGAGGTCGTCAAGTCGATCAACGCGATCGCCAGCCAGACCAACCTGCTGGCGCTGAACGCGACGATCGAGGCCGCGCGCGCCGGCGAGGCCGGGCGCGGCTTTGCGGTGGTGGCCCATGAGGTCAAGGCGCTGGCGACCCAGACGGCGAACTTCACCGCGGAAATCGAGGCCCAGGTCGGGCAGGTCCAATCGGCCGCCGATCGCGTCGGCGATTCGATCACCGAAATCGGTGCTGTGATCGCGGAAGTCAACGACATTACCGGCAAGGTCGCCGCGGCATCGCAAGACCAGTCGATGGCGACGGCCGAAATCGCGCGCAACACCGATGATGCGTTCCGCGTGGTGGGCGAAATCGCGGCGAAGATTCAGGCGCTGGCGCAGACCGCCGCCGATACCGAGCAGCTGGCAACTTCGACGATGACCGCATCCGGCGACCTGTCGTCGCAATCCGGCCTGCTGGCCAAGGAATTCAGGACCTATCTGGATCACGCCAGGGAAAATCTGGTGGATCAGGCGGGAGGCGGCGCGGCAAAGCGGGCCGTGCGGGTGGGCTGATCGAGACCAGGCCCGCAACAAATATTGGCCTGCAGTTCGTTGGTCAGCCGCGGAACAGGATGCCGAATAGTCCGGCGATTACCAGTCCGGTGCCGCTCACACCCGTGACGGTCGCGAAACGAATTGCCGAATGCAAATTGGATGCATGAATGGTCCGCTCCGATCGAGGCGCATAACCGCGAACGATGATCTCCTGATTGAACTCGCTTTTCGCGGCCAACCCGTCGCCCAGGCCAACGCAAATCATCAGTATTCCGAGAATGACGAGGCCGGCGAACCCCAGCAAAGCGAACAGCAACATCGGAAACATGCCGAGAAGAAAGATCGGCAGCAATGGTAGCAGCAGCCACATCTCAGACATTCTTCGCATCGGACGATCAATCCGGACGGCGCGCAACGGCCTGATCTTAGCTCCTGGTTGCGCAGGGAATCAAGATCAAGGTTGGTCGGGCTCGATTGAATAGGCCGACGAAACAATTAGCGTTCGCGGAGTTAATCAGTTTGTCATCCGGCCGACCGGAGGCCGCACCCGTTGGCTCAGGCCATCTTACGATCGGACAATGATAGGTTTCGCGAAGAACTCAACCCATCCCGCGGGCCGATGTCCCGTGATTTGCCCGACGCATCAAATGATCTTGGCCGCGACGCGCGCTGATGTCCGCGCGGAGGCGTTGCAAAAACCGCTGGGCGTATCAGGGCCGGTAGCGAGAATCCCTGTTTTTTCGGTCAGGCACGGACGGACTTTCGCCCGACCCCCGCGTCGCTCATGCCACTGCAATCAATCACATTTTTGCGTTATTGGCGCAGCATTGGCTGCGCTTGATTGTATTTCTATTGTATTACAATCCAAGATTGTAGTCCCGAAGAATTCAGGATGAGGTTGAACGACGCAATCGGTGTGGTTCAATCTAGCACAGCGTTTCTTTGATGCGACTTATGACAAGTCGATATCGTAGGCTGGGTTGAGCTCTTCGCGAAACCCACCACTTCCGCCGCTGCGATGGGTTTCGTGACCAGTTCGGACAGGCGTCCGATCTGGTCACTCTACCCATCCTACGACTGATCAGTTTCATCGAATCGGTCGTGCGGGCAGCTGTGACTTATCCACCATCGCCAGCTGGAAAGATCCCGAGTCCGATGAAGCGTCCGACGAACTGTCTGGTGCATATCCCAACGGACCCACCAGATTGACAGGATCGTTTCCTACATAGGCATAGAGGTTAATCCGCCCGCAATCCGAATCGGATCGACTTGCAAAAACCGCCCCAGCACCGGCGAATAGATACGCGCGCGGAAATCATAAAGCCCGTTGGTCTCGGCGTCGATCTGCGCGCCGGTGTAGCGGAAGGTGCCGGCGGTGGTGCCGCTCTCGCCGTAGGGCTGGTACCCCGCCTTGGTCAGCGCGCCCGAGAAGGTGAGGTTGCCGTTGGCATTGTAGGTCGGCGTCAACTGGCCGATCGCGGTATATTGATCGAGGTTGTTGGCGGTGTAATGATGGGTTTCGCGAAGAGCTCAACCCATCCTACGAGCTGCTTTGACGCGCTTGGGCACCACGCCCTCGGTCAGCTTCGGGAATCGACGGCGTTTGTTCTGATCGCCGCCGCCGGCTCGACGTTTGGCGGGCTCCGCGGCGGGCTATGTTCGGCTATCTGGAATAGTCCTGTTTCCCCGGGGATCAAGGCGAGCGGGCGGCATCAGCCAAGATCTCAGCCCGCCGCCATTCCGGAACGAATCTCGGCGCGCAGTTCGTCGATCAGCCGCAGGCCTTTCTTGGTCTCGATGTGCCAGAAGGTCCAGCCGTTGCAGGCGCCTGAGCCCTGCGCCACCGCGCCGATGCGGTGGATCGAGCCGACCTTGCCGCCGAGCATGATGGCGCCGTCGGCGCGCACCAGGGCGCCGTGGCGCTTTTTGGCATCGACCAGCCTGGTGCCGGGCACAATCATGCCGCGCTCGATCAGTTCGGCGAAGGCGATGCGCGGCGCCTCGCGCGCGGTCATGAACGGCGCGAACGTGGCTTCCGGCAGCGGTTCGACGGCGGCGATGCGCACTTGCGCCGCGGCCGCGTAGGCCGGGTCGCGTTCGAAGCCGACGTAGCGGCGGCCGAGGCGTTTTGCCACAGCCCCGGTGGTGCCGGTGCCGTTGAACGGATCGAGCACGAGGTCGCCGGGCTTCGATGACGACAGCAGCACCCGCGCCAGCAGGCCTTCGGGCTTCTGGGTCGGATGCACCTTCTTGCCGTCGGCACCCTTGAGGCGTTCGTCGCCGGTGCACAGCGGGATCAGCCAGTCGGAGCGCGCCTGCACGTCCTCGTTGGCGGCCTTCAGCGCCTCGTAGTTGAAGGTATAGCCCTTGGCCTTCTCGTCGCGCGCGGCCCAGATCATGGTTTCGTGCGCATTGGTAAAGCGGCGGCCGCGGAAGTTCGGCATCGGATTGGCCTTGCGCCAGACGATGTCGTTGAGGACCCAGAAGCCGAGGTCCTGCATGATCGCGCCGACGCGGAAAATATTGTGGTAGGAACCGATCACCCACAGCGTCGCCGACGGTTTCATGACGCGGCGGCAGGCCAGGAGCCAGGCGCGGGTGAAATCGTCATAGGCGGCAAAGGACGAAAACTTGTCCCAGTCGTTGTTGACGGCATCGACGTGGGATTCGTCGGGGCGTTTCAGGTCGCCCTTGAGCTGCAGATTGTAGGGCGGATCGGCGAACACCAGATCGACCGAACCGGCCGCTAATTTCGACATCCCGGCGACGCAATCGCCTACGACGATACGGCTGTCCGATACCGACTCAAATTTAGTGCGGGGCGCCTTTGCAGGCGCCCCGCGACGCGACACAACCATGACTCAAATACTCTGACTCAGGCGACGCTGTCGGCGACGCGGGACTAAACAACCGACTGGCCATACATTGCCGCGGCAAAGTAAAAATCGACTTAACCGGGCAATTCTTTCTGGCTAGGCAATTTTTGCCGGCAGGGTTATTGATTAATGCAATGGAAATTTTACGCCTGTGCCGCGTTAAGCCCTGGGCTTCGCCGGCAGGCCGCAGTTTAGGAAAAACCGCCATGCGTTATGATGACTTCCGCCGCAGCGACGATATCGATGACCGTCGCGATGACAGTGGCGGTGGGGGCGGCGGCGGCATTGGACTGCCGATCGGCGGCGGCGGCCTCGGCATCGGCACCCTCATCGTGCTCGGCCTGGTCGGATGGGCGTTCGGCATCGATCCGCGCGTCCTGATCGGCGGCGCGGAAATTCTCAAGGGCGGCGGCCAGGCGCCGAGCTATCAAAGCGATCGCCGGCAGGGATCGGCCAAGACCGGCGCGCCGACCGACGAGATGGGCAGCATGATCTCCGGCATCCTGGGCGAGATCGACGACCGCTGGAGTGAAGTGTTCAAGGCCAGCGGGCAAACCTACACCGGGCCGCGCATCGTGCTGTTCCGCAACGCCACCAATGGCGGCCGCTGCGGCATGGCGCAGGCGGCGATGGGGCCGTTCTACTGCCCGCCGGAAAAAGAGATCTTCCTCGATACCGGATTCTTCCGCGAGATCGAAACCCGGTTTCATGGCTGCTCGGGCAATGCCTGCAAGTTCACCGCGGCCTACATCATCGCCCATGAAGCCGGGCATCATGTCCAGAACCTGCTCGGCATCCTGCCGCGGGTGACGCGGCTGCAGCAGCAGGCCGGCAGCAAGGCCGAATCCAACGCGCTGCAGGTCAAGGTCGAGTTGCAGGCGGATTGCCTGTCGGGGGTCTGGACCAACCTGGAGGAGAAGAAGCGGCCGGGCTTCCTGGAAGCCGGCGATATCGACGCGGCGCTGACGACGGCGTCCGCGATCGGCGACGACACCTTGCAGCGGCAAGCCACCGGGCGCGTGGTGCCGGACTCGTTCACCCACGGCAGCGCCGCGCAGCGCAAGCATTGGTTCATGACCGGCTATCAGCAGGGCACGATACAGGCCTGCAACACGTTCGCGGCGGGAGCGTTGTAATCATCGGCGTCAATTCATGATGTTCCGGATCAGTCCGCCGCGCGGCCTGTCTTGGAATGACAGATGAGAGTTCAAAATGTCTGCTGTCGACGAAGCGAAACGATTCATTCCGCTCAACATCGCGGTGCTGACGATTTCCGACACCCGCTCGCTCGCCGATGACAGATCCGGCACCACGCTGGTGGATCGGCTGACCGCGGCCGGTCACGCGCTCGCCGCGCGGGAAATCGTTGCCGACGACGTCGAGGCGATCGGCGCCATCGTCAGGAAATGGA
>NZ_JBEKXH010000045.1:0-23262 GCF_049512235.1 Bradyrhizobium sp.
GACCAACGCCGGATCTGCAAGCGCGTTCACTGGCTGGCACTTTCCGAATGGCGCAGCTGAATGCGCCGGTGCAGCGCCGTGATGCGGCCATCGCCGGTCGGCTGGTAGAACACCGAGTAGCGCTTGGCGGTCGAGGCAAAGGCCTCGGCGTCGGCAGGCTTTTTCACTTCGAATGCATCGAAGCCGGCGCGCAGCATGAACACGAACTGGTCGCGCAGCACCTGGCCGGTCGCGCGCAATTCGCCGCGATAGCAAAAGCGCTCCCGCAGCAGCCGCGCCTGGCTGTAGGCGCGGCCGTCGCGGAAACTCGGAAACACCAACGCGATGACCGCGAGCCGGTCGATCCAGGGCACGAGTTCATCGACGTCGCGATTGTTCGGCCAGATCACGCCGGTTTGCCCGGCGCGGCGCGACAGCGTCTCCGCATTGGCGAGAAACCGCGCGCCAGAAATCAGCACTGCGCCAGCGCCGGGAATCTCGGCATCGTCGGCGATGTGGACAAAGCCATCGCCTGATATTTTTCCGCTCTTAACGAGTGGCATAGACACGCTCCCTGAAAGGTTCGACGCCAAGCCGCTTCACCGTATCGATGAAAAGCTCATCGGGGCGCGCGCGCAGCGCGAGGTAGGCCTCGACGATATCCTCGACCACGTCGGCGACTTCGCCGTAGGGCACGGCCGGCCCGATCAAGGTGCCGACCGCCGCGTTTTCGTCGGCGCGGCCGCCGATCGTGATCTGATAGAATTCCTCGCCGTTCTTCTCGACCCCGAGAATGCCGATGTGGCCGACATGATGATGGCCGCAGGCGTTGATGCAGCCGGAGATGTTGATATGCAGCCGCCCGATCAGATTGGCGGTGTCGTGATTGGAAAAGCGCCGGGTCAGTTCCTGCGCGATCGGGATCGAGCGCGCATTGGCAAGCGCGCAATAATCCAGGCCCGGGCAGGCGATGATGTCGCTCACGAGATTGACGTTCGGCGTGGCGAGGCCGATTTTATCCAGCGCCTTCCACAGCACCGGCAGATCGCGCCGCGCGACATGGGGCAGCGCGAGGTTCTGCTCGTGACCGACGCGGATTTCGCCGAACGAATATTTGTCGGCGAGATCGGCGATCGCATCCATCTGATCGGCGGTGGCGTCGCCGGGCGGTCCGCCGACCGGCTTCAGCGACAGCGTCACGATCGCGTAGCCCGGCACCTGGTGCGGCGCGACCGAATTCCTGCGCCATGCCTCGAACAAGGAATCGTGCGCCGCCTGCTTCAATTCTTCCGGCAGATGCGGCAGCTTTTCGTAAGCCGGGTAGGTGAAGCGCGAACGGATGTCCTCGACGTCAGCCTCATCCAGCGTCAACGCGCTGTCGCGCATCTTGAGCCATTCGTCCTCGACCTCGGCCGCGAATTTCTCGATACCGAGCTCGTGCACCAGGATCTTGATGCGGGCCTTATAGATGTTGTCGCGGCGGCCATACTGGTTGTAGACGCGCAGGATCGCCTCGACGTAACTCAGGATATCGCGGCCCGGCAGGAACGGTTTTATGGTTTTGCCGATGAACGGGGTACGGCCGAGGCCGCCGCCGACCAGCACCTCGAAACCGGTTTCACCATCAGCTTTTTTGTGCAGCCGTAAACCGATGTCGTGCACCTTGATCGCGGCGCGGTCGTGCTCCGATGCGGTGATGGCAAACTTGAACTTGCGCGGCAGGAAGGAGAATTCCGGGTGCAGCGTCGAGTATTGACGCAACAGCTCGGCCCAGATGCGCGGGTCCTCGATCTCGCCGGGAGCGACGCCGGCCCACTGATCACAGGTGATGTTGCGGGTGCAGTTGCCGCTGGTCTGCATCGCATGGATGCCGACTTCGGCGAGATCGGCCAGCGCGTCGGGCAGTTCGGCAAGCTTGATCCAGTTGAACTGGATGTTCTGCCTGGTCGTGAAGTGCCCGTAGCCGCGGTCGTAACGCCGCGCCACATGCGCGAGCCGCCGCAGCTGCTTCGACGACAGCGTGCCATAGGGGATCGCGACCCGGAACATGTAAGCGTGCAGCTGCAGATAGACGCCATTCATCAGCCGCAGCGACTTGAATTCGTCCTCGGTGAGTTCGCCGGCGAGACGTCGCTTCACCTGATCGCGGAACTCGCAGACCCGTTCGTTGATCAGCGTGCGGTCGATTTCATCATATGCATACATCGGAAAATGCCTACGCCGGGACCGGAAGTTCGATGGTGACACCGCGGGACCGGATATGTTCGCGCAGGTTGCCGGGCTTGATCTGGCCGGATTCCTTGATTTCGACCGGCGCGATATAGGCGCCGACCGCGCCGACATCGTCGGCGGTCGCCTCGGCCAGCAGCAAGCGGGCTTCGTCGGCGGCACGGACGATCGCGGCGTCCGACAGATCGGTCGACCAGCCCTTTGCAGCGGTACGATAAATCACCACGCCATCCCAGGTGCGGTTGGCGGTGACCATGGAAGGGCCCGTGATTTTGATCTTTTGTTGCAGCGGAGATGTCATTCGGCGGCGACCTGTAGGTATGAGACTGGTTGAGCGAGATGAGATTGGCGCCAGGGCGCGGAACGCGCGACCACATCGCCGATGATGAGGATGGCCGGACCGCCGTCGATTTTTTCGACCAGCGCCGGCAATTCGTCGAGCGTTCCAACGGCGGCCTGGGCATCGTCCTGCGTCGCGCGCGCGAAAACGCCGACCGGCGTTTGCGGCGAGCGGCCGGCGGCCAGCAGGCCTGAACGCACCGCCGGCGCCGCGGTCATCCCCATATAGACCACCACGGTCATTTTCACGTCGGTCAGAACAGACCAGTCGACGGTTTCGGCATCTCTCGCCTTGTGCGCGGTGAGGAAAGTGATGCGCAGCGCCTCGTGCCGGAAGGTCAGCGGCACCTCGAATTGCGCGGCGGCGCCAAGGCCTGCGCTGATGCCCGGCACCACCGAATAGGTAACGCCGGCCTGCCGCAGGGCTTCGACTTCCTCGCCACCCCGGCCGAACACAAAGGGATCGCCGCCCTTGAGGCGCACCGCGCGCTGTCCCGACCGCGCCGCCTCGATCAAGAGCTTGTTGATCGCGTCCTGGCCGATGCCGGGCTTGCCGACGCGGCGACCGACCGCGATGCGCGACGCATCGCGGCGGGCGCGATCGAGGATTTCCGATGGCACCAGCTCATCGTAAAACACGACGTCGGCATCCTGCAACGCGCGCAGCGCCTTGATAGTCAGCAAATCCGGATCGCCCGGACCGGCGCCGACCAGCGTCACCCTGCCCTCGGCACGACCTGACGCCGCCGCGCCGGCAAACGCCGATGGGTCGGGAATATCTTGGAGCGCCGCTTCGGCTTCGGCGCCGCGCCCGCCGAGCACCAGCGCGCCGATCGGGCCATCGACCACGCGCTCCCAGAAGCGGCGGCGCAACTGAAATTCGGGAATGCGGCGGTGGATGGTCTTGCGCCAGCGGCCGATGAAGGCCGCGAGATCGCCGATCCGCGCCGGCAGCGCCGCCTCGATCCGCTCGCGGACCCGGCGCGCCACCACGGGCGAGGCACCGCCGGTGCCAACCGCCACCACCACGTCGCCGCGATCGACGATGGCAGGAAAAATGAAGGTCGAAAGCGCAAGCTCGTCCATCACGTTCACAGGGACGCCGAGCGCCTTTGCCCGCGCCGACATGGCCGGCCCAATCTCGCCGGCGCCGGCACAAAGCACCGCAATGACACCGCCGAGATCGGCGGTTAACGGATCACCCTCGGCGAGTTCGATTCGTGCAGCATCGAGCGCCGCCAACCCGCCGAGATCATGATCTCCGTCGGTTGAGTACCAGCGGACGCGCCCGCCCGCCGCGGTCAGCAGCCGCAGTTTCGCGCGCGCCAGATCGCCGGCGCCGACGAGCAGCACCGGACCGGTTTGCAGATCGAGAAATACCGGCAGGAATCGCATGCGAGACTCGCTTCCCCAACTTGTGGGGTTGACTGGAATTATTTTCTATATATGTCTCATTCAACGCCCGCAAAGAGAAAATTATTTCTTCTCTATCGCGGTGCAACTGTAGAATTTCCAGCTGTTCAAGCCAAGGGCCAGAGATGCATCTTCTCGACAACGAACCAATAAAAGACCGGTCGCATCGGACCGGCCCGGAGGCGGCATCTCCGACCCTGCCAATTTCGACCGATGGCCCTCCTGCGCCTGCACCCTCGATGGACCACCTCGATGCGCTCGAAGCCCAGAGCATCTACATTTTCAGGGAGGCCTTCGCGCGGCTGAAGAAGCTTGCGTTATTGTGGTCGCTGGGCAAGGATTCCAACGTCATGATCTGGCTGGCGCGCAAGGCCTTTTTCGGCCGGGTGCCGTTCCCCGCTTTGCACGTCGATACCGGCAAGAAATTTCCCGAGATGTACGCGTTTCGCGACCGCTACGGCAAGGAATGGGAGCTCGATCTCAGGATCGAAACCTGTCCAGCGCTGGAGACCATCGACCCGACCCTGCCACCGGCCGCACGCTCCGCAGCGCGCAAGACGGAAGGGTTAAAACTGGCGCTCGGCAAATATGGCTTTGACGGACTGATCGCCGGCATTCGCCGCGACGAAGAGGCGACGCGTGCCAAGGAGCGGGTGTTCTCGCCGCGTGGCACCGAAGGCGAATGGGACGTGCGCGATCAGCCGCCGGAATTCTGGGACCAGTTCAACGCCTCGCCGCCGCCGGGCGCGCACCTGCGCATTCATCCGATCCTGCATTGGACCGAAGCCGATATCTGGGCCTACACCCAGCGCGAGAACATCCCGATCATCCCGCTTTATCTGGCGAAAGACGGCAAGCGGTATCGCTCGCTGGGCGATGCCGACATCACCCATCCGGTGGCCTCGACCGCCTCCAGCATCGCGGAAATCCTGATCGAGCTTGACGGCAGCAAGGTGCCGGAGCGCGCGGGCCGCGCGCTCGACCACGAAACCGAAGACGCCTTCGAGCGGCTGCGTGTCGCCGGCTATCTCTGAAGAAGCGGCACCAACCTTGGTAGTCAGATGAACATGATCGTTCCCACCGCACTCACGGCAACACCCAACGGCACCACCCGCCCGCAGGTGCGCATCGTCATCGTCGGCCATGTCGATCACGGCAAGTCGACACTGGTCGGCCGGCTGTTGCACGAAACCGGCAGCCTGCCCGAGGGCAAGCTCGAAATGCTCAAGGCCGTCAGCGCCCGGCGCGGCATGCCGTTCGAATGGTCGTTCCTGCTGGATGCGCTGCAGACCGAGCGCGACCAGGGCATTACCATCGACACCACGCAGATCAGCTTTCGCACGCGCTCGCGCGACGTGGTGCTGATCGACGCACCCGGCCACGCCGAATTCCTGCGCAACATGATCACCGGCGCCTCGCAGGCGGACGGCGCGGTGCTGATCATCGACGCGCTGGAGGGCGTGCGCGACCAGACCAGGCGACACGGCTACCTGCTGCACCTGCTCGGTGTCAAACAGGTCGCGGTGGTCGTCAACAAGATGGACCGGGTCGATTTCAGTGCGGCGCGATTCGAAGCGATCAGGGATGAAATATCCGCGCACCTTGTCGCTCTCGGCGTGACGCCGTCGGCGATCATTCCGATTTCCGCGCGCGACGGCGACGGCGTGGCCGAGCGCACGCCGCGGATCGGCTGGTATGATGGACCGACGGTGGTGCAAGCGCTCGATGCGCTGGAGCCGGCGCTGCCGCTGCAGCAGCTAGCGTTGCGCCTGCCGGTGCAGGCGATCTACAAATTCGACGACCGCCGCATTGTCGCAGGCCGCATCGAGTCGGGCAGCCTCGCCGCCGGCGACGAGATTGTGATCATGCCGGCGGGCAAGATTGCCAGGATCAGGAGCGTTGAGGGTTGGCCGGCCACGCCGGTCACGTCGGCGCAAACCGCGGGCAGGTCGGTCGGCATCACGCTCGACCGCGAACTCTTCATCGAACGCGGCGACGTGATTGCCCATGTCGGCGCGGCCCCGCGCGACACAAGGAGGATTCGCGCGCGCATTTTCTGGCTGCACGACGCACCGCTGGCCGTGGGTGCCTCGCTGCTGGTCCGGCTCGGCACGCGGGAAACCCGCGCCACCGTGGTCGCCATCGAGAAAGCGGTCGATCCCGGCGAACTCTCGAGCGTCGTGACGAAATCGATCGCGCGCAATCACGTCGGCGAGATTGACCTGTCGCTGGCGCAGCCGCTGGCTGCCGATCCCTATACCGACAATCCGCGCACCGGGCGTCTGGTGATCGAGGTCAATGGCCGGATTGCCGGCGGCGGCCTCGTGATGTCGGTCGATGCCGGACAACGCGCCGTTCCCGTCGATATCGTGCCGGTGGAATCCGCGCTGCGTCCCGACGAGCGCTCGGCGCGTTATCGCCACGGCGGCGCGGTGGTCTGGCTGACGGGCTTGCCGGGTTCCGGAAAATCGACGCTGGCGCGCGCGCTGGAACGCAGATTGTTCAGCAATGACGGCTCGCCGATCCTGCTGGACGGCGACACCCTGCGCGCCGGCCTCAACGGCGATCTCGGCTTTTCCGCGGCCGATCGCAGCGAAAACATCCGCCGGCTGGCGGAGGTTGCCGCCCATCTCGCGCGCAACGGGCACATCGCCATCGTCGCCGCGGTCTCGCCTTCCCGGGAAGATCGTGCCGCGGCGCGCCGCATCGCCGACGCTTTTTTCCGCGAAGTCTATGTCGCCACGCCGGCTGAGGTGTGCGAAGGCCGCGATCCCAAGGGCCATTACGCCAAGGCGCGCGCCGGCGCCCTGCACGGCTTCACCGGCATCGGCAACGACTACCAGCCGCCGGCGGATTGCGAGTTGACGATCGACACCTCGACACGCCCGGTCACGGATGCCACCGACGAGATTGAGCGGATGCTGGCCCGGTCAGGCGTGCTGTTCCAGGAACTGGCCGACCTCGCGGCGAATATCTGAAGCGTTGCGAGCTTCGGTACAACCCTCCCGAAGTTGTTTTTGTCGTCATGGCCGGGCCTTGTCCCGGCCATCCACGTCTCTCTTTCTGCGACACAATCAAGACCATTGAGACGCGCCGTTGCGTCGTCCGATTTGGCGATGCGCCCGAGACGTGCGCGCCCGGCATCACATGACGCGAACCTCGCACGGGCGCGGATCTAACTTTTTCGTACGCGCACCTCGACGCCCATCGCGCGAAAGACATCCGCAAAGCCGACGCGGTGCTCGCTCCCCACCAAAATATCGAAAACAACCCCATGCAAAGTAACATGGCGGCGCCGGCATGGATGCCTTGACCGAATCCCGTGAAAACATTCGACATGTCGGGCAAATCAGCGCGGTCGGGTGGGATCGAGGCGCGGACCAGGCTTCTGATGATGCCGACGGTTCCTCGACCCCCCCTATCATTCCGTACGGCGGGTTTTCCCGATACGGCTGTAAGACTGGCATTTCAGAGGGCGCCTTCCCGGATGCCGCGTTAAGTCTGCTGCCGACATACACGCCGTTTCAACCACGAGGCCGGACATCGTCGATACTGCGGCACGGCAGGCTGCGGCCAGTCTCACGATAACCCGCCCGTCATCGAATCAATATCTCGATCCGCTCGCGAACCGATGTAACGATGTAACGTCCCGCGGTTTCCGGAACGGCTTCGATCGTGGAAGCCGACAGCGGATGAAGGCTCATAGCCGGCGGGACGAAATGGAGCTCGTAGGAAAAGCGCGGTGAATGAGCAGAGGAAATTCCGGGTGTCGCTTCGCTTATCCGGCCACGCATCCTACCCCGACTTTCTTTCCCGCGATGCCATCTTCAACGCAGTCCTTTGGCTGGATTTGGCTAGATAAATGGGGTAAGGTAGCACAACTTTTGATTGTTTGGCGCACGGTGAACGGATCCCAAAATCGATCCGCGTGCGGTATCTTTTTTGGTTCGTCAGCAGAATCTATGGGTAGTTTCTGGCGCCCAGCTTGGCCGCGTCCGAAATTACCGCCTCCGGACCCTTCTCAGCCCCCCGGCTTTGGCGCTAAAAGGGCCCGCCAGCGCGGCCGTTTGGCGCGCTTTTTGCTGCTTCCAACCCACCGGAAGGTAGTTTTTCGAGCGCCTTTCGCTGAGAAAGCCCCCAATGACCCGTATCGACGCCCACGGCTTGAAGATCGCCCCCGTCCTGTTCGATTTCATCGAAAAGGAGGCCACGCCCAATACCGGGATTGCGCCGGACAGCTTCTGGGCCGGGCTCGCCGCCATCCTGCGCGATCTGACGCCGCGGAACAAAGAGCTGCTCGCCGTCCGCGACACCCTGCAAGCAAAAATCGACGACTGGCACCGCGCCCACAAGGGCAAGCCGTTCGACCTCAACGCCTACACCGCCTTCCTGAAGGAGATCGGCTACCTGCTGCCCGAGCCGGCGACCCACAAGGTCGAGACCGCCCCTGTCGACGAAGAGATCGGAAAAATCTGCGGACCTCAGCTGGTGGTGCCGCTGACCAATGCGCGCTATGCGCTCAACGCCGCCAACGCCCGCTGGGGCAGCCTGTACGATGCCTTCTACGGCACCGACGCTATTCCGCATGATCCCACCGAGACCGGCAAGGGCTACAACAAAGCCCGGGGCGACAAGGTGATCGCCAAGGCAAAAGCCTTTCTCGATTCCGCCGTACCGCTGGCGACCGGCAGCCACACCGATGTGACCTCCTACGGCGTGATCGCCGGCCAGCTCGCGGTCAAGCTGAAGAGCGGCAACGCCACCGCGCTGAAATCGAACGCGCAGTTCGCAGGCTTCCAGGGCGATCCGTCGGCCCCCAGCGCGGTCCTCCTGGTCAATAACGGCATGCATATCGAGATCAGGATCGATCGCAGCCACCTCATCGGCAAGGACGACCCGGCAGGGGTCGCCGACATGATCCTGGAATCGGCGGTCTCCACCATCCTCGACATGGAAGACAGCGTCGCGGCGGTCGATGCCGAGGACAAGGTGCTGATCTATCGCAATACGCTCGGCCTGATGAACGGCACCTTGACGGCCGATTTCGAAAAGGGCGGCAAGACCCTGACGCGCGCGCTCAACCCCGACCGCGTCTACACGACCCCAAATGGAAAAGAACTCAAGCTGCACGGCCGCAGCCTGCTGTTGATGCGCAATGTCGGCCATCACATGTTTACCGACGCCGTGCTCGACGGCAGCGGCGCCGAAATTCCGGAAGGCCTGCTCGACGCCGCCGTCGCCGGCCTGCTCGCGATCCACGATCTCAAGGGTTTTGCGAAGACCCGCAACAGCCGCACCGGCTCGGTCTATATCGTCAAGCCGAAGATGCACGGTCCCGATGAGGTGGCGCTGACCTGCGAGCTGTTCGACCGGGTCGAGAAGATGCTGGCGCTGCCCGAAAATACCATCAAGGTCGGCATCATGGACGAGGAGCGCCGCACTACGGTCAACCTCAAGGCCTGCATCCAGAACGCCTCCAAGCGCATCTGCTTCATCAATACCGGCTTCCTAGACCGCACCGGTGACGAGATTCATACCTCGATGGAAGCGGGAGCCATGATCCGCAAGAACGACATGAAGGCGCAAGCGTGGATCAAGGCCTATGAGGACTGGAACGTCGATATCGGCCTGATCTGTGGCCTGCCCGGCCACGCCCAGATCGGCAAGGGCATGTGGGCCGCACCGGACAAGATGGCGGACATGCTGGCGCAAAAAATCGGCCATCCGCAAGCCGGCGCCACCACCGCCTGGGTGCCTTCACCGACCGCGGCGACGCTGCATGCGCTGCACTATCATCAGGTCAATGTGCCGGCGCGGCAAGAGCAGCTCGCCAAGGCGGGCCCGCGCGCAAAACTGTCCGACATCCTCACCATCCCGGTGTCGAAATCGAACTGGGCGCCCGATGATGTCAAGCAGGAGATCGACAACAATTGCCAGGGCATTCTTGGCTATGTCGTGCGCTGGATCGATCAGGGCGTCGGCTGCTCCAAGGTGCCGGACATCCATGACGTCGGGCTGATGGAAGACCGCGCCACCTTGCGGATATCAAGCCAGCATCTGGCCAACTGGCTGCACCAGGGCGTCATTACCGAGGCGCAGGTGATGGAATCGCTGAAGCGGATGGCGGTGGTCGTAGACGGACAGAACAAGGACGATCCCTTGTACCGACCGATGGCGCCCGGATTCGACGGGGTCGCCTTCAAGGCCGCCAGCGACCTGATCTTCAAGGGACGCGAGCAGCCCAACGGCTACACCGAATTCATCCTGACCGCGCGCCGCCGCGAAGCCAAGGCGGCGGGGTGATTTGGCGCTTTGCAGCCTCAGGGCACCACGCTTTTCAAGCAGCCGATCCGATTCCACACACCATGTCGCGAGAACGCGAACTGGATTGCTTGGTAGCTATGCCCGCAATGACAAGAGGCATGCTTCCGGCCAAACTCCTAAAAGACCGCGATGTATTTCAGCAGCGAAATGACGCCGAGAATGATCACGACGACCCGTGCGATCTGTTTGGCGCGGCCATCGAGCGGCAGCAGATTGATCAGATAGAGAATAAGGATCACGACGAGGAATGTGACCAGCGCACCCATCAGCATTTTTATGTCCCCCCGAATGTCTGGAAAATCCAGCCTCGCTCCAACGCGCCAGGGGCTTTCGGGTTCCAGGCGTGGAACCTGCATGGCAAGCGCCGATCCGCCCACGAGTCGCAACAACGACCGCGGCCGCTGTGCAGCAGCAGGGCACCGCCGCTCAGGATTACCCGCAGCACCCGAACCCAGCGTCCGCAACTGGGCGATCCGGTTACCGGGTTTCTGGGTAAAGGGCGCAAGGCATGACGGCCGGCGCGGCGTGATTTGCTACTCGGCCGCCACGACCGGCAGGTGCTGATAACGCACGAGCGCCGATTTAGAGACCGGCGAGAAATTCAACGATGCGGCGCGTTTGTCCGCGCTGTGTTCGGCGACCATCAGCCCGTCGACACCTGTGACCAGATCCCCCTTGCGAAGCGTCGGGTCGTTTTCGATCTTGACCGGCGCAAGGCCGAATTGGTCCTTGCCATTGCAGCTGCAGCCCGCGACGATCTCTTTACGATAGCGAAAGGCATTCGGCAATTCGGAATAGGGTTTGCCGCTCTCGGTTGCAGCCCTGTCGATATCGCTGCCATAGACCACCACGGCTTTGCCCGCCGGACACAAGCTGTTGCATGAAGCCGCCCGGCTCTGATGGTCGGACCCGGCGACCGGGAAATAGCGACCGTCGCAGCTGCGCACGCAGAAGGCCTCTGAGCCACCGTAAGAGCTGACGCGCGGACGCGGAACGTCGCTCCGCGGAACAACGGGACTGCCCTCGCTGGCAAATGGCAGCGGCATCGCAGCTGGAGCCTGCGGCCGGCCGCCGCCGAACCCGCCGCCGAACAGCGCGGAGAGAAAGTCTTCGGCGTAGGCCGCGGGAGCCAACGCCAGCAGACACGATCCCGCAGCTACCGCCAACACCGCCTGCCCGGGCCATCTCCTGAACATGGTCGTCTCCGAAAACGGGTGGAACTTGAGCAGGTTGAACTTCAGTACAGGGACGATGCCGAAAGGTTCATCGCCTGGTGGCTGGTGGATACGGCCGTCACGGCCGGATGCGACCGTGCCGCCACCGCTCGAACCGGCATTGTCACCTTTGTCTCCGTGCCTCCGGCTTGCAGGCGCTGCGCATTCTTCTGCAGCACCACGACCCTGGTGCCGATGTCGACGCGACTGAACAGGTCGGCGACGTCTTCATTGGTCAGGCGGATACATCCGCTGGAGACGAATTTGCCGATCGTCGAGGGATCGTTGGTGCCATGAATGCGGTATTCGCTGGAACCTAGATACATGGCGCGCGCACCCAGCGGATTACCGGGGCCGCCGGCCATGAAACGCGGCAGATAGGGCTGGCGCGCGATCATTTCTGTCGGCGGATACCAATCCGGCCATTCCGCCTTGCGGCTGATGGTCTGGACGCCGGACCACGTAAAACCCTCGCGGCCGACGCCGACGCCGTAACGAATGGCGCGCCCCTGGCCGAGCACGTAATAAAGCGCGGTATTGCCGGTATCGATGATGACGGTGCCGGCCGCTTCGCTGGTATCAAGCGATACAATGGCGCGCCGCAGCCGCTCGGGCACCACACTGCTGTCGCCGTCGTCGCTCAGCGCGGGCTGGGCGGGCGCCAGCATGAGATTGTCGGAGGAAAATGCACTTTGCGGCGCGGAGGCGTAGCCGAGCGCCTGCGCGCTCGCTTGGCTCGAGAAAATGGCCGCCGACAGCATCAATGCCGCGCCAAACACCTGCGCGCCGCTCGCGCGCAAGGGAGACCTGCGATTGCCTGCGGATGTCTTTGTCATGATATGCCCCTGTGATGCGCATCTCGATGATGCTGCTTACTGCAGAACAAACGCGACCGAGGCTTCGCAGTTCCGCCACAAACTAAAAGGAGCGACGCTGTCAAGCCGTGGATTGCTCACGATTTTGCGATGGAACTTCTGTCAACCCCCGGCGATTTGTCGGGTGCTGAGCCCGGCACGCAGCGCTAAGTCGGGCTCGCTGTCACGTCAGCCGCAGTGTTGGGGGAAAGCCAGTTGCGTGTCCTTCCCGGAGAACCTGCGCTTTCCAACCCAAGGGAAGCAGCGCCGCTGCCCGACAGTAAGAGCGAATTGCCGCCGGTCATCAAACGCGCGGAGGTGGTCGCGTCCGCTTTGGTTGGGCTGCTTGTAATCTCCATCGTTGCCGTTCTCTATGTCGCGAAGGCCTTCTTTCTTCCGGTGGTGGGGGCTTTCGTGGTCGGCACCATGCTTTCGCCGGCGGCGGCGTTGCTTGAACGTTATCGGATTCCCCGTGCCGTCTCTGCCGTGCTGATCGTCTCCGCCGTTGGCGCCGGCGCCGCCTTGATGGTCAGCCTGATCTCTTCCCCCTTGATGCAATGGACCACCCGCCTGCCGGAGTTGGGATCGCAGCTCCGGGACAAGCTGCATGTGTTCGACCGGCCGCTTGCGCTGTGGCAGGAATTGCAGAACATGCTTGGCGGATCCGGCACGCTGTCCGCCGCGCCGTTCCAGATGCCGAAATTCGACTGGGTGCAGCCAACCCTGGAATTCCTGTCGCCGACCTTCACCGAATTTCTGCTGTTTTTCGCGACGCTGATCTTGTTCATCGCCAGCTGGCCGGACCTGCGACGGGCGCTGATCATGACATTCGGCGATCGTGCTGCGCGGCTGCGCACCTTGCGGATCCTCAACGAAATCGAAGGGCATCTTGGCGGCTATCTGCTCACGGTGACGATGATCAATCTTGGCGTCGGCACGGCGACCGGCATGATCTGTGCGGGCACCGGCATGCCCAAACCTGCCGGGTTGGGTGCGCTGGCGGCGACCTTGAACTTCTTCCCGATTATCGGCCCGGTCGCGATGTTCGCGATCCTGGTCGTGGTCGGGGTGATCGCGTCCTCTACCCTCGGTGCCGGCCTGATCGCCCCGCTGGCTTTTGTCGGCGTTGCCTTTCTGGAAGGCCATTTTGTCACGCCGACCATCATCGGTCGCCGGCTCGAGCTGAACGCGCTCGCGGTCTTCATGGCGCTGGCGTTCTGGACCTGGTTGTGGGGACCGATGGGCGGCTTCCTGTCCTCGCCGCTTTTGATCGTGGCCCTGATTCTCAAGGAACATTTGATGCCGGAGGACAGGCCGCATTTGCCGCCGGGCTGATCGGGGTTCGACAGCGCGCATTCGGCAAGAGCTTGCCCCCGGACTTGAGCCGAGGGCGGGTCCGGCTCTCGGATCGGAATACGAAAACTTACTGAAGCCGGGCGAATGCCCTGTGGAACTTACCTCGCGGCGAAACGTTTGCGCGGGTACGTAACTCTGGTTTTCGGGGAGCTTTTGATGTCGAGCACGGACGGCGAAATCGGAATGAGAGATCTGACGGATAAAGCGACCCAGGAACGCCTCGAAAAGGATGTAGCAGCCGTGAAGAACGATATCTCAGCCCTTACTGATCAGATTACCGACGTGCTCAACACGTTTGCCGGCGCTGCCCAAAAACAGGTGCACCGCGGTTACAAGCAGGCTCGATCCAATATCGACTCGGCTGTCGGCGACGTGTCGGAGCGCGGCAGCGCCATGATGGAGGCCGCAGAGGACGCGGCATCTTCGATCGGAGAGACGCTGGAAGATGCCATTGCACAGCGTCCGCTGGCGACCGTGGGGCTGGCGCTCGGCCTCGGTTTCCTGATTGGCGTGACGTGGCGGCGCTGATCGCGATGGCGATGGCCGCCGCAGCTCTATGTTCTCATGAGCCGCAAGGGCGGCGCGAGACGCGCCGTCAGGGCTCCTTGCCAGCATGATGTTGAATGAGGCTTGCAGATGTTTCAGCGCATCATCGATAATATCAAGAATTCTGCCGGCGCCACCTTGCGGCTGACGTCGCTGGCGGCAGCGATGGCGCTGGCCTTGTTCGTCACGACAGCATTTCTGTGCGCCGCGGCATTCGTGTTCGTGCTGCAGAATTACGGATTGATAGAGGCTTGCCTAGCCGGTGCCGCCGTGTTCTTTGTGGTCACGCTGATCGCGGCCGTCTTTTACATCCTGCAGAAGAATCAGGCCGAAGCCCGCGCCGCTCGCGCGGCGGAGACCGCGAAATCGGCCGTGCATACCGCGCTCGCTGACCCCATGCTGGTCTCAGTAGGCCTCCAGGTGATCCGCGCCATCGGCATCAAAAAGCTGATCCCGATCCTGGCCGTGGGGGGACTGGCCCTGGGATTGCTGGCCAGCCGCCGCGCGCCCGTCGATGAAGCCCCGGCCGAGTGAACTTTCAGCGCAAACGCTATTTCCGTCCAATTCCAACCAACCCCGAATTGTCCGCGCGACCGGCTCAGTCAGGTCAGGTCACGCAGCGTCCGGGCGGGAGCTGCTTGGCGACCTCGGTCAGGACGCTGACGACGGGCTCGCAGGCAACGGTCGACCGGCCATTTCCGGGCTTCGGCGATGGCGGCGCCAGCGCGCCGCTGCGGCGCGCCTGGGCGACGGGAATGCGCACCAGCACCGACGTATCGGTAAAACCTCTGAGGTGAAGCGAGATGGTTTGCGTAGGGGCGCCCGACGGAGCGACAGCGGCCGCACGATTGGCCTTGGCGGCCCGATTAACCGCGGCTGCAGGGGTGCCCGGATGAGCTCCTGGGGAGAGATCGCGGCCCAAGGCAAACTGCACCGCGCCAAAGGTCAGCGAAACGGCGATTGCCCCGAAAACTCCCGCTGCCAGTCTTGACATTTTCCGCTCGCCCCGATCGCCTGATAGGCGTCTTGTTGGTAACGCGAGGGCACCGGCGCGGTTCGGGGACCGACAATCACTTAACCGTGTGTTAAAAAAATTTCGGCGGCTGGAACGACTCCAGGGGCCTGTGCGTCATACCGGCAGCCGGTTATTCCCCCCTGCCCCATTGACCGGCGCTGTAGGGCGCGGCTGTGGTGATGCCAGCCGCGCCCTACTTTTTTCCAATAACGGACGACCCTGTTCAATTCAAAGATGCCGCGCACAGCAAGGCGCCCGGCCGCCACGTCGATCCCGCTTCGATGCGATTGGCCCCGGCCTTGGTATTACGAAGCCGCCGCGCGCGGCGCACGGTTGCGGGAATTGCGCTGGAAGAACAGCGCCTGGCTGGCGACGGCGGACACCATCGCGGGCTGGAACGGCTTCGAGATCAAAAACGCCGGTTCAGGGCGCTCGCCAGTCAGGAAGCGTTCGGGATAGGCTGTGATGAATACGACCGGCACCTCGAAGGTTCCCAACAGTTCGTTGACCGCTTCGAGGCCGGAGCTGCCGTCGGCGAGTTGGATGTCGGCCAGGATCAGCCCCGGCTTCTTGTTCTTAGCCAGCGCAACGGCGTCGGAATGGGTGCGGGCGACCCCGATCACATTGTGGCCGAGGTTTTTCACCAGGCTTTCAAGATCCATCGCAATGAACGTCTCGTCCTCGATGATCAGCACATCGGTGGCGATTTCCGCCGCCATCTCCCGCCCGGCGGTATCGGCGAGCCGGCGGGTCTCGGCGACGTCGGTGCCAAGAATGAACGCCACCTCCTCTTCGGAGAATCCTTCCAGCGACAGCAGCAGGAAAGTCTGGCGCGGCAACGGCGTAATGTTCGAAAGCCGTCGCTCCGAGGGCAGCGGCAGCGCCGCCACGTCGGCATCGTCGTTGATCGACACCGAATTCCAGATCTGGGTGAACAGCCGGAACAGTCCGGCCCGCGGCCCGTGCTGCTCATCGAGCAGGGAGGGATCCTGGAGCAGGGCCTCAAGCATGGCCCCAACATAGGCATCGCCCGACGCCTGGTTTCCCGTCAACGCACGGGCATAGCGGCGTAGCAGCGGTAAATGCTCAGCAACAAGCTGTGATCGGGTCATCCCCACTCCATCTTTGTCTTGGGCCAAACCATCCCTGCGGGGTGACCCGTGTCCCCTGGCGCCGGTAATTACGCCCGAGCCGGACAAAAGTTCCCTCCGCTGCGGAACTTTTCAGCCGGATTCGAATTAGCCCCCGTGGAGATGCCGGCAAAGCCTCTGGAATCAAGAGTTTATTCCTGAAGCCGCAGGGGATCTAGTTCTAGGGGGAGCGCGGAAAAAGGTCATGAAAGATGTGAAGTCTCAAGGCAAGCCGGGCGGCCTGAACGCCGAGATCCAGGCAAGAATCGGCCACCAGCTCCGTGCGATGTATGACGATGTTGTGAGGCAGGGCGTCCCGGACCGCTTTGCCGAGCTGATCCGCAGACTTGATATACCCGAGGCTGATCCCCAAGTGGAAAACACGGGCGGCTCAGAAGGGGGGAGGGAATAATGCCTCTCACGGATTCGCTACGCGAGGATATTCTGGCGGCGGTGCCCAGCCTGCGCGCGTTCGCCATCTCGCTCAGCGGCAACGGGGATCGCGCCGACGATCTGGTGCAGGAAACATTGCTGCGCGCGCTCGCCAATATCGATTCCTTTCAACCCGGCTCGAATCTACCGGCATGGCTGTTCACGATCCTGCGCAACCTGTTCCGCTCCGATTACCGCAAGCGGCGGCGTGAGGTGGAGGATGCCGAGGGCAGCTATGCCAAGACGCTCAAAACCCAGCCAGCCCAGCAGGCGCATCTCGAATTCGAGGAATTCCGCGCGGCGCTTGACAAGCTTCCCCAGGACCAGCGTGAAGCGCTGATCCTGGTCGGCGCTTCCGGCTTCTCCTACGAGGACGCCGCGGCGATCTGCGGCTGTGCGGTCGGCACCATCAAGAGCCGGGTCAACCGGGCACGATCGAAGCTCGGTGCCCTGCTCTACGTCGATGGCGCCGAGGATTTCGGCCCCGATGAAACGGTACGCGCCGTGATCGGCGGCAGCGGTGGATAAGACAGCTTCTACCGCATCGGTCGCGGTGGAGCGGATAGTTGTCCGGTGCGGTCCCTTTCCGTCACATCGACGACGGTCTCCATCGGCGCGGTGAGTTCGTACACATAACTGACGTCGGTGAAATATCGCTTCGACACCCCGCCAAGCGCCTCAGGCGCGACGCGATCGAGCAGGATGAGGCCGAAATCGCTGTCGGGGCGTCGCGTCGCCTCGCTGGTATTGAATTCCTCCCAGCGAAAATGGAACGTAATGTCGTGATCCTCCCCGATCACCTCCCACTGTGCGACGATGTTCGGGTGCTTGCCGACCAGCGACAGCCCCTCGTCGGCATGCGACGCCAGTTCGAAGAACAACAGCGACAGGCTTTGCGCGGCCCGCGCGCTGACGGTGATATCGGGACCGCTGACCGCGATACGCTCGGCGTGGGGAATTGAGCGCGCTTCAAACAGCCCTTTCAGTTTCACGCCCTGCCACTGGCTCTCGCTCAGCAGCGAGACCACGTTCGACATCGCATGAATCCGGCCGATCAGCAGTTCCCGGGCGACATCGATATCGGAGCCGTGGCGCAGCGTGCGTGTCACGATCGACTGGATCACGGCGAGGATGTTCTTGACCCGGTGATTGAGTTCGTCGATGACCGCGGTCAGCCGGCGTTCGAAGCCGATCCGAACCTGGATTTCACGGCTGAGCCGCAGGTTATTATACGCGACATATCCGAACAGCCCGCAGATAATGGCGGTCAGCGCCAGCCCGATGGCCGCCACCATCGCCGCCGTCTGCTGGGCGCGTATCGCGGTGTCGGTCCTGGCGTAATAGCCGAGCGACCAGTCGCGGCCTCCGAATGTCACCGTTCTCGTCATCGATGGTGTCGGGCCGTTTGGTGAAACCGTCCGCGTAGCGACCTGCCCCTGATGATCCGCTATCAGCTCTTCGTCGGGGTGGCGCGGATCTCTCAGCACCACGGAGAACAATGAGAGATCGTCATTCACCAGCATCAGCGGCGCCAGTTCGTAGGAAAATGTCACGAAACCTGCCGGTGAGGCCTCGCCCTCCTGCAGCACAGGCGCGGCCAGCACGAGGCCGATCGGCCCGTCGGGTCGCAGCAGCGGCAGTGGATCGGACGCTACCGGCTTGCCTTCGGCCATAGCCCGCGCCAGCATCGCGCCCAGGATCGGGTGCTTATCGAACGCGCGGCCCGCGAAACCCGTGGTATCTGCGTTGCGTGGCTCGACGTCCATCAAGACATCGATCGGCTGGTCAAGCGACCGCGTATCGAACGGCGCATCATCGAAATCCCGGATCGTCGGATCCGGAAATCCCGCGCTGACAAGTTCCGAGCGCGCGGCTTCAAGTTCGCCGGGCTTGAGCCGCGCAATCCAGCCTGCGACCACGAAATCGGTTTTGAAGGCATAGATCGAAGCCCGCAGTGGTTGCAGCATGTTGGCCTTGATCACCGAAGGCGTGTGGAACAGGCCCGATGCAACGCGGGCAAGCAGTTCGCGCTCTGTCAGCCGATCCTGCACCAGGCTGGCGTGAACGTCGATGGCGCGCGCCAGCGCGATACCGTCGACGATCAGCTCCTGTTGCTGGACGCGATAAGCCGCCAGACCGGAAAGCAGAGCCCCGACAAGTGCGATGAAGCCGATGATGAAACCCAGCCGAACCACTCGCTTACTCGAGAATCAGGAGAAAAAAGAGGAGTTGGTGAAGAGACATCCGTCTGCAGCCGGGGCGGCAACAAACCAACACAGAATGAAAACCAGTGGTCTGATATAGTGCAGCAGCGATCATTGCTAGGCAACGGTAGTTGGCGAAGAGGACAGCGAGAGCCTTCAGCGTTGAGCTGACACAGGCCAAGCAATGTTAATTTCCATGAGAGGAAATTGTTCCGGCGAAAATGCGAAAAGCTTGACGCGGCTCCAATCTGGCGGGATCGGAGCAAAAAGTGTTAAAGTGTGAACGGCTCCGGTCAGCCGACTTTTACTTGCGGGTGCGGGCTGAGTCCGCCCTTGGTCTCAATAAAGCCGATGATGCGGTCGAGGCCTTCGCTTTTGCGGAGATTGGTCATGACGAACGGCCGCTCGCCGCGCATCCGCCTTGCGTCGGTGTCCATCTTCTGAAGCGACGCACCGACATGAGGCGCGAGGTCAATCTTGTTGATGACGAGAAGATCCGATCGGGTAATTCCGGGGCCCCCTTTCGAGGGAATCTTGTCGCCGGCCGCGACGTCGATCACGTAAATCGTGAGATCGGCGAGCTCGGGCGAGAAAGTGGCGGCGAGATTGTCACCGCCGGATTCGATCAGCACCACATCGAGATCAGGAAATTTTGCACGCATGTCGGCGACCGCGGCGAGATTCATCGAGGCGTCCTCGCGAATCGCCGTATGCGGGCAGCCGCCGGTCTCGACGCCTGCAATGCGATCGGGCGTCAGCGAGCCCGAGCGGACCAGAAATTCGGCATCCCATTTGGTATAAATGTCGTTGGTGATCGCGGCGATGTCATAGCGCTCCCGCATCGCCTTGCAGAGCAGGTCCATCAACGCGGTCTTTCCCGATCCGACCGGGCCACCGATGCCGATGCGAAGCGGGCCGTTCAAGCTAGCCATTTCGGACGCTCTTTCCTTCGATGCGATGTCGTCCCGGCGTTCGCCAGGACGACACGTTGATACTTAGTGGCCGCGCGCATCATGATCTGAACAGCCTGGTGTATTGGGTTTCGTGCCGCAGGCTGGCGAGGTCGGCGCGAAAGGTCGCGCTGCCGAGATCGTCAAGCGATGCCCCCAGTGCCCGCTTTATGGTCGCTGCCACGGCGGGTTCCAGCAACGCCAGTACCCGCTGGCTGTCGGTTTGCCCGAGCGGGATCAGCCGCGCGCCGGCCGAGATCCAGTTCGACGTCAACGCATGGAAAAATGCGTGCATAGTCGGCACCAGCGGCAGTCCATGAACGGCGCTGACCACACCGACCGCGACCGGGTAGACGATGATACCGTCGCAGCAGGAAACCATTTGATCGAGCCCGTTGCAATTCCATGCGGCGCGCGCGATCTCGATGAACGCGCGTCCCTGCGCCGAGGTTTCGAGCTGACGCTCGCGCGAGGGCACGAACGCTGCCGCCAGTTCCGCGACATCGCGCAAACCTGCCTTCTCCGGCGATGACACGGCCCGGTGGGCATGCGCCAGAAACACCCCGTCGCAAAATCCAGGTCCATCCGCGAGCATCGATTCAAGCCAGTCCCGCAAGGAGGCGGCATCGCCGATGTCGCCGGCTTCCACCGCCCACTCGATGCCGCTGGAATAGGAGAACGCACCGACAGGAAAGGCCGGCGAGAGCCAGGTCATCAGCCGGTACTGTGCCGCCGCCTCGCTATCCCCGATACCGTCCCGATCCCCGGTCGGCGGTGCGACCGCGCTAACGGTATCTATCGGCGCCGAAGCGCCTCGTCGTGGCCGAGCCGGCGCCCTACCTGTGGTCATGAGCATGGGAATCGCCGTGAAGATGGTCATGCTCGCAATGCTCGTCATGGTGATGATCGTCATGGTGATGACGGTGATCGCCATCATGGCGCGAGGAGTGATCATGCACAGCGTGCGCGGCGCTTTGCGGCGCGTGGGCAGCGCCAGAGGCGTAGGCGCCACCTTCCGGATCGAACGGCGCGTCGATCTCGATGACGCGGGCGCCGAGCCCGCTGACCATCGCCTCAATGACGTGATCGCGCCGGATCCGCAGGCCCTTGGGCGTGACCTGCGTGGGCAGATGGCGGTTGCCGAGATGCCAGGCGATCCGAACCAGATGGTGCAGGTCGTTGCAGCGGATCTCCGCCAGCGGCTCCGGCGCGGCAACCACCTCGATCAGCCGGCCGTCGTCAAGCACCAGTGCGTCCCCGCCTCGCAGCACGATTACATTTTCCAGATCAAGCAGAAACGCAAGGCCGCGCGTGCCCGTCATCGCCGTCCGCCGCCGGTGCCGATCGTCGAAATCGAGCACGACCGTATCGGCCGGCGCCTCAGTCCAGCGATGCGAGGTGCGAACCTGCGTTGCCCGGATCATGTGGAAATGCTCACAGCTTCTCAACCTTGCCGTCGCTGATGATCATGAACGAGGTCCCCCGGTCGTCAGCGGACGTCGACCTGGGCGGGCGTGATGATCTCGATCCTGGGCGGCGCCGCCATGCATTTCACGGCGATCCGGCCAAACGTTTTCATATGCTCGGTGGCGCGGTGCGGAACCAGTGCCTCGGCGTTTTCCCACTGTTCGACGAACACCATCCTGGTCGGATCGGTGACGCTTTCATGCAGGTCATAGGCGATATTGCCGGCCTCCTTGCGGGTCTCCTTGATGCAGGCGGTTGCGCCGGCAATCAACTCGGCGCGCGCTTCGGGCTTCACGGTCAGTGTGGCAACAACGTAAATCACGAGATCCTCCCGGTCTTTGTCTCTTAAGGCGTTGGGTGCCGGGAGCAACCTTAGAACATGAAATAGCGCTGCGCCATGGGCAGCACCTCGGCGGGCGCGCAGGTCAGCAATTCGCCATCGGCGCGCACCTCGTAGGTTTCCGGATCGACCTCGATCCTGGGCGTGGCGCCGTTGTGAATCATGCTCTTCTTGGAGATGCCGCCGCGGGTGTTTTCAACCGCATAAAGCTTCTTGTCGATGCCGAGCTTCCTGGCCAGCCCCGACGCCACCGCCGCCTGCGACGAAAACACCACCGAGGAGGCGGTCAGCGACTTGCCGAAGCTCGCGAACATCGGCTGATAATGCACCGGCTGCGGCGTCGGTATGGAGGCGTTGGGATCGCCCATCGGGGCGGCGACAATGGAGCCGCCCTTGATGATGCATTCGGGCTTGACGCCGAAGAAAGCCGGTGACCACAGCACGAGATCGGCGAGCTTGCCCTTTTCCACCGACCCGATCAATTTCGACACGCCGTGCGCGATCGCGGGGTTGATGGTGTATTTGGCGATGTAGCGCTTGACCCGGAAATTGTCGTTACGGCCGCTGTCCTGGGCGAGCTGCCCGCGCTGCTTC
The DNA here is from genome assembly GCF_049512235.1 of Bradyrhizobium sp. Taxonomy (GTDB): domain Bacteria; phylum Pseudomonadota; class Alphaproteobacteria; order Rhizobiales; family Xanthobacteraceae; genus Bradyrhizobium. The sequence continues at coordinate 22,387 of NZ_JBEKXH010000045.1, forward strand.
TTCATCTTGTCGGCGGTCTGCCAGGTGCGGATGATGACTTCGCCGAGCCGGCCCATGGCCTGCGAATCCGACGACATCATCGAGAGCGCGCCAAGGTCATGCAAGATGTCTTCAGCCGCAATGGTCTCCTTGCGGATGCGGCTCTCGGCAAAGGCGAGATCTTCCGCAATCGACGGATCGAGGTGGTGACACACCATCAGCATGTCCAGGTGCTCGTCGATGGTGTTGCGGGTAAAGGGGCGCGTCGGATTGGTCGAAGACGGCAACACGTTCTTCAATCCGGCGATCTTGATGATATCCGGCGCATGGCCGCCGCCGGCGCCTTCGGTATGGAAGGCGTGGATGGTGCGGCCCTTGAACGCCTTGACGGTGTCCTCGACAAAACCCGATTCATTCAGCGTGTCGGAATGGATCATCACCTGGACGTCGTAATCGTCGGCGACCGACAAGCAATTGTCGATTGCGGCGGGCGTGGTGCCCCAGTCCTCGTGCAGCTTCAGCGCGCAGGCGCCGGCCTTGATCATTTCCTCGAGCGCCGCGGGCCGCGAGGCGTTGCCCTTGCCGGAAATGCCGAGATTGATCGGGAAGGCATCGAACGACTGAATCATGCGGGCGATGTGCCACGGACCGGGCGTGCAGGTGGTGGCGAAGGTGCCATGCGAGGGGCCGGTGCCGCCGCCGAGCAGCGACGTGACGCCCGACATCAGCGCATCGTCGATCTGCTGCGGCGAGATGAAATGGATGTGGCTGTCGAAGCCGCCGGCGGTGATGATATTGCCTTCGCCGGCGATGACGTCGGTGCCGGGCCCGACAATGATGGTGACGCCGGGCTGGATGTCGGGATTGCCCGCCTTGCCGATGGCGGAGATTTTTCCG
>NZ_JBEKXH010000046.1:0-23169 GCF_049512235.1 Bradyrhizobium sp.
GTCGAAAGGTCGACATCGAGGTGATCACGCGCGCCGTCATGGCCTTCGGGGTTGCGATCCCGACCTGGGGAGTGGGCACCGGCGGCACCCGCTTTGCCCGCTTTCCGGGACCGGGCGAGCCACGAAACATCTTCGACAAGCTCGATGACTGCGCGACCATTCAACAACTGGTGCGGGCGACGCCGACCATCTCGCCGCATTTTCCCTGGGACGAAGTCAGCGACTTCGCCGAACTGCGCGAAGCCGCGCAAATACGCGGCCTCGGCTTCGATGCGGTCAATTCCAATACCTTCCAGGATCAGCCGGGTGAGAGGCTGTCCTACAAGTTCGGCTCGCTCAGCCATGTCGATCGCGCGGTGCGCGAGCAGGCGATCGCGCACAATGTCGAATGCATCGAGATCGGCCGCAAGCTCGGCTCCAAGGCGCTCACGGTCTGGGTCGGCGACGGCTCGAATTTCGCCGGCCAATCGAATATGACGCTGGCGCTTGATCGCTATCTAGCCTCCATGCGCGAGGTCTACGGCGCCCTGCCGGCGGACTGGCGCGTGTTTCTGGAGCACAAGTGCTTTGAACCGGCCTTCTACTCCACGGTCATTTCCGATTGGGGCACGAGCTTCGCGGCGGCCCTCGAACTCGGGCCGAAGGCGCAGTGTCTGGTCGATCTCGGCCACCACGCGCCCACCGTCAACATCGAGCAGATCGTGGCTCGGCTGGTGCGCTTCGAAAAACTCGCCGGATTCCATTTCAACGATTCCAAGTACGGCGACGACGATCTCGACACCGGCTCGGTCGAGCCGTTTCGCCTGTTCCTTGTCTTCAATGAATTGATCGATGCCCAAAACCGCAAGGCCGGGGGTTTCGCCCCTGCCTACATGATTGACCAATCCCACAACGTCACCGACCCGATCGAGAGCCTGATGCAGTCGGCGATCGAGTTGCAGCGTGCCTATGCGCAGGCGCTGATCGTCGATCGCGATGCGCTTGCGGCCGCGCAGGGCGTCAATGACGCGCTAGGCGCCCATCTCGAGCTCAAGCGGGCTTTCACCGCCGACGTCTCGCCCATCCTGGCGTTGGCGCGTCACCGCGCCAACGGGGCGATTGCGCCGATCGAGACCTATCGCGCCTCAGGTTATCGCGCGCACAAGGCCGGGGAACGCCCGGCAGTCAAGGGGACGACGGCCGGCATTGTTTGATCGATCCAAACCGTCATTGCGAGCCACCGACTCGGCGCAACGCGTGTTCAACCGGCATGATTGTCGACATTTTGGACCGGCATGATCCCCGACAGGTTGGGTTATGCGGGATGTTCACCCGGTTCGCGGAGCCCCTCTCGGGGCGGAGCGAACCGGGTGAACATCCCGTTTCGATTGATGAGGCCCACGTCCAGGTCGCAGAAGCGCACGACGTGGTCGCCGGTTTCGAGTTCGGCAATTCCGACAAGCTCATTCACCAGCGCCTCACCGATGAAGACGAACTCGCCCTTCCATTTGACCTCGCCCGAGCCGCGGACCCGGCGGACCCGATGATCGGCGTCATACCATGGGTCTTTCGCGCGCTCCGGCATGGCGCGCAAGGACGCGGTGTAGGCCTGCGCCGGCGGCTGCTGACCAAGCGCTTCGTGCGGACGCTCCTCGTTATAGTGGCGCCGAAAGTTATCAAACCGAGCCTGTTGGTCTCGCGCGTTGCGCGCCGGTGGGGCCGAGGTCTGCTTCTTCAGCGTGCGGTGCATGCGCTCATGTCGGCCGTTCTCCTGCGGCGAGGCCGGATGGATGAAGTGCGGCGCAATCCCGAGCTTGGTCCACCAGACCGACAACTTGGTGAGCCCCGCCGCGCCGCGCGAGCCGAATGGCGAGCCATTGTCACAGCGGATCGCCCTCGGCAATCCGTACTCGCGAAAAGCCCGCTCAAAACAGGGGCGAACGCCCTCCGTGGTGGGCGCCACAATGCGCACTTCGATCAGAAAACGGCTGTGGCTGTCCACAACCGTCAGGGGATCGATCCGCTGCTGATCCAGGGTGCGAAACCATCCCTTGAAGTCCGTGCTCCATTCGTCATTCGGCCCCGTTACCGCCGTGCACGGCCGCCCCTGGTCCAGCGCACGCCGCCGCCGCTTGACTGGCTCGACCAGCCCGGCGCGCTTGAGGATGTCTCCGATCGTCGAAGCCGCCGGCCAGGCGATCCCGGCAGCCTTGCTCTCGAGCACCCGCAGCAGCTTGCGCGGCCCCATATAGGGAAATCGCCGCCGAGCCGCGATCACCTTCTTTGCAATATCAGCATCCGTGGTCTGCCAACATTGCTTCGGCGCATGCGACCGCTCCACAAACCAGGCCGGATCGCCAGTCTCCCGCCGGCCACGCCATTCGTAAAATGTGTCACGGCAGATCCCGTAGCGCCGGCAAAGCTCCGAAACGCTCCAATTCCCGCTATCATACTCAACAAACATCCTAATCCGCTCTTCCATCCGACCGGTCTCTCTAAATGGCATCGATGGGCCCTCCCGCCGATGCACTGTGAAACCTGTCGGGATTCATTCCGGTTTAAACTGTCGGGAATCTATCCGGTTTGTACCGGCAGGAACCGCTGCTTCGGTGAATGCCGCGCCACCCCCCACCCCCGACCCCTCCCCGCCACGCGCGATGCGCGCGGGGGGAGGGAAGCGACTCATGGACGGACAGCCTGCAAATTCCGAAGCGATTAATTTGACGTCTGTCCTGATTGTCGCAGGATGCCATGCATCGCATCGCGATCAGCGACCCCCCAATGTTGGTATTTCTGGAGGGCGGCTCCCCAATCCGAATACGCCGGCTCAGCAGCAAAGTGCCTCGAATTCCACTCTCCCCAATTCGGACTTGCAGCACCGCGTCCGGTTACAATGGTGGTGGTTCAAACAGGGCGCCCACCAGGGGCGCCCCTACGCCATTTAGATTCGTAGGGGCGACCCTCGTGCTCGCCCTCTTTCGACGCCCCGTATCCAGCCGTGTTCGGCAACGCGAGAGGCGATCATTCGCTGTGGCGAGCCGGTGCAACTTCAATGGTCGGGAGTTTTGGCCAGCAATCGCGCCGAAGCGCCCGCTGTCAGGCAGGGCGATGGGAGGTTTGCGAATTGCGTGAGGATGCAGTAGTGCCACTGATTTGCCCGACGTGTCAAAATGTTTTTGCGGGATCGGTCAAAGCATCCCCGCCAGCGACACCCTGTTACTTTGCATGGGGTTGTTTTCGATATTTTTGGCATGCCGAGCCGCAGCTCGCGTGCACCGCCCGACTTCGCCCTTTGGGCTTCGGCGCGGCAGCCTTCACTCGGCTATCGCGAGCGAAGGCTGGCGGGCCCGGCAGGACTCGAGAGCTCCCCGCTGACGTTTGCGGCGATGGCCTCAAGCCGCCCTCAATGTACCGCCGCGTACATGATCTTTTCTTCCGTCGCTTCCAGCGCGGAGAATTCCTCGACCACCTTGCCCTGCCGCGCCACCAGGATGCGGTCGGACAGCGCCATGATCTCGGGCAGATAGGACGAGATCATCACCACCGCCTTGCCGTCGTCGGCGAGCCGCTGGATCAGGTCGTGGATCTCGACGATGGCGCCGACGTCGACGCCGCGGGTCGGCTCGTCGAAGATGATGAGCTCCGGTTCCTGCACCAGCGATTTGGCGATCACCACTTTCTGCTGGTTGCCGCCGGAGAGCTCGACAACCTTCATGTCGCTGCCGGAGACGCGAACCTTGAGCTGCTCGACCCAGTCCTTGCCGAGCCGGTCGGACTCGCGGTTGGACAGGAAGAAGCGGCCGCCCGGCAGCTTGGCGAGCAGGCCGAGATAGATATTGCGGGCGACCGACATGGTCTCGAAGAAGCCCTCGACCTTGCGGTCCTCGGTGATGTAGGCGATGCCGGCGCGCACCGCCGGCGCCGGAACGCGGTAGCGCACCGGCTTGCCGTGCAACAGCACCTCGCCGCCGTGGAAGAAATCCCGTTTCAGGACCCCGGCGACCACCTTGAAGGTCTCGGTGCGGCCGGCGCCGACCAGGCCGAACACGCCGGTGATCTGGCCGGCGAACACCGAGAGCGAATTGTTCTTCACCATCGGCGCCATCTTCAGGTTCTGCACCGTCAGCACCCGGGCCCCTGCCGGCCGCACGCTGGTCTTGCGCGCGCCATAGAGCGTGTTCGAGAGGTCGCGGCCGACCATCGCCTGGACGATGCGGGCGCGGTCGAAATTGCCGGCATCGTCGGTGACGACATGCTTGCCGTCGCGCAGGATGGTGATGCGGTCGGCCAGGTCAAGCGCCTCCTCGAGCGCGTGCGAGATGAACACGATCGAGACGCCGCGGCGCTTGAGGTCGCGGACCAGGTCGAAGAAATATTTCTTCTCTTCCGGCGTCAATGTCGCGGTCGGCTCGTCGAAGATGATGACCTTGGCCTCGTGCAGCACGGCGCGGGCGATCTCGACCATCTGCTTCTTGGCGGCGCCGAGCAGGCCGACGGTGGCGGTCGGGGTGACGTCGAAATTCAGCGACTGCAGGAACTGCTGGGCGGCGATATAGATGCCGCGCAGCCGGTTGTAGAATTTCTCCTGGCCGAGGAACAGGTTCTGCGCCACCGTCATGGTCGGCACCAGGCTGTTTTCCTGGAACACCATGGCGATGCCGAGATGGCGCGCCTCGAGCGGGGTGCGCGGCGCGGCGTCGACGCCGTTGACCTGCATGGTGCCGGAGGTCAGCGTGACCACCCCGGCCATCACCTTGGTCAGCGTCGACTTGCCGGCGCCATTCTCGCCGACCAGCGCATGGATCTCGCCGCGGCGCAGTTCGAAATCGACGCCCTCGATCGCCGGCACGCCGGCATAGAGCTTGGTCGCCTTGCGGAGCGCGAGGACGATGTCGCTCATGCCTGCAGCTCCTGCTCGATCAGGGTCAACGGCAGGCGCAATAGCCGGCCCGGACCTTTTGCGACGGCGTAAAGGGCGCCGTTCAGTTCGACGGCGGCGACGATGCCATGGTTGACGCCGTCGACCCGGCTGTGCAGCGCGAACATCGGAACGCCGCTGGCGTCGAGCCGGATCACGAGCCCGTAGGAGCGCGGCGGCGCCCAGGGCTTGACGACGCCCATGGTCTTGATGTGGGCGCCCTGCATCGGCTCCAGGAACGACTGACCGGATTTGAGCTTCGGTGCGATCCAGTATCGCGGATCGATCTCCTTCATCATCCGGCGGCGATAGGCGTTTTCGCGCAGCACGAATTCGACCAGCTGGGTTCGCGCGGCAAACGCGGTGAGCCAGAAGCCGCCGGAGGCGGCCGGCGACAGCCGCGACGGATAGACCGGCAGATGATCCAGCACCGCGCGCCGGCTGCCATCCGGCGCAATCGCAACCAGGCGGTGGCGCCAGCTTTCGCTGACCAGCACATCATCGCCGGAAACGGCGACGCCGAAGGCATACTGCAGCCCCTCGGCGAGGGTGCTGACGCGGTGATGGGCAATGTCGATGCGCATCAGCCGGCCGGTGCGACCGCGCTCCATCAGGTCGCGGACCCATTGCTGGGCATGCCGCGCGGTCGAGCCGTCGGTTGCGAGCAAGGTGCCCGCGGGCCCCGCCGCCAGCGCGTTGACGGCGTTGAGCGAGGAATCCTTAAAGCCGGACACGGCGGCAGATGCCGACGGGCTTGCCAGCACGACCACCTCGCTGCCGTCGAGCGCGACCGCGATACCGCCATCCGGCAGGCAGCACAGCGCCGTAATGGCGCGGTCGAAGCGGCGGATCTCGGTGGTGCGTTCGGCGTCGACGCGACCCAGCGCCGGTCCGTCGGCGAGATACAGCGAGCGGCCGTCGGTCGCGAGGTCCTCGGGCGCCTCGAACTGGCCGACAGTCTCGGCTTTTTCCAGGATCTGGTTCGGCTTCAGGGCGCCGTCGAATGACGGCACCGTGATGGTCGCCTCGCCGCGCCCAAGCACGCGTTCGGCAAAGCCCTTCAGCGCGGCGATCATGTCGATCGCCCCCAGCGCCGATCGTATTGCACGAAGCTCGGGTCGGCGCCCGCAAGCTTGTAGCGGCCGATGCGGTTGTTGGCGATGCCGCCGAGATAGAGATAACCGCGATGCTCGCGCATCGAGGTGATCATCGGATGGTTGACGCCGCGCAGGTCCCACAAGGATTCCAGGACCTCGCCGCGCTCGTTGAACTTGATGACGCAGCCTGTATTGATGTTCGGGAACAGCCATTCGTCGATCGGCACCTGCTTGCCCATGCGCTTGCGGAAGCCCGGCATTTTCCAGGCGAGGTCGAGCGCGGGGCTGCGCATGCCGACCATGGCGAGCCAGTAATTGCCGTCGGAGGCGAGGTTGATGTTGTCGGGATAGCCCGGCAGATTGTCGATCACGGTCTCGACCTTGCCCTTGTCGGGGCCATCGAACCACAGCCGCTTGATCGAGCAGCCGAAGGTCTCGGCGAACAGGATCGACCGGCCGTCGCTGGCGACGCAGATGCCGTTCGGGAATTTCAGTCCGCGCAGCACGGTGTGGGTGGTGCCGTCGGCCGGATTATAGCAGATGATGCGGCCATTGCCGCGCGCCTCCAGCCCGTCGACCGGCCATTCGTCCATCTCGTAGCGCACGGTGGCCTCGGAGAAGAAGATGCGGCCGTCATCGGCGATGTCGAGATCGTCGGCGAGCCGCAGCCGGCTGTCGTCGTTGACCGAAGTGAGGCTGCGGTTGGTCTCGTCGGTGGCCTTCTCGACCCGGCGATCGGGCGTGATGCGGTAGAGACCCATGCCGCCGATGCAGACATAGAGATTGTCGGCGCGGTCGAACGCCATGCCGAGCGGCTGGCCGCCGATATGGGCGAACACCTCCATCTCCTGATAGTCCGGCGCCTTGAAGCGCATGATGTCGCCGTGGCGCGAGCCGGCATAGAGATTGTCGTGGCGGTCGAGAATGACGTCTTCCGGCGCCTCGATGCGGCCGAGCCCGATCAGGGTGACATCGCGCAGCCGGTCGTTCTGCGCGAAGGCGCCGGTTCCGGGCTCGGTTGAGGGCGGCGCGGCCAGCGCGTGATAGGTCGGGCTGACATAGACCTTGCTGATGATGCGGTTGCGGTTCTTCAGCCAGCGGATGTCGATCGTGGCGGCCACCAGCAGCACGCCGGCGAGCACCATGCGGTTGACGCCGCCGGAAAACGACAGCGTGGTCAGGCCATTGATCAGCAGGAGAACAATCAGCGTGCCGACCAGCGCCTTGGCGACCGAGCCCTTGCCGCCGCCGAGGCTGATGCCGCCGAGCACGGTCGCGGTCAGCACCGTGACCTCGAGCCCGACGCCGACATCGCCGCCGACGGTGCCGAGCCTTGCTGCGAAGAACAGCGCGCCGACCGCGGTCAGCGCCCCGCTCGCGGTGTAGCACAGCGCGATCGTGCGCCGCACCGCGATGCCGGAATTGTAGGCCGAGCGCCGCGAGCCGCCGATCGCGGTGACATGCCATCCCGGCCGCAGCCGGGTCAGGAACACATGGCCGAAGATCGCGACCACGAGATAGACCAGCACCACGCTGGGCACGCTCAGGACGCCGCCGCCGCCGATGAAATTCCAGGAGGGTATGTCGGGGAAGGCGGCGGCGATCTTGTTGGAATAATCGAACAGCAGGAGGTCATAGGCCGAGCGATAGATGATCAGCGTGATCAGCGTGGTGATGAAGGCGCGCAGCCGCAGGTACCCGATCAACAGGCCGTTGATGGCGCCGAGCCCGATGCCGCAGAAGATGGTGGCGATGATCACCGCCGGCACCGGCCAGTCCAGCACGTTGAGGCAGAACAGTGCACAGAAGTCGCACAGCGCGAACATCGATCCGACCGACAGGTCGATGCCGCCGACGATGACGACCAGCGCCATGCCGAGCACCATGAAGCCGATCTCGCCGGCCTGCCGCCCGGTGTCGGCAAGGCTCGCGGCCGACAGGAAACCCTCGATCGACCGGCTGAGCAGGATGGCGATGATCAGCAGCACGATCACCGGGATCGCGGTCTCGGTCCAGCGCTTGGAGAGAATCTCGCCGAGAAGATGGCCGGGCCAGTAGCGGTATCGCAAACGCAGAAAGGTCTCTTGCATCGGTGGCCTGGCTTCAAGAGCTGGGACGGGCGGCCAGCCGATCGGCGTGGCCGCTCGTGGAGGGCGTGAGGGATGGCTACTTCTTCAGATCGCTCAGATTCCAGCAGGCGGTGTCGCTGGCGGCGTTGTCCTTGGTGATCGGGATCAGGGTGGTATAGGCCGATCCCTTCACCGATCCCGGCTTGACGCCGGACGACACCAGCCACTTGACCATGCCGGCCATCTGCTCGGCCTGGGTCGGCACGTCATAGCTGAGGTCGAGGTCCAGCGCGCCCGACTTGACCAGTTCGCAGGCGCCGCGGCGCTCGCCGCCGCCGGAGGTTGCGACGAAGACCTTGCCGGTCAGCCCGGCTTCCTTGACCGCGGCGGCGGTGCCGATGTCCATGCCGTCCCAGAAGCCGACGATGCCGCAGAGGTCGGGATTCTGTTTCAGCACGGTCTGCGTGATCGCCTTGGCCTTGGCGGCATCCCAGTCGGCGGCCTGGCTCGACACCACCTTGATGTCGGGGTGCTTGGCGAGCACGTTCTCGACGCCCTTCAGCGTATAGGCGCTGGCCGCGGCCGAGAGCGCGCCCTGGACCACCGCGATCTTGTTGGACTTGCCCTCGCAGGCCTTGACCACGGCCTCGGTGTCGCGTTCGCCGATCTCGATCCAGTTGGCGCCGACAAAGGCCGAGCTGCGATAGTTCGAGCCCATGTTGATCTGGATGACATAGATGCCTTCGTTCTCGGCGCGCTGCAACAGCTTGGCGTAGGTCTGCACGTCCGGATTATGGATCACCATCACCGCCGGCTTTTCCGAGATCAGCGTTGTCACCGCTTGTGCGCCGGCATTGGTGCTCCAGTTCGGATCGCGCACGATCACCTTGACGCCGTAGGGCTCGAGCTCTTTCTTGAGGCCGGCGAACCAACCCTCGGTCAGATCGAAATTCATCGCCACCGGCACGAAGGCGACGGTCTTGCCGGCCAGCGCCTGCTTGAAGGCATCCTGGAACGGTTCGTCGAGCCCCTTCTGGGCCGCTGCCGGCGCCGCCGCCGCGGCGATCAGGCCGGCCCCGAGCAGCAGGGTCGTCAGCGTGTGTCCTGTCTTGGTCATCTCATCCTCCAGAGTTTGTTTGTTGATGGTTGAACGTGTTGATCGCTGCCTGGCGCCGGGCCGCTCAGATATCGCCCTGTTGCGCGGTCTCCTCGTTGCGCGGATTCAGGAACGAATCCGCGATGACGGCGACCAGCAGCACCACGCCCTTGACCAGGTTCTGGCCGGAATAGGAGACATCCATGATGGTCATGCCGTTGAGCATGGTGCCGATCAGCAGCGTGCCGATGACGACATTGGCGACGCCGCCGCGGCCGCCGGACAGGCCGATGCCGCCGAGCACGACCACCAGGATGACGTCATAGATCAGGGTCGAGTTGAAGATGCGGGTCGGCATGCTGTTGACCGACGAAGCGAGAATGAGCCCGGCGCCGAAGCCGATCAGTGCCGCCAGCACATATTGCAGCACGATGATCGGCCGGGTCGGAATTCCGGTGACCCGCGCGCCGTAAGGATTGTCGCCGATCGCATAGATATAGGCGCCGATCCGGGTCCGCCGCAGCAGCAACGCTACCGCTACGCAGGCGAGCGCGAACATCACGATCGGCATCGGGATGCCCAACAAACTGCCCTGGCCGAGTTTCTCGAAGCCATCGAGCCCCGGACTCCATTGCACCACGTCGAGCTTGAACAGCGCCGCCTGGCCGAGGCCAGCGAGAAACAGGCCTGAGGCCAGCGTCGTGAACAGCGAGGGCACCTCGGCATAGGCGATCAGCCAGCCATTGACGAGGCCGAAGACCGCCGTCAGCGCGAAGGCTGCCAGCAGCGAACTCGGCAGCGAGTGGCCGTCCTGCACCATCTGCAGCACCAGCCCCGGCGGCACCGCCAGTGCTGCGATCAGCGAGATATCGATGCCGCGCCCGATCACCACGATCGCCATGGCGAGGCCGAGGATGCCCAGCACCGCCACGTTCTGCAGCAGCGTCAGGACATTGGCGGTGGTGAGAAAGCCCGGAAGCAGAAGGGAAAAGACGGCGAAAAGGGCCGCGAACACCGTAAATACGATCCCCTGTTGCCCAATACTCCTGATTGCCATCCCGACTGCTCTTATTCATTGTTTTGCCGGCAATGGTCGCTCGCTTTGATCGGCAATGCAAGCCGTTACAGTGAGCAGCCCAGGGCAACGATCAGCTTTCGTGATGTGGTCCGCGCTCCATCTCCATCTCCGTCATTGCGAGCGCAGCGAAGCAATCCATCTCTCGTCGGGCGCAGCCTTTGGATTGCTTCGTCGCATGGGCTCCTCGCAATAACGGGGCCTTTCACGGCGTCACGTCGGCGCGCCGCACGCCCTTTGGCGCCGTGGTCTGCTTCCAGGTCGAATTGGCGACATGGACCGGTGAGAACGGCGGCCGCTCGATATAGTGCCCATCGCCCTGTTCGGCGCGAAGTTCGCCCTTAGCAAAGGCGAGCTTGCCGCGCGACAGCGTGGCGACGGGGGCCCCGGTACAGGCGAAGCCCTCGAACACGTTGTAGTCGATGCGGCTCAATTGGCTCCTGGCGCTGATGCTTTTGCCGGCTGCGGGGTCCCACACCACGATGTCGGCGTCCGACCCGATCGCAAGCCGGCCCTTGCGCGGATAGATATTGAGGATGCGGGCGATATTGGCCGAGGTGACAGCGACGAATTCCTCTTTGGTCAGCCGGCCGGTGTTGACGCCCGATGTCCACAACAGCGGCATGCGGTCTTCGAGACCGCCGGTGCCGTTGGGAATCTTGCGGAAATCGCCAAGACCCAGGCGCTTCTGCTCTGAGGTGAACGCGCAGTGGTCGGTCGCGACCACCTGCAACGAGCCCGACTGCAGTCCGGCCCACAGACTGTCCTGATGGGCCTTGTCGCGGAACGGCGGCGACATCACCCGCCGCGCCGCGTGGTTCCAGTCCTTGTTGGCATATTCGGTCGCATCGAGCAGCAGATGCTGGATCAGGGGCTCGCCATAGACGCGCTGGCCGCCGGCGCGGGCGCGCGCGATCGCCTCATGGGACTGGCGGCAGCTGGTGTGCACGACATAGAGCGGCGCCCCGGTCATGTCGGCGATCATGATGGCGCGGTTGGTGGCCTCGCCTTCGACTTCGGGCGGCCGCGAATAAGCGTGGCCCTCGGGACCGTCGATGCCGCGCTCCAACAGCGCCTGCTGCATCCGCGCCACGACGTCGCCGTTCTCGGCATGGACCAGCGGCATGGCGCCGAGATGGGCGCAGCGCGCGAACGAGTTGTAGAGCTCGTCGTCGTCCACCATCAGCGCGCCCTTGTAGGCCATGAAATGCTTGAAGGTGTTGATCCCGTAGGTTTTGACGACGATCTCCATTTCGTCGAACACCTGGCGAGACCACGAGGTCACGGCCATGTGGAAGCCGTAGTCGCAGGCCGCCTTCTCGGACTTGCGCCGCCAGTCCTGATAGGCCGCCAGCATCGACTGGCCGGGATCGGGAATGCAGAAATCCACGACCATGGTGGTGCCGCCCGATAGCGCCGCCTTGGTACCCCACTCGAAATCATCCGCCGACACGGTGCCCATGAAGGCGAACTCGAGATGGGTGTGCGGATCGATGCCGCCCGGCATGACAAAGCAGCCGCCGGCGTCGATGATGTCGGCGCCCATGGGGGCGTCGAGGCGGGGGCCGACCGCGACGATACTGTCGCCGTCGACCAGGACGTCGGCGCGGCATGAAAAATCGTGATTGACGACGGTACCACCGCGGATCAGGCAGGCCATGGGGTTCTCCGGAAAGTGCGATGGGCAAGGATGGCATTACGCGTAGGCGATGTCATCCGCACCGTGAAAGCCGGTTGAATGCTGGCAACGCCATCGCCATGGTTTTTCAGGGAAGGCCCCTGGCTTCGATTTCGCGGACCAGTTCCTGTATCGGCTCAAGCAGGCTGCCACCGGAAGCATCGGGTCCAAAGAGGGAAGCCAGGTCCTCGCGATTCCGGAGCACCGTCAGGTGCGGACATTGCGTCGGGGAGTTGCACAAGAGCTCTTTGAGCGTTTCGCCCTGGGCGACCAGAGGCGGAGGGTCGGCGGTGGACCAGGCCAGCAGAAGCGGAATCTCGAGCCTGAGGATCCCTGGAAGTGCCGAACGTTCATCATATTTGCTGGCGTCCGCGCCAAGATACGATTTTTCGTCGGCGCTGGCGTCGCTGCTCAGACGGTAAAGGCCCGACACCAGCACCGCGCCCGCGACATCGGAATCGCTCTCCTGAAATTCCGGGTGGGCCAAGAGACTTGCGACGTGAAAGGCGCCGACGGCGTAACCGACAGGAACGATCTCGTCGTGATTTCCCCCGAACAGGTCGATATTCTGGTAGACCCACGAGATCGCAGCCGCGACATCCCTGGCGCCTGCAGGCCAGGGGTTTGCGGGAGCCAGCCGGTAGCTTACTTTCACGCCAACCATGCCGTTGCGCGCCGCAAAGCACATCGCCTGATCCTGCAGCGCGGGCGAGACGTCGGGTGCGCCATGGTTGCCGGCAAAGCTTTCGCCCACCACGAACAACAGCACCGGACGCGGCGAGGTTTCCTTGGCACCGCCGGTTGCGACATCCAGCACGTTCTGGTCGCTTTCGCCGTATTTCAGGTTCCGCGAGAACGACACGCCGGAGCAGGATTGCGATGGATTCGCGGTGCCGTCAGCCGGAGCGCTGGATCCGTCAAGGATCAGTCCCGCCTGCACCCAATGTGGCGGGATGCGCGGCAAGCCGGACCCGGCGCCGCAGACGGATGCGCCGGTGATCGTCGCCAGCAGGAAACCAGACGCGAGATAATTTGTCATACAAACCATGCACGAACAGGCGTGGATAAAATGCTATTCGATAGATCAGGCACCAATTCACGTTTTGGCGATCTGACGGCATGCAGCCCCGCGGACCTCATCCAGTCTATTTGAGTTCCTGCGCCGGAAAATCAACCGGCCGAGGTCGATTTAGTCGTGGCTCCGGATTGCTTCGCCTGCCTCGCAATGACGATCTGTGACTTGCGGAGAAGACGGATCTCAGGGATGAAATTCAAAGGGACAGCCGACAACGGAGGCCGGGGACATGGCAGACAATCGCTACTACGGGGTCCGGGTAGAGGGGGCAAAATACGGCGTGGGCTTTGGCTCCGCCCTTGCCATCGCGATATCCTACACGGCCAACCATTCGATACTTTGGGCCATCATCGACGGCATCTTGGGCTGGCTGTATGTCATTTACTTTGCGCTGTTTCGGTCATGATCAACGCGCCATCATGAGCGGCGTGATGGCGTCATGGTTGTTCGAAAATGCACTCCGAGACGATTGATCGCCCTTGATCGCCCTTGCACTTGCAGGCCAATGGCGGCACATTTGCGGCGCGGTCCGAAGCGATCGCCAACAACAACTGCTCGGGAAACGGCCATGGCCGCACCGCGGATCGACTGCGATATCCATCCGGCGGTAGGCGGCACGCGCACCACGCTATTGCCCTATCTCGACGATCACTGGAAAGAACAGGTCGTCAGCCGGGCCATCGACGGGCTCGATCTCACGAGTTACCCGCCCAACATGCCGCTGTCCGGCCGCGCCGACTGGCGGCCGGCCGAGGGCAAGCCCGGCAGCGACTTGTCGATGGTGCAGCGCGGGGCGTTCGACCAGCTTGGATCGAGCCACGCGATCTGCAATGTGCTGTACGGCGCGCAGGCCGTGTATGATCCCTATATGGCTTCCGCCTTCTGCAAGGCGATCAACGACTGGATCGCGGCCGAATGGCTGGCGCGCGATGCGCGCCTGCGCGCCTCGATCGTGGTTCCCCTGCAGGCGCCGGATCTCGCGATCGAGGAGATCGAACGCCGCGCCGGCGATCACAGGTTCGTCTCGGTGCTGGTGCTGGCGCAGGGCGAGAGCCTGCTCGGCCGGCGGCATTACTGGCCGGTGTGGCAGGCCGCCGAGAAACACAAATTGCCGCTCGCCATTCATGCCGGCAGCCAGTACCGCGCGGCACCGAGTTCGATCGGCTGGCCGTCCTATCGCTATGAATATTATCTGGCCGAGGCGCAGGCCTTCCAGGCCCAGATCCTCAGCCTCATCTATGAGGGCGTATTTGTAAAATTTCCCGGCCTCAAGGTGGTGCTGATGGAATCCGGCGTCAGCTGGCTGCCGGCCTTCATGTGGCGCGCCAATAAGACCTGGCGCGGCGTCCGGGTCGAAGTGCCCTGGATCGACCGCGAACCGGCTTCCATCATCCGCGACCACATCCGCTTCACCACGCAGCCGTTCGACAGCCCGCCCGATGCGGCCGGCGTCGCCGATATCATCGACATGATCGGCTCGGACCGGATGTTCCTGTTTGCGTCGGATTATCCGCACTGGCAATTCGACGGCGATGATGCGATCCCGCCGCATCTGCCGGCGAGCCTGGTCGCGCGGATGTGCGCGGACAATCCGCTGGAAACCTTTCCGCGGCTTTCTCTTGCCGCCTAACCCGATGATCCCAGGGAGGATCACATGAGCGACGTCATCGACCGCCCCTTGCCCGCCAAGGAAGCCTCCGCCAAGAGCCGCCTGCGCATCATCGACTGCGACATCCATCCCAGCCTGCGTTCGCGCGCCGACCTCAATCCGTACCTGACAAAGCGCTGGCAGGAGCATCTGAAGACCTACGGCGATCATCTGCGCACGCCCTATATCGGCACCACGCCCTATCCGCGATCATCGCCCTTGATCGCGCGCCGCGATGCCTGGCCGCCGACCGGCGGGCCGCCCGGTTCCGATCTCGGCTTCATGCGCCAGCAGCATCTCGATCCCCTGGACATCGAGTTCGGCATTCTGCAGGTGCTCGATCTCTTCATCTTCTCGCAGCAGAATCTCGATTTCGGCGCCGCGATCCAGCGCGCCATCAACGAGTGGCAGCTGGCGCACTGGACCAGCCGGGAGCCGCGCCTGAAGGCCTCGATCCTGGTCGGACAGGACGACACCGAAGCGGCGATCGCCGAGATCGAGCGCTGCGCCAAACTCGGCCAATATGTCCAGATCAATGTCTCGCCGCGCGCCAACGAGCCGCTCGGCCGCCATCGCTACTGGCCGATCTATGCCCGTGCGGAAGAACTCGGCCTTCCCCTCGGCATTCACGTCGGCGGCTATGGCGGTCACGCCCCGACCGGCGGCGGCTGGCCGTCTTATTATGCCGAGGAGCACCAGTCGAACGCCGGCACCATGGCGGCGCAGCTTTCGAGCCTCGTGATCGAAGGCGTGCCCGAGCGTTTCCCGAAGCTGAG
Organism: Bradyrhizobium sp.; assembly: GCF_049512235.1. Taxonomy (GTDB): domain Bacteria; phylum Pseudomonadota; class Alphaproteobacteria; order Rhizobiales; family Xanthobacteraceae; genus Bradyrhizobium. Next base: position 15,412 of record NZ_JBEKXH010000046.1, read on the forward strand.
AATCGTCTTCATCGAAGGCGGTTTTGGCTGGATAGCCTCGGCGATGTGGCGGATGGACCAGCATTTTGAACGTTTCCGCAGTGAGGTCCCGCACCTCAAGCGGCGGCCCTCCGACTATGTCCGCGAGCATTTCTGGTTCACGACGCAGCCGATCGACGAGCCGGATGAAGCCAGACATCTGCGCGCGCTGATCGAATGGGTCGGCGTCGACCGGCTGCTGTTCTCGTCGGATTATCCGCACTGGGATTTCGATGATCCGCGCTTTGCCTTCAAGACCCCGCTCAGCGGAGCCGAGCGCGCCAAAATCTTCAACGGCAACGCGCGCGCGCTCTACAAGCTCTGATGCCATGACCCGTCACATCGTCGCGCGCACCACGGATATCCCGCCCGGTAGCAACAAGGTGGTCGGCGTCGAGGGGCGCGACATCGTCGTGTTCCATGTCAATGGCGAGTTCTTCGCGCTGCTCAACCGCTGCCCGCACGCAGGCGCCCCGCTCGACAAGGCCGCCTGCGTGGCGCGGCTGACCTCGCCGGAGCCCGGGGTCTATGAGCGCTCGCGGGTCGGCGAATTCCTGCGTTGCGCCTGGCACGGCTGGGAATTCGACATCCGCAACGGCCAGTCCTGGTTCGACCCGAACCGGATCAAGGTCAAGACCTATCCGGTCGCGATCGAAGACGGCGAAACGCTGGCCAGGGGCCCCTATGTGGCCGAGACCTTTCCGGTGCACGTCGAGAACAGCTATGTGATCGTGGAGACGTGAGGCGGGTGATGCGTGAGCCCGTCGACGACACCCCTCACGATGACCGCGATCTCTTTCCGCAACGCGCCGATCGGGACCGCGATCAGCTTCTGCTCCAGGCCGAGCGCCACCATGCCATGCACCGCCGAAAACAGGCTGCGCGCGGTCAAGCTCAATTCAGCGGCCGAGCGGGTTGGCAGCAACATGGCGAGCGGCCGATAGATATGACGGAACAGCGCCATCTGTTCGTCGATTACCCAGTCCGGCACCGGTCTGCCGGTGTCATCCGATGTTCGAACAGCGCGCGCCAGAGCTCGGTATTTTCGGCGGCGAAGTCGCAATAGGCGAGGGCGATGCGCACCAGTACGGCGCAAGGAGAGTCGGGGCCGTCGCGTTCGGCCTCGATCACCGCCGCGTCGAGCTAGATAGTTCGTGAGCAACGCTCATAACAGGGAGCCGACTATGTTCAAAACGGTTATTACGCTCTTACGGGGCAGCGTGGCTGTGGCGGAAGAAGAATTCGAGAGCCGCCAAGCTCTCCTCATCCTCGATCAGCAGATGCGCGATGCGGCCACAGCCGTCGAGCGGGCCAAGCGGACGCTGGCGCTGGCCATCGCCGGCGATCAGCAGGAGGGCCGGCGTCTCGACGCCACCAACGCCCGCATCGCCGATCTGGAAGTCCGCGCCACCGCGGCTCTCGATGGTGGCCGGGAAGATCTGGCGCGCGAAGCGGCCGCGGCGATCGCCTCGCTGGAGGCGGACCGCGACGCCGCCATGACTGCCCGGGCCTTGTTCGCTGGCGAGATCGCGCGGCTCAGGCGCCACGTTGCCGGCGCCGAGGCACGCATCACCGAACTCGATCGCGGCCGCCGTGTTGCCCGCGCAGCGGAATCCGTGCACGCGCTGCGGCGGGGCGGCATCGAAGCCGCGCGCCCTTACGAATCGACGCTGCCCGAAGCCGAGGCGACGCTGAAACGCTTGCGCGAACGGCAGCTGGAAGCAGAGGCCGCGGACCAGGCCTTGAGCGAAATCGATGTCGCCAGCGGACCGCTGGCGACCGCCGAAAAGCTCGCCGAACAGGGTTTTGGGCCGCGCATGAAATCGACCGCCGATGACGTGCTGGCGCGGCTCCATGCCAAACGCACGCAACCTGCCTCAACCACCTGATCCATCCCCTCAAACCCACAGCAAAAGGAGAGACTTCAATGAACCAGGCTTGCGCCTATGGCTCCTTGACAAGCTTCATGCAAGAATCTTTCCCGAACACAGGCGAGCGGCATGGGATCCTTCTGGAGCGGCGTATGGGCATGGCGTCGCCGCAAGAGCCGGTTGCAAGCGGGATCGGCGGGCGGACGGATGCATGGTCATGCCTGGTTCTGGCTGAAGGCATTGTCGCAGCCGACCATCGATATCACCCTGCGCACCCATGCCGGCCTGCGCACCCGGATCGTCGAAAGCCCGGGCCTTTCGCTCTGCCCGAACGAACTCGAACAATTGGTGTCGCAACTCCGCATCGTGGCGGCAAAGACGCTGCCGGAGCATAGCCTCTGCTACGGGATTTTCTCAGGTCGACCGGAACTGCTGTCGCGCGCCATCGTCACCCTGATCTGCGAGGAGGCCACGGGCCGTCCGATCGCATTCAATGCCCTGTCGGTATTGGACGTCGAACTCGATGGCGAACCGGCCGAGGTCACCCATCTCGGTCTTGTCATGGTCGCCGAACAATATAATGCCTTCTGTGCGCGCGAGCTCGACTGCGCCAGAGGCGACGATGTGCTGCAACTTGGGCGCATCGATCTGGCAGCCGGGCGCCGCTATCTCCTGAGCGAAGTGCCGCATGGCTCGCTGCCGGCGCTGCTGGCGACCGTTGCGATGCTGGCTTTGCAGCGGCTGGTGCTTCCCGCGGTTCACTGGATGGACGATACGCGCGCGTTCGGCACGCTGCGGCCACGGATGCCGGCCGGAGCGGGCGACCCATGACGCCCGCGGTGATCGCCGATTCCATCGTCAACCTATGCGGTGCCATCGGCCTCGGCGTCGCCATACTGACCCTCTATCGGCGGGACGCCAGCGGGCCGTTGACCAGGCGCCTGCTGCTGACGCTCGGTGTGATAGCTACGCTGTTTTTCGTGCGTGGCGCGGCATGGTGGACGGGGAATGCGCTGCTCGACCGCGTATCCTTGATTCCGGCAGCCCTGGTGCCGCTCGGCGCCTTGATCGTCACCGAAGGCGTGCTGCGGCGCCACGCCCCTCGGCTGGTGAAGATCGCGATGGCTGCCGGCGGCATCGGGCTCGGGCTCGGCGGCGCCCTTGGACCGCAGCGCTTCGCCACGCTCCACGCCCTGTTGCTGTCGTCATTCCAGCTGGCCGGATTTGCGACCTGCGGATGGCTGCTGGCGGCCAGGGACCGCTCCATGCTGATGGCCTCCGAAAATCGCAGTATCAATCGTCTGGCCGTCGGCGCTGTCATCATGATCCCTTTCATCGTCACCGATTTCCGGGTGCTCGCTCCCGATATCCCGGTCAGGCTCGGGGCGTTGGGGGCGCTGCTGGTCGTCACGGCGATCCTGATCGCGGGCGGCGGCGCAGAGACGCGGCGCCAGGCCCTGCTGATGACCGTGCTGCGACTGGTGAACTCGGCGCTGCTCGGCGCCGCCGCCGCAGGGATGTCGCCGGATGCCGATTTGGCTGAGGTCATCAGGTTCTGCGCGATCACCATGTCGGGTGTTCTCACCATCGGTTTGATGGTCGACGCACTTCGTGCCTTTCGAATCGCAGGTGCCGGGCGTGCTGGATTCCGTCGCGGCATCTCCGGCCCGAACCCGGGACCAGCTGATCGCCGAACTGGCGCGCCACCCGATATTCGAGAGCGCACGCCGCACCCGCGAGCCTGAACTCGCCACCTATGATCCGGCGCGGCTGCGCGATTTTCTGTCGACGCGTCCGGTGCTGCGTCGTGCCGACGCGCCGTGGGGGCTGCCGGCGTCCGATCCCGCGGTCGAACGCGTCGCATCGCTGATGAAGGCCGACAGCGCGACGCACCTGATCGTTCTGAGCCATGATCCCATTGACGTGATGATGCTTGCGGTACCCGTCATATCGGCCGATCCGGCCACCGAAACCGCGCTGGCGCTGGTGCGGCAGTTACTGGCCCTGACGCCGGAGGTCGCGTGAGGCGCTGATCCATGCGGGCAGCCCACAGGGACGATTTTTTCGCGTCGGTTAAAAAAGTGCAATGCACGTGCTATAAGCCTGCTGCGGTTTCCAGGACAGGTGCGGGTGGATGTCGAAGCAGTCGATGCGCGAAGAGGCCGAGCGCCTGATCCGCGAAACCATGGCGCGCAAGGCGCTGGTCGTGAAGCAGGGCAACACCCGCATCGAGGCCACTTGCGGAAAATGCGGCGCGCCAAACCGCGTCTCGGCGGAAAAAGGCGCTAAGCGGGTGCAATTTGCCTGCAAGGAATGCGGGCATAAGCAAGTGACGCTGTAAAGCCGCGCTGCCGGGCGCTCCCATGCGCGGTATCCCGCCGTTGACGCGCGGCGCGCCTTCCCATCACTCCGAAATCACTTTGCGATCATGACGTCGGAAGACTTGATCACGGCGGAGACGCTGTCGCCAATCTTGAGGGCGAGGTCATCGACGGCCTCGTTGGTGATCGACGACAGGACCGTCAGGCCGGACGCCAGTTCGACCTTCACATGGGCCGTGGTCGCCCCCTTAGTGACGGCCACGACTTTGCCGGGAAGCATATTACGCGCGCTCAATTTCATCAGTTCGATCCTTGTTATCCCGGGCAGTTCGATCCTATCCAACGGAATTCAAACCGTCCGAGTTGCTCTATCGGGTTCTGCATCGCCGCGCACGGCGGCAACACAGGCAATGGCCCCTTGACAGGCCCACCGCGATCACCCGGAGGTCACCGTGACCGATACTTGTCTGACACCCTGGACGCGACACAGTCAACTGCCTATCGCCGTCGTTCTGGGTACCGACGAGATCGCGTCGACCGTCGCCGTCAATCTCACGGCCAAGGTGATTTTCTATCGAAAAAGCCAGGCTGCGGCGGCAATGCGCGCCAGAAAGCCCTGCGCGCCGCCTCGGGATATCTGCTCGATGCCCGGGATCTGAAGATACCTGAGGCTGCTACTTGAGAACTTCGCAGACGGTCTGGTGATCCCGCCCGATCGGGCCGGCGTTTCGCGCCGAGACGGCGCTCCACCAGGCGTATAACGACGCGCGGTCACAGCGGAGTTTCACGCTCATGCCGTCGGCGAACCTGATCCAGTCCGCGAAGCGATGGCGCGGTACCGCGATCACGACTGGAATATCCGCGCTCAGGGCGCGCTCCACCAGGTAGGAAAGGCCCTTTCCCTCGCGTTCCTGCCGTCCGAACCGGTTGACGATCACGAGGTCCGCGCCCTGATCGATCGCTTGCGCCACCTGGGCGCCGGCGTCCAGCAACTGGCCGACATCCAGCCTGCAGCCGGTCGCGCACGCGCCGAGATCCTGGAACAGTTGCATTTCTTGACCGGTGTGAATCAGCACGACCGATAATCTGGGCGCATCGACGCAATGGTGGCCGAGCTGCACCAGTCCGACCGCGCGAAATCCGCGCGCTTTCAGGTCGGAGGCAAAATCACGCAGGATTTCGTCCGGGTTCTGATCCGGCTCGTAAACAAGGGCCGCCAGGTCGCATTGGGAGTCAAACATGATGTGCCTTGATGGACAAATTCAGGCCGCGCGCGACGGTGGGCCGCCCGCCTCGAGCGCTGCGACTTCCTCATCGGTGAAGACGCGGCTGCGCGTCAGAAACCTGACGCCCTCCGGCGCCTCCACGGAAAACCCGGAGCCGCGCCCGGGCACGACGTCGATGATGAGCTGGGTATGCTGCCAATACTCGAATTGCGCGGCGCCGATGAAAAACTTGCAGCCGGCAATCTCACCCAGCAGCACATCCTGCGGCCCGACGCGAAAATCGCCCAGCGGATAGCACATCGGCGATGACCCATCGCAGCAACCGCCGGACTGGTGGAACATCAAAGCTCCGTGTTGCTGCCTCAGTCGTGCCACGACTTCGGCCGCCCCGTCGGTGATTTCTACTCGATTGATCATCGTCTGGTTCCTCCGACCGAGGGATCGCAGGCGGGCGCCGGTTCGACCCCGGCGCCCCGCTGTCTCATGGGCTCAGAAGAAGCCAAGCGCCTTGGTGCCGTAGCTGACCAGGACGTTCTTGGTGTTCTGGTAATGGTCGAGCATCATCTTGTGGTTTTCTCTTCCAATGCCGGACGCCTTGTAGCCGCCGAAGGCGGCATGTGCCGGATAGGCGTGATAGCAGTTGGTCCAGACGCGGCCGGCCTGGATAGCCCGGCCAAACCGGTAGGCGCGGTTGCCGTTGCGGGTCCAGACGCCGGCGCCAAGTCCATAAAGCGTGTCGTTGGCGATCGCGAGGGCCTCCTCGTCGTCCTTGAACTTGGTCACCGATACCACGGGTCCGAAGATTTCTTCCTGGAATACGCGCATCTTGTTGTTGCCTTCGAAGATCGTCGGCTCGACGTAATAGCCTTCGGCGATTTCGCCGCCGAGCTGCGCGCGTTTGCCGCCGGTCAGGACCTTGGCGCCTTCCTGCCTGCCGATGTCGAAATAGGACAGGATCTTCTCGAGCTGGTCGTTGGAGGCCTGGGCACCGATCATGGTGGTGGCATCGAGCGGATGGCCCTGCTTGATCTTCCTGGTCCGCGCCACGGCGCGCTCCATGAAGCGGTCATAGATCTTTTCCTGAACCAGCGCGCGGCTCGGGCAGGTGCAGACCTCGCCCTGGTTGAGCGCAAACATCGCAAAACCTTCGAGCGCCTTGTCGAAGTAATCATCGTCGGCGTCGGCGACATCGGCGAAGAAGATGTTCGGAGACTTGCCGCCGAGTTCGAGCGTGACGGGAATGATGTTGTCGGAGGCGTATTGCATGATCAGCCGCCCCGTCGTGGTCTCGCCGGTGAAGGCGATCTTTGCGATCCGCTTGTTCTGCGCCAGCGGTTTGCCGGCCTCGACGCCGAAGCCGTTGACGACGTTGATCACTCCCGGCGGCAGGATATCGGCGATCAGCTCCATCACCACCAGGATCCCAAGCGGGGTCTGCTCGGCGGGTTTCAGCACGACGCAATTGCCGGCGGCGAGCGCCGGCGCCAGTTTCCAGGTCGCCATCAGGACTGGGAAATTCCAGGGAATGATCTGGCCGACGACGCCCAGCGGCTCATGGTAGTGATAGGCGACGGTATCGTGATCGATCTCCGAGATGCCGCCTTCCTGGGCCCGCACTGCGCTGGCGAAATAACGCCAGTGATCGACCACGAGCGGCATGTCCGCATAGGTGGTCTCGCGGATCGGCTTGCCGTTGTCGAGCGTCTCGACCAGGGCGAGCAGCTCCAGATTGGCTTCAAGCTTGTCCGCGATCTTGTTCATGATGCGCGCGCGCTCGGCCACCGACGTCTGGCCCCAGGCCTCCTTGGCCTTATGGGCGGCGTCCAGCGCCAACTCGATGTCGGCTGCGGAGGAGCGCGGAACCGCGCAAAGTCGCTTGCCCGTGATCGGGCTCGGATTGTCGAAGTACTTTCCTTCGACCGGCGCTATCCACTTGCCGCCGATGAAATTCTCATATCGCTCTCGGATGAGAACCTGTCTTGAAACCTTTTCGATTGCTTCTTGATACATGGACGATCTCCCGGGTGATCCGGCGCTGGCCGGATATGGATGCCGAATTTGATAGCGTTAGCGCTGCGCGGGATCGGCTTGCCGCACGAAGCGCATGGTCCTGACCTGCAACGTCATGAATCCGAATTCCGCGAGTGGACGCCTCACGGCGAGACCCACTCCGTTGCAGGGCGGATGCGGCGGCAGCGCCGCCGCATGCACCGATGTCAGCTAGGTGCGCGCCTCGTTGATGATCTGGAGCTGGGTGAATTCCGCGAGACCTTCCTCGGCGAATTCGGTACCGATGCCGGACTGCTTGGCGCCGCCGAAGGG
>NZ_JBEKXH010000047.1:0-23147 GCF_049512235.1 Bradyrhizobium sp.
ACCATTGTGTGGGGAATGCCGGATGATCCGGTGCCTCGCTGTTACTCGTGTGCGTCGGCCGTTTTTTTGCACGCGAGGCCGCGGGTGCCTCTGGGCATCGCGGCATTCCCCGCGCCCTCTGTGATCTCGAGGGCGGAACATTTATCAAAGACTCGGGCGCACCGCGCCGCGAGGCTTATGGGCATGTTTGAAGGTGGCGAGGGGCACTTGGCTGTTTGCATTGGAGATCGAGCCGCATACAAAACTGTCATCGCCCGGTTTGACCGGACGAGCCAGTACGCCGCGGCCGGGGATGACGGGCGGAGTGACGCGCTCGTAGCCCGTAGGATGCGTGGAGCAACGCGATACCCATGTCTCTCCGCCGATGGGTTTCGCGAAGAGCTCAACCCATCCTACGCACTGTCATCGCCTGGCATAGCCGTCCGATGGACGGCGGCGCTTCCGCTCGCCTTTGACCGGGCGAGCCAGTATTGCGGAGGCCAATCGATTTGGCCGCGCCGCCAGCGGCATTCTCCCGTGCTCCACCGCGCCGCCGCGGCGTACTGGGTCGCCCGGGCAAGCCGGGCGCTGACGACTATTGATGATGCGCGCTCCCAGGCCGAGGATGCCTTGCGCCGATGGCCGCCTATGGACGCTTGCCAAGGCCACGCCGGCAGGCCACAAAACCTAGGGGGAAGAAACATCAGCGGAGTGCTCGATTGACGATCAAGGGCAAGGCCTATCTGGCCGGGATTTACGAGCATCCGACCCGGCATGCGCCGGATAAATCCACCGCGCAGCTTCATGCCGAAGTCGCCCGCGGTGCCTTGCAAGACGCGGGCCTCGCCAAGGCCGACATCGACGGCTATTTCTGCGCCGGCGACGCCCCGGGCGGGGTGATGGCGATGGTCGATTACCTCGGCCTCAAGGTCCGTCATTTCGATTCCACCGATACCGGCGGCTGCTCCTATCTGGTCCATCTCGGCCATGCCGCCGAGGCGATCGCCGCCGGCAAATGCTCGATCGCGCTGGTCACGCTGGCCGGCAAGCCGCGCACCGGCGCGATGCCGCCGCGCGCGACCGGCGCCGAGGCCGATTTCGAGCTGGCTTACGGCGCCACCACGCATAACGTTTACGCCATGTGCGCCATGCGCCACATGCATGAGTTCGGTACCACCAGCGAGCAGCTGGCCTGGATCAAGGTCGCGGCCTCCCATCACGCGCAATACAACCCCTTCGCCATGCTGCGTGACGTTGTCACCGTCGAGGACGTCCTCCGCTCGCCGATGATCGCGGATCCGCTGCACCGGATGGATTGCTGCGTCGTCACCGATGGCGGCGGCGCGCTGATCGTGACCAGCGAGGCGATCGCGCGTAACCTGAAGAAGCCGCTGGTGCGGATGATCGGGCATGGCGAGGCGCAGAAGGGGCCGCGTGGCGGCAAGGATCTCGATCTGACCTATTCGGCCGGCGTCTGGTCGGGTCCCCGGGCGTTCGAGGAGGCCGGTATCACGCCAAAAGACATCAAATACGCCTCGATCTACGACAGCTTCACCATCACGGTACTGATGCAGCTCGAGGACCTCGGCTTCTGCAAAAAGGGCGAGGGCGGCAAGTTCGTCGCCGACGGTAATCTGATTTCCGGCACAGGCAAACTGCCGTTCAACACCGACGGCGGCGGGCTGTGCAGCAATCATCCCGTCAATCGTGGTGGGATGACAAAAATCATCGAGGCGGTGCGCCAGCTGCGCGGCGAGGCCCATCCCAAGGTGCAGGTGCCGAACTGCGATCTCGCCATCGCCCATGGCACCGGCGGCCTGCTCGGCGTCCGCCACGCTGCATCGACCTGCATTCTGGAGCGCGTGTAATGGATAGCACCGTGAAATACCCGGCGCCGCAGGGCAATCCCGAGACCCAGTATTTTTGGGAGCAGACCGTCGAGGGCAACCTGATGATCAAACGCTGCACCGCCTGCGGCGAAGCGCATTACTTCCCTCGCTCGATCTGCCCGTTCTGCTTCTCCGACCGGACGGTGTGGGAAGAAAGCTCGGGCGAGGGCGAAATCTATGCGTTCAGCCTGATGCGCAAGTCGGCGTCAGGACCTTACGCGATCGGCTACGTCACGCTGAAGGAAGGCCCCTCGCTTTTGACCAATTTCGTCGACTGCGACATGGAGGCCTTGAGGATCGGCCAGAAGGTCAAGGTGGTGTTCAAGACCACCGACGGCGCGCCGCTGCCGTTCTTTACGCCGGTGTGAGTACCCTTAAAGGGGAGAGGGCGCAGCAACGGGTGCCGTGAAAGCAGGAAGTCCGGGGAAAGCATCGCAAATGCCGATCAAGTACGAAGAGTTGATGGCGCTGAAAAATCTCGGCCAGAAATATGCCTACGGCGATCGCGAGGTGATGCTGTACGCGTATGGCATCGGGATGGGGGCTGACCCCATGGACGAGAAGGAACTGGCGTTCGTCAACGAGGCCGCTGCCTCCCCGCGCGCGCTCAAGGTGGTCCCGACTTTTGCCTCGGTCGCGGCTTGGGGGGCCGGTCCCGGCGAAATGAATCTCAACCGGCTGATGGTGGTCGATGGCGAACGTGACATCACCTTCCACCGGCCGCTGGCCGTGGCCGCCGATATCACCGCGGATTCCAGCGTGCTCGATGTCTTCGACAAGGGCGCGGACAAGGGCGCGGTGATCCGGCACCAGACCGTGCTCAGGGATGACAAGGGCGAGCCACTGGCGACGCTGGTCGCGTCGCGCTTTGCCCGCGGCGATGGCGGCTTCGGAGGTCCTTCCGAAGGCCAGCCCGAGCCGCACAAGGTGCCGACCCGCGCGCCGGACCGATCGATCGATATCCCGACGCGTCCCGATCAGGCGCTGATCTATCGGTTGTGCGGCGATCGCAATCCGCTGCACAGCGATCCCGAATTCGCCAAACGCGCCGGCTTCCCGCGGCCGATCCTGCACGGCATGTGCACCTACGGTATCACCTGCCGCGGCATCCTGCAGACCTACGCCGACTATGATCCCTCATCCTTCAGGCAGCACGTCGCGCGGTTTTCGTCGCCGGTCTATCCCGGCGAGACCGTGACCATGGATCTATGGAAGGACGGCCATGTGATCTCGTTCGAAGCAAGCGTGAAGGCGCGCAACGCCGCCGTCATCAAGAGCGGCAAGACCGTGCTGGGATGAGGAGCGGGGCGCGGTGGCGAGGGCGGTGCGAAGTACTGCGCTCGTCATCCCCGCGAAGGCGGAGATCCAGTATTGCAGAGAAAGTGGTGATGAATCGAGAGGCCGCGGCGTACTGGGTCGCCCGGTCAAGCCGGGCGATGACAGCGGTGGCTGGTGCCGCTCTCCCTCTGCGCGCCGCATGGGCGGGGTAAGGGACCCGGGGCACCGACGACATGGAATTAAAGGAGAGAGAGGATGGGACTACTCGACGGCAAGGTGGCGCTGATCACGGGGGCGGGCGGCGGGCTGGGCGAAGCCTATGCCAGATTGTTTGCGCGTGAGGGTGCGGCTGTCGTCGTCAACGACCTCGGCGGTCCCCGGGACGGCAGCGGCGCCGACCTCTCGATGGCGCAGCAGGTGGTCGATGCGATTGTGGCCGAGGGCGGCCGCGCGGTCGCCAACGGCGCCGATATTGCGACCATGGCCGGCGGGCAGACGGTGTTCGACGACGCCATCAGGCATTTCGGCCGCGCCGATATTCTGGTCAACAATGCCGGCATCCTGCTCGACCAGACTTTTGCCAAGGCGACGGAAGCGGCCTGGGACAAGGTGTTGAAGGTGCATCTGAAGGGCACCTTCTGCGTCACCCAGCCGGTGTTCCGCTGGATGCGCGAGAATGGCGGCGGCGTCATCGTCAATACCTCATCGACCTCGGGCCTGATCGGTAATTTCGGCCAGAGCAATTACGGCGCCGCCAAAGGCGGCATTTTCGGCCTGACCAATGTGCTGGCGATCGAGGGCCGCAAATACAATATAAGGCTGTGGTGCCTCGCTCCGGGCGCGCTGACCCGGATGACCGCTGATCTGCCGCGCTATATCGAAAATCCCGGCATGGCGCTTGCGCCCGATGGCATCGCGCCGGCCGTGCTATACATGGTCAGCGATTTGTCGGGCGACCAGACCGGCAAGATCCTCGGCGTCTCCGGCCCGCGCGGCGTGCGCGAGATGCGGATGATGGAAAAGCCGGGCTGGAAGCCGCCGCATTCGGGATGGAAGGCGCAGGATATTGTGGAACACGCGCACGAAATTTTCTTTTCCGAAGCAGAGATCAAGATGGGCGCGAGACGGTTTTGATATGATCAGAACTTCGGAAACGTCGGTTTAGGAGGCACACATGACAAAACTCACCGCCGAGGCCGCCGGCACTTTTGCGATCGCGCCGACGCCATTCCACGATGATGGCCGGATCGATGACAAATCCATCGACCGGCTGACCGACTTTTATGCCGAGGTCGGCTGCGACGGCGTCACTGTGCTCGGGATTCTCGGCGAGGCGCCGAAGCTGGACGGCGCGGAAGCCGAAGCAGTCGCAAGACGCTTCGTCAAACGCGCCAACAACATGCAGGTCATCGTCGGCGTCTCCGCGCCGGGCTTTGCCACGATGGGTTCGCTGGCCCACGCTTCCATGGATGCCGGCGCGGCCGGGGTGATGATCGCGCCGCCGCCGCATTTGCGCACCGATGAGCAGATCACGGGCTATTTCAGGCAGGCGGCGGAGGCGATCGGCGACGACATTCCCTGGGTATTGCAGGATTATCCGTTGACGCTGACGGTTGTCATGACACCCACAGTGATCCGCAAGATCGTGATGGACAACTCCTCCTGCGTGATGCTCAAGCACGAGGACTGGCCCGGACTGGAAAAGATTTCCGCGCTGCGCGGCTTCCAGAAGGATGGCTCGCTGCGGCCGCTGTCGATCCTGACCGGCAATGGCGGGTTGTTCCTCGATTTCGAGATGGAACGCGGCGCCGACGGCGCCATGACCGGCTACGCCTTTCCGGAACTTCTGATCGACGTCGTGCGACTGTCGAAAGCAGGCCGGCGTGACGCCGCGCATGATCTGTTCGACGCCCATCTGCCGCTGATCCGCTACGAGCAGCAGCCCGGCGCGGGCCTTGCGGTGCGCAAATATGTGCTGCAGAAGCGCGGCGTGATCGCCTCGAGCGCGCAACGCAAGCCGGGTTCGGGCATTTCCGCAACCGCCAAGGCCGAAGTGGATTATCTGCTGGCGCGGGTCGCGCGGGTCGACCGGCGCGCCAGCCTTGAGCCGCAATCCAGCGCGGCCGGCTGACAAGACCCTGATGGCGAGGCCGGCGCTGCTGCGCCGTCTCGAACCACGGGATTGCAGAGGGAGTAGAACAATGACTGTGACCAGTGGCCCGCGTCCAGCCTCCACCATCCTGCTGCTGCGCGACAGCGCCGGCCCGGATGGCAAAAGCGAGATCGAGGTGTTCATGATGGTGCGCCATTATGAGATCGATTTCAATTCCGGCGCGCTGGTATTTCCCGGCGGCAGCGTCGATGCCGGCGACCGCGACATCATCGGCCATCCGGAACTGTATGACGGGGGCGAGGGGCTCGACACGGCCTCGCTGAGTTTCCGGATTGCCGCCATCCGCGAGACGTTCGAGGAGAGCGGCATCCTGCTGGCAAGAGCGCAGGGATCGAAATCCCTGATCGAGGCAAAGCACGCCCTTGAGATCGAGGCCGCCCATCGTGCCGCCCTGGGCGAAGGCAAGACAACCTTTCTGAAAGTGCTTGCCGACAACGGCGTGCGGCTGGCGCTCGACCGGCTTATGCCCTACGCGCATTGGATCACGCCGGAAGGCATGCCGAAGCGTTTCGACACCTGGTTCTTTCTTGCCGCCGCACCTCCGGCGCAGGCCGGCGCGCATGACGGCAAGGAATCCACCGATTCGATCTGGGTGTCGCCGCGCGAGGCGTTGGCGGGCGGCGAGAGCGGACGCTTCAAGCTGCCGTTTCCGACCACGCGCAACCTGATCAAGCTCGGCCGGCATGCAACCCTGCAGGCTGCACTTGATGACGCCTGCGGCAAACCCGTCGTGACCGTGATGCCGGTCATGACCAGACTGAACGGCGGCCGGCAGCTTCGCATCCCGCGCGAGGCCGGCTATGACGGCGAGGTCTTTGAAGTCGGCGCGCTGTGAGGCGGGCTCGGCGTCCATGGATCGGCCTCGGTGCGTGGGAGGGTGCCTTCCTTTCGCCGGTATTTCGCTATGGGTAAATCCACAGGGGACGCTGGCGAAGGCTTGCGGGCGTCATCGCGGGCGGCCTCAAGGGTTGCGCTCTGCCGATGTTTCAATTGGCGCTGATTCCAGCGTATAAAATCCAACTGCTAGGAGCTGGTCCAAAATCCCATGGCCTTTGGCGCACTCGTGCGACGGATACGATCGTTCTCGCTTTCGATCGGTCAATTGACCTTTGCCAGCTTCCTGCTGCTGCTGGCGATGATCGCGATGACCAGCGTCGCCAGCGTCGTTGCCATCCGTCATATCGGCGCGACCTTTGCCGAGCTGCAGCGGCTGCAGGACCTCGGCGATGTGGCGGAGGAGATCGACCGGCGCATGAGCGAACTGCGGCTCGCGGCGCGGGACTTCGTCACCGATCCGGCGGCGCCATCGAGCCAGGTCTCGGAGGCGGTCTCGTCGCTGAATGTTCTATTGAAAAAGACCCGGCTGGAGCTCGCGCCGGAGCAGCGCGACATGATCGACGGCGTGACGGCCCGGCTGCAGACCTACCGCGACGGCATCGAGCGCGTCACCGCGTTGATTGCGCATCGTGCGGAGCTGGTGGCCGCCTTGCCGCCGGTCCGCGAACGGTTCGATGCGGCGGCCGCCGCGCTGCCTGACCCCGACGTCGCGCGAATCCTGTTTCAGGCCCAGAACCAGATCGCCCAGGCCCTGCTCGCGCACGAGCCGGTGGCGGCGGAGCAATCCGCCCAGCGCATGCGGGCGCTGTCGATCGAAGATCCCGCCCTTCGCTCAGCCGGCGAGGCCTATGCCGAGGCGATTATCTCGATCTCGACGACGGAAGCCGAGATCGCCCAGCTCGACAAGGACGTTCTGGGCACCGAAGGCCGGCAGATCGGGCGGGTGACCGATATGTTGCGCGAGCTCGGCACCAGGCGGGGGCGGGTGCTGTCACGCGACTTCGCGCGGACGCTGGCCGAAACCAAGTGGCAGAGCATTTTACTCGGCAGCGCCGGCGTGCTGATCGGGATTTTCGCAGCGCTGTTCGTGGTACGCCGCACCGTGCGTCCGCTGGCGTCGATCGCGGCCTCGATTCGCGCGCTGGCCGCGGGCGAAAAGGCAGCGTCGATCCCCGACACCGACGTCAATAACGAAATCGGCGATATCGCCCGCGCCGCCGAGGTGTTCCGCCGCACGCTGGTCGACGCCGACGCGGCGCGCGAAGCGGCGGTTCGAGCGCTCGCCGAGCAGCGGCTCGCCGAGGAAAGCTACCGCAAGCTGTTCGAGGGCTCGGTCGACGGGATTTATGTGATGACGCCGGAAGGCGCGCTGCTCAACGCCAATCCGGCGCTGGCGCGGATCATGGGATACGATACGCCGGAAGACCTGATCCGCGGTATCGGCGATATCACGCAAATGGTCTACGTTCATCCGGCGGCCCGTGCCGAATACCAGGCGCTGATGCGACGCCACGGCATGGTGCGCGAATTCGAATACCAGGCCCGTGCGCGCGACGGCTCGATCCTGTGGCTTTCCGACAGCGCCACGGCCGCGCGCGACGAGGCCGGCAAGATCATCCGCTATGAAGGCACGGTGCGCGACATCACCGATCAGAAGCGCGCCGAGGAGGCGATCGCCGAAGGCCGGCGGCTGCTGCAGCAGGTGATCGATACCGTTCCTGCGGTCATCAACGTCAAGGACCGGCAGCTGCGCTATGTCCTGATGAACCGCTACATGGCGGGCATCTTCGGAATCGAGCCGATCGATGCGATCGGCCGCACCACGTCCAATCTGATGTCGCGCTACGGCGCGCAGAAAACCGACGATAATGACCAGCGCGTGCTGGCGTCGGGCCAGGGCCTCGGATTCTACGAAGAGGAGTATCTCGATGTCCGCGGCCATTTGCGGCAATGGCTGGTCAACAAGATGCCGCTTCTTGACGCCGACGGCGAGGTCGAACATATCGTTACCGTCGCGCTTGACATCTGCGAGCGCAAGCGCGGCGAACTGGAGATGCGCAAGGCCAAGGATGCCGCGGAGGCGGCGCTGCGCAATCTGCGCGAGACCCAGAATTCGCTGATCGAGGCGGAAAAGCTCGCCGCACTTGGACGGCTGGTGGCAGGCGTTGCCCACGAGGTCAACAACCCCGTTGGCATCAGCCTGACGGTTGCCTCGTCGCTGGAGCGCAAGACGGCATTGTTCACCGACGAAGTCGCGCAAGGCAATCTCAGGCGATCCAGCCTCAATGATTATCTCGCTGCGAGCCGCGATGCGTCCTCGCAACTGGTGGCCAATCTCAATCGCGCGGCCGAACTGATCCAGTCGTTCAAGCAGGTCGCCGCCGACCGCAATTACTCCGATCAGCGCATCTTCGACCTTGGCGACCTGACCGAGCAGGTCGTGATGAGCCTGCGGCCGGGACTGCGGAAGCAAAATCTGACGCTCGCGCTCGACTGCCAGCCCAATCTCACCATGAACAGCTATCCCGGGCCCTACGGCCAGGTGCTCACCAACCTGTTCCTCAATGCGGTGGCGCACGCCTTCCCGGACGGCAGGCCGGGCTTGGTCGATATCAAGGCCCGGGAGTCCGGCAAGGACAATGTCGAAATCGTTTTTTCCGACGATGGCTGCGGTATGAGCGTCGATGTCCGACGGCGCGCCTTCGATCCGTTCTTCACGACCCGGCGCGATCAGGGCGGTACCGGGCTCGGCTTGCATATCGTCTACAGTATCGTGACCACCCGCCTGGGCGGCCGGCTCGACCTCGCTTCCGAGCCGGGGGGTGGCACAAGGGTCCAGATCATCCTGCCACGGGTAGCGCCGCTGGAGCAGGCTGCCGAGTAGCAAGTCCCGCCGGCGATCAGTCGGTGTCGGCGAGTTTGCGCAAGGTCGCGGTGAATATCTGGCTGGCCTTGCCGACCAAGGCGGTCCCATTCACGACGGCTGCGCGGTCGGTGAACGTGCCGGACACGCCGACGCCAACCGGACCTGCGCCGCCGAACAGCGGACTGGCGTCCGGGCTTTTGGTATGGCGCTGGACCAGGACCTCGCCCTTAAAGGTGTCTTCCTTCGCCGTATAGCTGCCAGTGTAAAACATATAGGCATCGCCGCCGAGGATTTTGCCATCCCGGAGCATGACCACGCCGCTGCCCTTGCCGGAGCGACCGTCCTGCAGGCTGACGTGGATCGAATATAGCCCGTTCTTCATTGCGCCTACGCATATTTTGGATCGCGCTCCAACAGCTCGATCGAGATGCCCTGCGGCCCGCGGATGAAGCAGACACGGACGCCTGGCCTTATCGTCGTCGGCTCTCGCGTGAACTCGACGCCCTTGGCCTTGATCTCGGCAGCGACCGCATCGATGTCTTTCACCGTCAGCCCGAAATGATCGAGCCCCTGATAGGGCGTCAGCGGTGGGACGTTGACGCCATCGCCCGGCGTGACCGCGGCCAGGAACACATTGGCGCCGCCAAGCTTGACGTCGATCCGACCGGGACCGCGGACGATCACGCCGCCGAGAATATCCTGCAGCCAGGTCGCGGTCGCCTCCGGATCGGGTGTGCGCAGGTGAACATGATCCCAGG
Organism: Bradyrhizobium sp.; assembly: GCF_049512235.1. Classification (GTDB taxonomy): domain Bacteria; phylum Pseudomonadota; class Alphaproteobacteria; order Rhizobiales; family Xanthobacteraceae; genus Bradyrhizobium. The sequence goes on from NZ_JBEKXH010000047.1 coordinate 9,781, forward strand.
TGACTGTCGGCATCGTCGATCCCCCCTTGGTTGCTGCGCGGCTCTGCCAGCGACACCCTGTGACTAGCCGCGGCACGCGGCCGCAAGCCTTGAATTTAGCGGGCGTCTTCCCGCATGGCCATCCCCTCGATCGCCTTGATCGCCTTGGTTGACCGACCGCAAACGTCTGACGACTCAAGACACCGTCAACCGGAAAAGCCGAAAAACCTTTGCCCGTCTGCGCGTTGGTTTCGTCAATATCACTGCCGACAGGTCGAAATGCAGGCTAAATGCAGCCTCCCCGCGCCTGGCGCCCGTGCGCGGAGCAGGGGTAACGCGGCGGTAACATCGTTGTTACAAGGCCCTGATTGAACTGGGAACCTATCGTTGCATACCCAGTTAAGGGATTGATCCGCGCGTGCGGACGGAGTTTTAACAAAATGCCTTTGCTGCGATATTTTTTGCTTGCCGGCGGAGTTTTGCTCGCATTACTGTTGCTTTCGGATGCCTATCTGCCGAAGTCGCCGATGCCGGAAAGTGCGGCTGCCGACCTGTCCATGATCCGGATTCGCTCCGCCCAGAAATGGCCGGAGCGCGTGGTATTTGATACCAGCAGTCCGGCCATCGGAGCCGTACGGATCGCCAAGACCGATGCGCCGGTCGTGGCTCCCTTGGTGATCGCCGAGGCCACGGCCGAAGCGCGCGTGCGCGAGGCATTTGCGCAACTGCCCCCGCCCGAGCCGAAGCTTTTGGAACCATCCGGTCCAAGAAAGCCGCAGGCCGGGCTGCAGACCAAGCGTAAAGTGGCGAAGAGACGCCCGGGCCCTCCGATGGTCCTGGTGGCACAGCAGCCGCCATTTGGCTTCGTTGCCAGCAGGATCTGGTGAGTCCGCCGGCCGGGCGCCTGAAAAATAGAGCATGCGCGAGGTGGGCGCCGGGCGGTTTTCAACAGCCTCGGCAGATGCTCTCGAGCAGCTTGTCGCGCTCATCGGATGCCGCCTAATGCGCCCCAAGGCAGAATCGAGGCCGCCGCATCTGACCGGCTGGCCGCGGCCGCGGGCAGGCCCATACGTCCGGCCGCCGAGTCCTTGATCTTGCGCAATGTGGGCCGGCCCGGGAACCCCTAGCTTGTTGAAGTCGTTGGAAAGCCTTGCGCGCTCTCAAGGAAGTGTCCGGCATGGGAAAAGCTCCGAACCTGTCGATCTCGCCTGAAAAGGCATATTTCATCGTATCGAAGGCGCGCCAATCCGATCTCAACGCCATCGGCTCGGAGCTGGCCAACGATGCCAACGACGATGATGCCGGCTACGGGGTCAAGGATCAGAGCAAGGATGCGGATCGTTCCGAACTGTCGGGTTTTATTCGAGGGCTGAATGTCGACGAGCAAATCGACCTCGTCGCCCTGATGTGGCTTGGCCGCGGCGACGGCGATCTCGACAATTGGCGCGATCTGCGCGCCGAGGCGTCGCGAATCCACAACAATCGTACCGCATCCTACCTGATCGGAACGCCGATGCTGGCCGACTATCTGGAAGAGGCGCTGTCGCAGTTCGGTAAGTCCCTGGAGGATTTCGAGCAGCATCTGTGATCGCTTCAGCTTCGGAGTATTTTGAATGACAAAATTGAAAATCGGGACCGGCGACTGGATTGTGGTCTGCGACGGCCGCAAGGCGCTGATCCTGGAAAATCTTGGCGACCGCATGTTTCCGAACCTGCACACCAAGGAGGTGCGCGAGCATCCCGATCCACCGACATCGGCGCAAGGCAGCGATGCACCGGGCAGGGTGCATGCATCGATGGGTGGCGCACGAAGCTCGGTCGAGCAGACCGACTGGCACGAGGAGTCCGAACGGGCGTTCCTGAAAGCCTTGGCCGGCCGGCTCGACGTCGCCGTCACCACCGGCGAAACCACGGCGCTGACCATGGTCGCCTCGCCGCGCGCGCTCGGCATGATCCGGTCGGACTATTCCGCCGCGGTTCGAAAGGCCCTGCACGGCGAAGTGCACAAGGACCTGGTCAAGATGCCGGTCTATGAAATCGAAAAGCAGCTATTGGCGTGAAGGGGATGAGACGCGGTCCGAACAGATTGGGGGCCGTCAGGCGACTTGTCGCTGGTCCTGGAGCTGAAACTCCAGTTCCTCGATCAACTGTGCCAATTGCTCCCTGGTGAGGAAATCCGTGGGCTCCAGGGCGAGCCGGCGGGCCTGTTCCAACTTCTGTTTCAGCACCTCGCGCCTGATGCGGGTCATGCGTATCCTCCGTCCACGGTGAAATACCTAAAATGTGCGGAAGACCTTTAAAGATTCGTTAATCGCGCGAGAACGGCGCGACGGGCTATTCATCATCGGCTCCCGGGCTGTTGGGACGCAGCGGCCCGGCAGCGATCTCGACCTCTTTATCGACTACGACCCGGAAGCGAAAATTCCGAACATGTTCCGCCTCCTGCAAATCGAAGATGAGATTTCGGAGCTCTGAGGATCCCGGTCACCATAACGACGCGGAACGCACTTCACCCCTTGATGAAGGACACCATCGAGCGGGACGCCGTTGCGATCGCGTAATGCCGAAGGATCCAACGATCGGCATTCGCGATTGCCTCGCCGAGATCGCAAGCTGCGGAAGCGGCCGATGGCGCAAGTCGTGTTCGCCGCTCTGAATGACGAGGCAGGGCCGCTGATCTCGCACGGCGCGTCCGAAGAGCAACAATGCCGGCGACGGCGTTCATGCGGCCGCCGTGCAGTTTCCAAAGAGCAGGATGGCATCGGCGAACTGCATCTCGACGAACTCGGCGGCGAGTCGCGCCAGCCGGTTGGTGAGCGGCGTGAGGTCGGTGCGTTCGCGCGCAGCGTCGCGTGCCTCTCTCTCGGCGACGTAAGCCTCGAGGGTGAGCAGCCGCACATCGAACAACGCCTGCCCCACGGTCTCGTCGCGCGCGCCGATCAGCGGAGCCCTGAACTCCTGATATCCCTGTCCGATCTCGCGCGGCAGCGGCAACGCCATGCGGCAGCCTTGGTCGCCCTGCAGGACGATCTCCACCTGCCACAGCATGTCTTCTTCATCCCCCGCCTCGGCACTCGGCCGCCAGACAACGGCAGGGCCCGGCGGGGACCATTCGGGGAAGTAGGCGGGTGTGTCGACGCCGTAGTACCAGCGGTCCGCGGGAGCGCCGAGCTTGGCGCGCAGCCGGCGCGTCGCACTGGAGCGGCCGCGCACCAGCGAGACCTCGATCTGCGCCTCGCCAACCGGTGGGCCGGGCCGGAACAGGTCGAGGCTATACGGCGTGAGCGCCAGCATGTTTGCCACATCCGGCTCGGCGAGGTCGAAGCTGCGCCACGGCATCGCCAGCACTGCCATGAACTGCGGACCGAAGCGGGCGGCGAACTGCTCGACCATGACCCCCGTCCGCCTGCGGTCGCCGTCGGGCATCGCAGTCATCCCGGTGGCGAAATCGCGCACCGAGGCGGCGAGCTCGGCTGTGGAATCCGCGCCGCGCAACGCGCCAAGCACTGCGCCGTCGTTGCCGACCCGCAGCTGCGGCCCAATGGTGGACATCATGGTGGTGGCAAGGCAGTCGAGGCCCACGCACAGCAGGTCCTCGAACGATCGGTCCGGCACGTCCTTCAACACCTGGAGCATGGTCGGACCGGCCTGGCGCAGGATATGCAACATGACCGCCGTTGCCTCCGGCGCCGCCGCGAAGCGCGGCACCTCGGAGCTGACCTGCAATTGCACGTCGTCGTCGCCGGCGTAGTACTCGCTGCGCCCGTCCGCGCCGACGGCGAGGTAGAGGTCATGGACGAGGTCCGGCAGGTGCGCCGCCTTGTGGATCGCCGGCGCCGGGAACGGCACATCGCCGCCCGCGGTGTGCCGCAGCAGCACCGCGGGCGCGGACCCGTTCAGCGGCGCGATCCCGAACTGGCTGAGCGTCGGCACATTGCGCGCTAGTGCGTCAGGCTCCGCGGCCGCGTAAGCCGCGGCAGCCGGCTCCGTCGGGGCGACGAGAAACGGATGCGACGGCGTGAATGCGAAGCGTGTGCCTGCAAACTGCAACAGCGCGCGCTCGCCGCGCAGCGGAGCAGAGCGCAGCAGCACCTCGCGCGGTCCACTCGGCGTTCTTACCTGATCGCCCGCGACAATCTCCTCGATCGGCCGCAGGCTTCCGTCCCCCATCACGACGCGCGTGCCTGGCGCGAAGCATGAGCCCGCGTTCTGGTCGCGGTATGGGTGACCCGGCCCCCCCGTCCGGTCGGCCGTGAACCAGAAGGCGTAGACTTCCCTCTGGCATGAAACGCCTCTGCCATGGTTGGAGCAGATTTCCTTGAGGATCCCGTCGGTCGCGTCCGCGGCGTCTTCGCCGCTGAAGCCGCGCTCAAGCCAGCTTGCCTGCTTCATCCAGACGCCAGGGTCGAGCGCCGGCGGTACCGGCAGGCCCAGATTCTTCATTTGGGTAATCGCCGCGTTGATCTCGTCGACCGAAGCGCCGAGCGCGGTGAGCTTGATCCAGTGGTGAAAAAGCTCCCAGTCGCGGTCTAGCCAGTCGCCGTTCTGGTTCTCGACGAGCTTGCTGTTGACCCAGCTCGCAGACGTCAGTCCGGCGAGATAGTGCTGTTTGGCCGTGGTGCGCGACGGCCCGTCCGGAAACGCTGCGAGTGCGGTCTTGATCGGGCTGTCGGCCTGGCCCGCCATGTAGGCGTAAAACCGGTACGATGACTGACGGAGCTGGTCGGTGAAGCGGGCCAGGTCGCTGGCGATGGCGGCGGCGCGCATCACCGGCCGCAGTCTGCTCGACACCTCGTAAATCCGTTGGCACACCAACGTCACGGACAGGTTGCGGAAAAAATTGTGGTCGAGGCCGGTGAGCCGGGCGACCTCGCCCTCGTAGGGACTGACCCCGATATTCGGGAAAAAAATGTCCCTGTACCACCTAATAACCCGTTCAGGAGTGCTGCCTGGCGTGCTCCGCCTGGTATGCATGAGCACGACGTGCCGCGTTGGATGGCCGATCGGGTTGGCCCCTTGCGGCGGCAGCGCCGCGGCGAGGACCTCGACATCGCGCGGATTGAAGGGTGACGTCATGGCTCAGCCTTTGGCAGCTAGCAAAGATCGTGGCGAGGAAAGAGAGACGACGGCCTCTGCGGGCGATTGGCGGGGACCGCCGCCGACCATTTAGGCCGCTACGGGTGGGTACTCGGGCACACGGACCTCGAGATCGAATGACGTCGACGCCGAGCCGATGTCGTTTTTCACTGTGAGCTGGTAGGTGCGGCGCGCAGCCGGCGGGACGACCGTCGCTTTGCGCATCTGGATGGTGCCGTCCTCGGGAAGCAGCTCAAGAGCTTCGGGCAGGGCCGGGTCGATGCTCCACGTCCGCGGCAGGCTGCCCGGCGCATAAAGCGCCGGCGCGGTCTGTTCTTCGCGCGCGACCGTGAGCCAGGAGACATCACGCATCGCCAACTCGGCGGGCTTGACCGCCACCATCTCCATCGTAATCACGGTCGCGTCCTCTTCCTTGTCGACGAGGCGCCAACCGTTCGTGCCGTTTGTGGCCAGATATTTCGGCATCTTCTGGTCGTCCCAGTAGATGCTGCGCAGCTTGAACGGCGCGGATTCAAGATGCTCGGCGTCACCCTCCGATTTCTCGTAGGTGCCGGGTCCCTGGATCTCGGCGTACCACATCAGCCTCGGCTCTATCGGAAGATTATCCCCCTGGAAATTCCTGGAGACAATCGTGCCGCCATCGTCCGTTCCGAGCGTCTGCAGAACAAGCTTGTCCTCGTTGTCCGTGATCGGGGCGCCGATTTTCGTCCGGCCGAGAAAGTCGACATCAATGTAGAAGGCGGTGTGACCACTCGAGTCGAAAGGACCTTGCTTCACGCTGCCGTCCGCGCCGATGGTCAGGGCGCGCTTGTTGTCGCCGTCGGGGTACAGCGCGATGCCCGCGCGCTGCGGCTGACCGATCGGGACATAGATTGCGAACGTTTCGATTGCGGCCTTGTATTGCATGTACAGGCCGGCGCGCTTGGCCTGGTCCTCGGCAAACTGCTGCACTGGAGAGGGCCGCGGGCGGGTCAGGAGGACGATGAGCAGGATCGCACCGGCCAGGAAGGCCAGGAATCCAATGCCCGCTATGATCGGGAACATGGAGCTGACCAACATGCCGCCCACGGCCAAAGTCGAGCCGGCAAAGGCCCAGCCTCCAATCACCGCCACGAGTTCGAGCGCCGCCGCGATCAGGAACAGCGAGTTGATCGCCCTTTCCATCGGCTCGCCGCTCTTGGACAGGTCGATGGCCGACAAGACGATTCCAGTAATGGAGAACACCGCGGCCACTCTGGTCGCCAGGAATCGCGAGAGATTCTTGCCGAAGATCGCCCGTATCAATATCTGGCCGGTGCTCTTTGGCACCTTCAGCTTCTGGAACAGGCCCGCCTGACGGGCGGCCCACCACTGTGTCAAACTGTGCCGGCCGAGCGGGATCCTCGGTCCAGCCTCTTGTAACAGCCATCCGCGGAATCCGGCGATCGCCGTTTTTTGTGCCTCTCCGATCACCGCCGGACTGAAGATCGACGTTATGGTGCTGAAATACTGCCTGTTGTTGTTCCAGACGGTCCCCCAGCTCACACCAAACTTGATGACCGGCAGCAGGTTGACGGCGGTGACGTTGACAGCCCCGACAACCACGAAAGCCTTCTGCGTATCGCTGAGCGCGTTCCAGTCGACGGATCCGACGGCCAAGAACGCCACCAGCGTACTGACCGTTCCGAGGGCGGCGAGCCTGACGACCCCCGACGGCACGCCCGTACCGAAATTTCTGATCCAATCGTTCTGGACTTGCGACACCAGGAAGCCCCAGTTGAAGAGCCCATAGCCGACGGCGGCGGCGGTGTGCATGATCGACAGCAGCCGCCCGACGAACTCCTTCGACGCGTATTTGCGCAGCTCCTCGGCCGCCGCCCGCATCGAGGGATCGGGACTGACGACGTACGTCTCGATGAACTTGTTGAGCACTTGCTCGAGGGCGAAGTTGAATTCCGGAAGGTCGGTGCTCGAGTCCATCATCTGGGGTAGCAGGCGGCCGAGCTGGAACAGCTGCAGCACGTGCCCGTAAGCCTGTGCGAACAGGTTCGAGGGGTCGAGCTCGCCGAGCAGCGCGACGGTTCGCTGCACGCGCAGACTGAACTCCGAGCCGTCTTCGGTGCGGGTCGACAGGATCGTCTGCAAAAAGTTGAGGTACGCCGGCGTGAGCGTGTAGGTATAGATCGCGAAAGCCCAGTACTTCTTGTTCCTCTTGGCCGCCGCCGCGAGATCGCTGAACTGCTTCTCCAACTCGGCGAGTTGCGCGGGCGTACCGACGTTCTGCTCCCGCGCCCGCGCGATCCATTCCTTCAATTTCTCATCGATAAAGGGGGCGTACTTGGCGGCGTTGTCGTGTTGGTCCTTCAGGAACCAGCCCAGGACCTGGTGCCTCATCAGGTAGCGCCGTCGGTAAAGCAGCGGACCCTGCGCCGCCATGACGTCGCTTGCCGCCGTCGTCGTCGACATCCAGGCTTCCGAGCGGGCGGCGTTGAGCGTCGCGGCCCATGGGTCGGTGCTGAATTTGCCGACCGCCGTCGCCGTATAGGGGACGCTGAGCGAGTTGTACCAGGCAAGCGGCTCGGTACCTTTGGTGCCCTTGGTCTGCGCGATCGCGCGCAGCTCTGCATCAAGCGGCGGCGGCGGTCCCGGATTGAAGAAGGTTCGGCGCAGCGTCGGGTCCATGTAGTTCTGCAGGATCGCGTAGAAGTCCTCCATCGAATCCTGCTGCACCTCGTCGTAGATCTTTCCGAGGGGATCCTTGCCGAACTGGCTGAGCGCGAGCAGCTCCTTGAGCGTGTGCTCCTCCTCCGCGGCCGCTGTGCGTGCAAACACCGCGGGAAGCGCGCCATTGCCGGCAACCGGCTGCACCTCGTCGGCATGCACCCGCGTCCCGGTCACGCTGATCGAGCCGCCGACAATCTTCCAGCCGTCCGGGGAGAAGTCGAGGAAGCCGGCGCTCGGGATGCCGGCCTCGGCCGCCGCCGCAGCGGGCAACCCGGACCAGGTCAGCCGGCTGCCCTCGATAGCGGTTTGCGCCGCCGGCGTCACGCCGGCGTAGAACGTACGTCCGTGGACGGAAACGAAACGCGCCGGCGTTTCGCTGCCGAGCCGGTAGAGCCCGCCGATGTGTGCCCCCGCCCACGTGCCGATGCATCCATATACGGTTCCCTGATAGCCGGGCTTTCCGACTACGACCCCGCCCTCGAAATCGTAGGCGAACTCGGACAGCCGGATCCGCAAAGTGTAGGGGAAGAGCTCGGAGCCCGGCCCGCTCGGGGTCTCGTTACCAGCGAGGAGAGAATAAATGAGAACGCTGTCACTGGTGATGAAACCACCATAAGTAAACGGGTCCGGCACCCAGTCACGGCCAGTCTTGTCGTCGAGGAATGATGCGACGAACGTGTCGACCTTGTTGCCGCCGATGATCTCCTCGCCGTTCACGCCAAAGGTGAATTCGAGCTCGGGCTTCCTCTTGGGCCAGTCGGCGTCCTTCCACTCTTTGCTCTCAGTGTTCCAGTCGATCACGGGATCGGACACCGGCCCGCTCAGGAAGGCCGCGCCCTCGGCGACCTTCATCGAATAACGCTGCGGATCCACCTGGTATTCGACCGAGATCGACTCGCCGCCGACATCGAGGACGCCGTAGGCTCGCGAACGCGAGTGGGTGAGCCGCAAGTGGCCGCGAAGCTTGTTCGTCCCGTCGGAGGTGGCGAAGTCCAGCTCGTCGAACGCAGGCTTCCATGTGACATCGCGCGACAACACCGGATACGGCCCGACGAACCAATGGTCGCGCGACGGGTCGGCAAGGTTCGGGGTCACCAGCGTCATTGTGCGCGGCGCCCTGGCGAGCGCCTGCGCGGCACTCTCGCCGGCGCCGATCGCTTCGGACTCTTTGAGGACGAAGGTGCGGACGTGCGGATAGAGCACCGCAGCCTGTCTGTCCTGCTCATGCCGCAGCTTACGCCGTTGTTCCTGAACCTCTGCGATATGGGCGTCGAGCGCCGCGGCCTCGGCAAAAGTCTCGGGCAAATTAAGCATGCTTGGTCCCCCGTGCTTGGGCGATTGCACAGGAATGCCTGCGCCATCCGTCCCCCGTTGCCCTCAGTTAAAAACCTGTTTTGAAGCGAGAGAAACCGCCGTTTCAATCCCCGATTGAGAGCGAGAGAAACACGCTTAAGTTTAACCTACACCGGTTTTCGCCGTTCAGAAATAGCGGCCGAACGGGGGTCTGCAATGCCCGTATCTTCGAGCGCTTCGGTTCGAATCTCCCTCGCTCCGCCAAAACGGCGTGTCAATAACTTGCAATTCACGCCGGCGGCCGTCGCTTCGGACGGTTGACAATTTTGAGCCGGAGTTGGCAAACCCGGTTCGCGGGCCGTTCTGAGCAGAGCGGAGTTTAACGGAGGTTGCGGCGGTGACGGGCGATGGCGGGCAATGGCGGGCGAAGGTGGCGCTGGCGCGCTCGGAGAGATTCGAACTCCCGACCCTCGGAATCGAAATCCGATGCTCTATCCAGCTGAGCTACGAGCGCGTGTTGCGCTCGATTACCAGACTTGGCTCGATCGGGCCAGCGGCCGGTCGGGCAGGGGTCGGGCGCCGCTTCTGGACGTCCCGAGCCGGCCTGAACGGGAGTGGAAGCGGATCAGCCGGCCTACCGATCAGAAGCACGGGTGCCGGCGGCGGTCCTGGCCGAAATAGGTCGCCGAGCTCTGTGCGCAGGCATTGGTCGACGGACCGTCATAATAGGCAAAAGTGCCGGGCTGAAGACCCGGCCCGTAATTGTGATCGTAGCTGATCTCGTAAGGGAGCCGGTAGGGGTAGACATGATGGTGGCGCGCCTGTGCCGGGCCGGGTGCCAGGACCAGCGCCAATGACAGCGCCGACGCGGTAGCGGCGGCAGAGAGAAGCTTCGGGCGGGTCATCGCAGGCTCCTGACGTCGGGATACAATCTGGACATCCTAGAGCATCCTTGGTTCCCATCCAGAGGCGGAACGCCGCAAAAGTGCGGAAATTTGGTGGCCGCGCTACCGGCGCAACTATACCCCGACTTGCTTTTCTGTAAGGTATTATAATACCTTAACCTGTTTTAGCGGCGGCAGAATGGCGGCAGGAACGGCCGCCGGGATGCTTAACGACTTTCTAACAAAGTCTCGCCAGAGTTGTGCCGTCTGATCCAGCTGCGGGACCGGCATAGCCCTCGTCCCGTCAGGCTCCATCCGGTTCCCGATCGATCCATGCGCATCACGCCTCTCGCCCTGCTGTTGCTCTCGCTGCTCGCCGCGGCGCCGGCCCGCGCCGATCTGCATATCACCGGGGATCACGGCGGTTACGTCGAGGAATACAAGGCGAGATATCAGCGCATCCGCGATCGTCATGAACGCGTCATCATCGATGGCATCTGCAATTCGGCCTGCACGCTGGTGTTGGGCATCGTACCGATCAACAGGATCTGCGTAACGCCGCGCGCCAGCCTCGGCTTCCACCAGGCTTATTACGACAAGGCATTCACCTTCGGCATCAAGGTCACCAGCGCCGAGGGTACATCGGACCTGATGTCCTTTTATCCGGATACGGTGAAGGACTGGATCCGCCGCAATGGCGGGCTGACCACCGAGATGAAGAAAATCAAGAACGGCGAAGAACTCTGGAAAATCGTCGATCCCTGCCCGGAAGATTTCTAGCCGCCGATCTGGCCCGCATGGATGGGCGTTGCCGCATCGCATGGGTTCGGGCACTGAGGGCGGTGAATGAAGCCTGACCTTGAAATGGCTGGAATGGCTGCCTGCGCCGCCGCGGTCTTTCTGGTCAACCGGCGCGCTTGAGCCATGGGGCCAGAGGTCGCGACCAAATGCCGCTGGCGATCTTGCCAAGGCGCTTGCGAGGCTCCTTCCGAAGCCTGCGTCCCAAGACTTTGCGCTCAAGAGACTTTGCGCTCAAGAGACTTTGCGCTCAAGAGACTTTGCGCTCAAGAGACTTTGCGCTCAAGAGACTTTGCGCCCAAGAAGCTCAACGCGTATTCCGCAACAGGCAGATGCCGGTTTTGCGAAACGGAATACGCGCCGATGATCAGCGCCAGGGCTGCTACTTCTTGGCCTTCTTTTTCTTCTTGGCGGCCTTTTTGGGCGACTTTGTCGCCGTGTATTTCTTCGCAGCCTTCTTGGCCTTGGCTTTCTTGGCCGTCTTCGGCGTCACCTTCTTCGCGACTTTCTTGGCCGCCTTTTTGAGCTTCTTGGCCGCGGGCTTGGCAGCCGGGATCGGTGCCGCAGGGCTCGTGGTCGTAGCTGTCGTCGATTCCAAAACGGGCTTCTCGTCGTCCATGTAATCCCCCAGTGTTGCCTATGACGCAACGATAACCCGATTCGCCAATGTGTAAAGCAATTGACGCGCTGCTCTCATCTTGTCCGCAGATTCTCGTAGGCCTTGAGCGCGCGTTCGCGTCCCTTCCTGTGATCGACGATCGGCGCCGGATAGCTCAAGCCAAGTGCCACGCCGGCGCTTGCGAGTTCAAGCGGCGTCGCGCGCCATGGCTGGTGGATCAGGCTGGCCCGCAATTGCGCCAGCTCCGGCACCCAGCGCCGGACATAGTTGCCATCGGGATCGAACTTCTCGCCCTGCAGGATCGGATTGAAGACGCGGAAATAAGGCGCGGCATCGGCGCCCGAGCCGGCGACCCATTGCCAGTTGGCCGGATTACTCCCGGGGTCGGCATCGACCAGCGTGTCCCAGAACCATTTTTCTCCCTCGCGCCAGTCGATCAGGAGATGCTTCACGAGGAACGACGCGGCCACCATCCGCACCCTGTTGTGCATTGTACCGGTGTGCCAGAGCTCGCGCATCCCGGCATCGACGATGGGGTAGCCGGTTTGGCCGCGATGCCAGGCCCGCAGCGCGTTGTCGTCTTGTCGCCACTGAAAGTTGTCGAATGCGCTCTGCAGGTTGCGACCGGCGAGATCGGGCTGGTCGAACAGCAAATGACGGCAGAATTCGCGCCAGCCGAGTTCGCTGAGAAATTTGTCGATATCGCCCGTCAAAGCCGGGCGCTCGGCTGCGGCAAAGCGTGCAGCGTGCCAGACCTGTCGCGGGCTGACCTCGCCAAAGCGCAAATGCGGGGAGAGCCTTGACGTGCCTTTCTGGTCGGGCCGGTCGCGCCCGCTGGCGTAGCCGGCGACACCGCCGTCTAAGAATTCCTTGAGTCGTTGTTGCCCGGAATGCTCGCCCGGCTTCCAGGCCTCGCGCAGTCCTCCGGCCCAGTCCGGACGCTTCGGCTCGAGGCCAAGGCTTTCGAGGTCATCGCTTGCGAGCCCCGCGACCTTCCGCAGGGTCCGGGGAGCGGGCAGCGGCTTGGGCGGATCGCCCAGCGACTGCAGCCGCCGCCAGAACGGCGTGAATACCCGCAATCCCCGGCCGTCCTTGTTGCGGATGTCGCGAGGTGCCACCAAGAGATCGCCGGGAAAGCGGTGCGAACGCACGCCGGTCTCTCCCAGCGCCGCGGCGAGTTGATCGGATATGACCTGGTCCGGCAGATGGGCGATGTCGTTCCAGAACACCGCGCCGGCCGCGGTCTGGCGTGCCAGCTCGGCGATGATTTTGTCCGCCGATCCCCGGCGCAACACCAGCGATGCGCCGGCCAGATTGAGCTGTTGCTGCAGGGCGCGCAGCGATTGCGCCAGCCACCAGCGTGCGGCGCCGCCGAGCGGCCGCGCGCGCGCCGGGTCGAACACGTGGACGCAAATCACCGGCGCGCCGGATGCCGCGGCGGCATGCAAGGCGGGATGATCGGAAAGCCGGAGATCGTCGCGGAACCAGACGATAGCAGGGGAGGCGGATGTGCGGGCCATCAGCCGGTCAATCCGCAAGTCGCGCATAAGCTCCGCGCCGGCGTCCTTGCAACTTTGCCCGGCCCGATACGTATAATATGGGGATATGGGCATGCGCAGCGGGCGCCGGAGAGCGAAGTGAAGCGGTACATCATTCTTTATCTTGCGACCTTGCTGGTCCTGATCCCGATCGATTTCCTGTTTCTCGGTACCGTCGCCAGGAGCTTTTTCAACGCCCAGGTCGGCGACATGCTGGGCGAGATCAGGCCCGTGCCTGCCGTCCTGTTCTATCTGCTTTACGTGGTCGGTGTCCTCATCTTCGTCAGCGGCCCGGCGGCCGCGACCTCTACATCGACGCTGCTGTATGGCGCCCTGTTCGGCCTGTTCTGCTATGCCACGTTCGAATTGACGTCGCTGTCGCTTCTGAAGCACTGGACCTGGCCGGTGGCGCTGGTCGATATATCCTGGGGAATGTTCGTCACAGCGCTGTCGGCG
>NZ_JBEKXH010000048.1:0-22924 GCF_049512235.1 Bradyrhizobium sp.
TCGAGCCGTTCGTGGAAGGTCTTGGAATCGAGCTCGCCCGAGCCTTCATCGAGCAGGTCGGCGACCAGATTGCCGACGCCGGGCTTGTCGGGGGGGTCCTGCGTCGCGCCGCCGCCGAAGGCATACTCCATGGCGATCAGCGGAACCGTGTTCTCCTGAACGAACCAGGCCTCGATTCCCCCCGGTGAAATCAGATGCTGGATCTGGGCCGCGGCGTGCGAGGCCCTCGGCGCCAGCGCGGTCATCGCCAGACAGGCGGCAAGGATCACGGCCAGGCGCCGCGCGCAAGCTGTCATCGGAGCAGCCTTGAAGTGAGAGGTCTCGAGGGGAGAAGTCTCGAGAGGAGAACTCTTGGCCATGCTCACGAGCGCTTCTCCTCGCGTTTCGGCGTGGTGTCCTTGATCAGATAGCCGGTCACCGAACGTTTCTTGTCGAGCCATTTCTGCGCGGCGTCACGGACCTGTTCGGCGGTGACGGCGCGAATGCGATCCGGCCAGCTCCGGATGTCCTCGATGCTCAGCCCGGTGGTCAGCGCCCCGCCATACCAGCGCGCCAGCGTGGCCTGGTTGTCCTGGGCGTAGATCGCCTCGGCGATCAGCTGGGTCTTGACCCGATCGAGATCTTCGGCGCGCGCGGTGTTTTTCCCGGCATCCGATATCACGCCGTCGATCACCTGCTCGATCTCTGCAAAGCCTGTGCCGGGCTTCGGCGAAACCGAGATCATGAACTGCGTCGCATCGAGCGAGGTGCCCTGATATCCGGCGCCGGCGTTGACCGCGAGCGGGTGGTCGACCACCAGCGCGCGATAGAGATAGGAATTGCTGCCGCCGCCCATCAACTGCGCCAGCACCTCGAGCGCGGGGCTTTCGCCGGCGGCGGCGGTGGCCGCCGACGGAACCAGATAATAACGCTTCACGCTGGGTTGTTCGGCGCGGGGGTCGGACAGCGTCACGGTGCGCGGGGCCACCGGCGTCGGCTCCTGCGGGCGAATACGCCGCGCCGGTATCGCGGGCTGCGGTGCCACCGGGCCGAAAGTCTTTTCCGCGAGCGAGCGCACATCGCCGGCATCGACGTCGCCGGCGATCACCAGTATCGCATTGTTCGGGGCATAAAACCGCCGGTAGAACGCCAGCGCGTCCTCGCGGTCGAGATTCTCGATTTCCTGGTGCCAGCCGATGACGGGGCGGCCATAGGGATGATTGAGATACAGCGCCGCCATGATCTGCTCGGTCAGCCGGGCTTCCGGATTGTTGGCGACCCGCATGTTGTATTCCTCAAGCACGACGTCGCGCTCGGGGAGCACATTTTCATCCCTGAGGATCAGGCCGGTCATGCGATCGGCCTCGAACTCCATCATGCTGGCCAACTGCTCGCGCGGGACACGCTGGTAATAGCCGGTGTAATCGGTCGAGGTGAAGGCGTTCTCGTTGCCGCCGACCTTGAGCACGGTCTGGGAAAATTCACCCGCGGGATGCTTGCTGGTGCCCTTGAACATCAAATGTTCGAGAAAGTGGGCGAGGCCCGATTTGCCCGGGGTCTCGTCGGCGGAGCCGACCTTGTACCAGATCATCTCGGTGACGACCGGGGTGCGGTGATCTCCGATCACCACGACCTGCAGGCCATTGCCGAGGGTAAACGAGGCGGGGGGCGCCGAGGTGATCGTGGTCTGGGCGCGAAGACTGTCGGCGGAGACTGCGAATGCAAGGAGCGTGATGAAAAGCGCGAAGGCGAAGCGAAGCGAGGGCATCATGACCTGTCTGGTGATCCGAACGGAGTGTTCGGGATGAAGCCCCCGCATACCCTACACCGCGCCGCCGGTAGCCGGCGTCACGAAACCGAGAGACAGGCGCAGCTAGTCGCCATATTTGCCCGAGGCCGGATCATATACCTTGTTGAGGGATTCCTTGGGCCCGGTGCCGTAGGCAAAATTCGGTGACGGCGTCTGGTATCCGGGGGGAGGCTGGGTCAGGGATTGCCGGTCCGGCTCACCCTTGAAGGGGGTGGTCTCGGTTTTGGGGCCGCCAAAAAGAGTGCTCAACTTGCCGTCAAAACCGAGTTGCGTCGGGCTGAGAATTGGATTGGTGGAGTTGCTGCCCGGCTCGAGCGGATCGTTGCTGGTGCGTGCAGGTGCAGCCGTCCTGCCGGCATTGAGTTCGCTCGGGGTCAGGAGGCGGCTCGCTTCCCGCGGATCCTTGTTGTCTTTCTTGCGGGCGGCGATCGCAGCCTTGCGACGTGCCTCATCGGGATCCTTCGGCCAGTTCGGATCCTTGATCTCGCTCTTGAGTTTTTCCGGCGGCGGCAGATCGAGCTTGGGAGGCACCACCAGTGGGGACCGCTCGCGATAGTCGATGCCCCGGTTTTCCATATTGGTACCGCCGATGCCGGCCATGATGCCTTCGATGACCTTTTCCTCGAAGGTCTTGTCGTCCTCGTCGTCTTCCTGGGCGCGGGCGGCTCCGGCCGTCATCACCAGCCCAACCCCCACAGCTACGGTCAAAAGCCGCAGCGCGCGGGACGTCGCTGCCGGCCAGTTCTGCACAAACCTACCGCGGACTTCGGTCCTGCGCATGGTACTATTCCTGTTCAACAAGTCTCAATGACTCTTCCGCTTACTCTTCCGCTGGCGTCCGCCGCTTCAAGGCGCGACTTGCGAATCCTCGAGCAGAGTTAAGCTCTGAGGTTCCTATCAGCCGGGATCAGGGCGCTTTTACGGCGGGTACCCCCTGGAAGGAATCATACAGCAGCGCTGCTACCCCGGCAACGATGGCGACGTCGGCAAGGTTGAAGACGTACCAATTGAAGGTATTTCCGCCGATCTGGACGTGAAACAGGGCGAAATCGACCACCGCGCCATAGGCGAAGCGGTCGATGGCGTTGCCGACGGCGCCGCCGATGATCAGCCCCAGCGCCAGCCTGGCGATCAGGGTGCGCGACCGCGCCATCCAGATCGAAAGCACAACCACCGCGATCGCCTTGACCGCGAGCAGGATAGCCTGGCCGGCCGCGCTTTCATTCTGGAACCAGCCGTAGCTGATCCCCGTGTTCATCGCCAGCACCAGATCAAAGAACGGCGTGACCCTGACCGCGCCAAGGCGGCGGATATCGAACACGAACAGCAGCCACAGCTTCGAGGCCTGATCGACCGCAAGCGCAGCGAGAGCGGCGATGACGCCGGGGCGCAGCCGAGAGATCAAACAACCACCCCCAGCGCCTTCCACTCGCGCAGCGCCTTGGCATCACGCGCCGACACGTCGGGATAACAGGCGTCGCTGCCGACATCGGGCAGGATCTTCCACGAGCGCGCGCATTTTACCCCCCGGGCCTTCTCGACGACGACAGCGACGCCTGGCACCTCGTTCAACCGGAACGCACCGGCTGGGGCGTCCTCATTGCTGGCCTGGGCATTCGAGGTAATGCAGACCTCGGCCAGATCGATATCGAACAGGGTAGCAAAAATCTGGGGATCGGAGACGTAGACCAGGGGCGAGGCTTCCAGCGAGGAGCCGATGCGCTTGGCGGCGCGTTCGACTTCCAGCGCGCCGGTGACGACGCGGCGGACGTTCCTGACGATGTCCCATTTCGCGGCCAGTTTTTCGTCGCGATAGCTTTCTAGACCCTCGGGAAGCAGCGTCAGATGCACCGATGGCTCGGCATCGGGTCTGAAGAGACGCCAGGCTTCGTCGCAGGTAAAGCTCAGGACCGGCGCGAACCAGCGCAGGATCGCATCGCAAACGATATCGATCGTGGTGAGCGCGGCCTTGCGCGCCAGCGACGATGGCGGGTCGCAATACAGGGCGTCCTTGCGGATGTCGAAATAGAACGCCGACAATTCGCTGTTCATGAAGGCCGACAGGCTCGCGATCACGGTCTTGTAGTCGAACTCGGCATAGGCCTTGCGCACGATGGCCGCCTGGCCGGCGAGTTCATGCAGCATCAGCCGCTCCAGTTCGGGCATGTCGGCAGGCGCGACCGCCTCGCCGCGTTTGAAGTGGTGCAGCGTGCCGAGCATCCAGCGCATCGAGTTGCGCAGCTTGCGGTAGGTCTCGATGGTGTTTTTGAGGATTTCCGGACCGATGCGCTGGTCGTCGGCGTAATCGGTGGCGCAGACCCACAGCCGCAGGATGTCGGCGCCGGATTGGGCGATCACCTTCTGCGGCTCGACCGTATTGCCGATCGATTTCGACATCTTGCGGCCGTTTTCGTCGAGCGTGAAGCCGTGGGTGAGCACGATGTCGAACGGCGCGCGGCCGCGGGTGCCGCAGCTTTCCAAAAGCGATGACTGGAACCAGCCGCGGTGCTGGTCGCTCCCTTCCAGATACATCACGGTGTCATCGCCGCCATCGACCTTGCGCCGGATGCCGGCGAGTCCCGGAAAGTGCACGGGATCTTCCAGCACGAAAGCATGCGTCGAGCCGGAATCGAACCAGACGTCGCAGATGTCGTCGACCTTCTTCCATGCTTCATTGGCGAGCGAGCCGAGGAAGCGTTCGCGGGCGCCGTCCATGTACCAGGCGTCGGATCCTTCCTGCTCGAAGGCTGCCGCGATGCGCGCGTTGACGGCCTCGTCCTGCAGGATTTCGGCCGACCCATCGCCCATTTCGCGCACGAACACCGCGATCGGCACGCCCCAGGCGCGCTGCCGCGACAGCACCCAGTCGGGCTTGGACTCGATCATGCCGTTGATGCGGTTCTGGCCCGATAACGGCACCCATTGGGTGACCGAAATCGCATGCAGCGCGCGGGCGCGCAAGGTGTCGCCGGGTTTGGCCTTGCCGTCATCCGCGATCGCCTTGTCCATGGCGATGAACCATTGCGGGGTGTTGCGGAAGATCACCGGCTTCTTCGAGCGCCAGGAGTGCGGGTACTGATGCTTGAGCCGGCCACGCGCCAAGAGCATGCCGGCCTCGATCAATGCCTTGATCACGGCCTCGTTGGCGTCGCCCTTCTCGCCCTTGTCGTTGATGACGCGTTTTCCGACAAAACCGGGTGCTGCATCGGTGAAGGCGCCGTTCTCGTCGACGGTGTAGGGGATGGTGGTGGAGATGCCCCGCGCCGCAAGAAGTGGAGCATTCGCCATCCAGACGTCAAAATCCTCGCGGCCGTGGCCGGGCGCGGTGTGCACGAAACCGGTGCCGATGTCGTCGGTGACGTGATCGCCATCGAGCAGGGGGACGACGAATTCGTAGCCACCGGCGAAGCCCGCAAGCGGATGCTTGCAAGTCGCCCCGGCTAGATCGGAGCCAGACAATTCCCGTTTGAGTTCATAGCCATCAGCGGCAATTTTTGCGGCTCGAAATACCTCTGCCGCTAACGTCGTTGCGATGACGTAGTACTCACCGGCCTTTGCCCAGTTGCCTTCGGGGGAATTATTGACCTTGTATAGGCCGTATTTGATTTTCGACGAGAAACTGATCGCGCGATTGCCGGGCAGCGTCCAAGGCGTTGTGGTCCAAATCACGACGGAAGTCTTTTTCCAAATGCGATCCCATTCATAGACATCTTCGTTTTCGAACCGAGCCTTCGGCTCAATCTCGGTGATCGGAAACTTCACCCACACCGTATCGCTGGTAAAATCCTCGTACTCGACCTCGGCTTCGGCCAGCGCGGTTTTTTCCACCACGCTCCACATCACCGGCTTGGAGCCGCGGTAGAGCGTGCCGTTGGCGGCGAACTTCATCTGCTCGCGCGCGATCTGGGCTTCGGCGAAATAGTCCATGGTGGCGTAGGGGTGATCCCAGTCGCCGATGATGCCGAGCCGCTTGAATTCCTCGCGCTGCACGTTGAGCCAGTGTCCGGCATAGGCGCGGCACTCTTTCCGGAACGCGACCATGGCCGCCGAATCCCGGAAATCCGGCTTTGGCCTGCCCTTGGAGCGGTAGTTCTCCTCCTCGATCTTCCATTCGATCGGCAGGCCATGGCAGTCCCAGCCCGGCACGTAGTTGGAATCGAAGCCCAGCATCTGCTGGCTCTTGGTCACCACGTCCTTGAGGATCTTGTTCAGCGCGTGCCCGATATGGATGTTGCCATTGGCGTAGGGCGGGCCGTCATGCAGCACGAATTTGGCGCGGCCCTTGGCGCTCTCGCGTAGTTTGGCATAAAGGCCGATCTCGTTCCAATGTTTGAGGATTTCCGGCTCGCGCTGCGGCAGGCCGGCGCGCATCGGGAATTCCGTCTGCGGCAGGAACAGGGTCCTGGAATAGTCTTTGGCGTCGGATTTTTGCGGCTTTTCGGACATGGAGGCTCTGGTTGGCTCAAAGGGCGCTGAGAGGCGATTGATTCGCGGGTGAATTCCCGGTCTTGCGCCGAGCCGAAACTCAGGCGGAAGCCGGGCCGCTAATTCCGATGGTGCGCCGCGCAAACATGCGGCTTCCATAGCAGCCGGGCGGGGAATCGCAAAGCCCTGACGAAGGGACCCACCTTGGGCCGGAAACCGCGCTGTTGCGGATTCCTTCAAAGATACTAATCTATTGATTGATGGAGAGAAATTCAGGGGTGTCAGGCCGCTGGCGGAGACCTACGAGAGGTTTAAGGAGCTCCGCCGACAAGGCGGGGGGGACTCCGAATTGCAGTCGAGGATCGGACTGCAGCTCCGTGCGATGTACGACGACGTCGTCAGGTCAGGTGTTCCAGACAGTTTCGCGGAACTTATCAGAAGACTCGATAAGCCGGAAGATGCCACCGGTGTATCACGCCAATCCGATAGCCTCTTCAGGACGCTCGAAATCAAAACTCTCGCCGACCGGGTTTTTGGCGCGGAAGAAAAAGCGGAGGCTTGGCTGCACCGGCCGAATGTATCCTTATCAGGCCAACGACCCGTCGATCTTCTGAAGGACGAACTCGGCGCCGCTGTCCTTCGCGAACTGCTCGAACGGATTGATCACGGAATTTTTTCCTGAGCCCGCCACATGGAGCTCTGGCGGGTGAGCGGAAATTTTCAGCCCACGATGCCTAGTTCCGGGAACGCCCCGGGCGCGGCCGCCAGCATGGCGCGGGCGCGGGCCGAGTCGTCATCCATTTGCCGTACCAGCGCTGCCACGCTGTCGAATTTCAATTCCTCGCGGATGAAGCCGATGAAGGCGACATCGAGGGCGGTGCCATAGAGATCGCCCTTGAAATCGAACAGGAACACTTCAAGCAGCGGCGCGCCATTGTCGAAGGTGGGGCGGCGGCCGAAGCTCGCGACGCCGTCGAAGCGCAGTTGCTCCTTGCCTTGGTCCTTGCCCTCGCCGCGGCCGACCCGCACCGCGTAAATGCCGTGCCTGAGGCCGCAATGGCTGTCGAGACGGATGTTGGCTGTGGGATAGCCGAGATCGCGGCCGCGTTTCTCGCCATGGATGACCAGGCCTGCCACGAACCACGGGCCGCCGAGCATGGCGGTCGCGTCCTCGATCTGGCCTTCCGCCAGCGCCATGCGGATCGCGCTGGAGGAAACCGGCCGTTCCTCGATATCGACGTGGGGCTGGACGTCGACTTCGATACCGAGCCGGGGTGCTTCGCTGACCAAAAGGCTCGGCGAGCCCACGCGCCCCTTGCCGAAATGAAAATCGTAGCCGACCGCGATACCGCTGATCCCGAGCCGCCCGATCAGGTCATGGCGAATGAAATCCTGCGCCGATGTCCCGGCGCGCGCCTTGTCGAAGCTCATCACGACCGCGCCCGCAAGCCCGGTTCCGGCCAGAAGCCGCAGTTTTGCGGTCTCGTCGGTGAGCCTGAACTGGGGGGTGTTCGGGCTGAAAAAGCGGCGCGGGTGCGGTTCGAACGTCAACGCCAGCGCCGGCCGGCCATGGGCGCGCCCCATCTCCAGGGCGGCGGCAATGACCGCGCGGTGGCCGAGGTGGACGCCATCGAAATTACCCATGGCCACCACCGCTCCCCTGGGGATCGCGACCGCAGGCGTGGCATCGCGGATAATGGTAAAGCCAGACGTCATTCCAGGAATTCTTCAAGAACGCTCGGGTTTGGGACGGGGCGGGACCGTGACTTGGCGGACCCTCCGAAGTCAAGCGGGTCCGAACCGGCTCGCTTGCGGGCCACCGGTCGATTCTTTCCGCAACGCCGGCGATTAACGGGCTGTTTAACGGCTGGTGCTAGTTCTGGGGACCGACGGCGGGGAATTTTCGGTTTTGCGGGTCCGTTGATGATTTGCGGCGACAGGTAGCGTGCGGGGGATACAAGATGGCGGTTGACAGATCGATGTCGGTACTGGTGGTGGACGACTACAACACCATGATCCGCATCATCCGAAATCTTCTGAAGCAGCTTGGCTTCGAGAATATCGACGACGCCAGCGATGGCTCGGCGGCGCTCAACAAGATGCGCGGCAAGAAATACGGGCTGGTGATCTCGGACTGGAACATGGAGCCGATGACCGGCTATGACCTGCTCCGGGAGGTACGTGCCGATCCCAATCTGGCCACCACGCCGTTCATCATGATCACAGCGGAATCCAAGACCGAAAACGTGATCGCCGCCAAGAAGGCGGGCGTCAGCAACTATATCGTCAAGCCGTTCAATGCCGCCACGCTGAAGACCAAGATCGAGGCGGTATTTCCTGACCTGGTGATGACGTAAGCCCCTACCACCTCAGCTCCCGCGTCAGCGCCCGCGGCGGATGGCCGAACAACTCCTTCACCGAGGCGGGGTCGAACTGATCGATGCCTTCGAAGTCCTCGGCATGGATGCCCCGTGTCACGAACAGGCAGTCAATCCCGAAGCCGTGCGCGCCCGCCAGATCCGTCCGCACGGAATCGCCGATCGCGAGCACGCGGTCGAGCGCGATCGCATGGCCGTGACGCTTGGCGGCGAGCTCCATGGCGCGCTCGTAGATCGGCCGGTGCGGCTTGCCGTAAAAGATCACTTCGCCGCCGAGTTCGCGGTAGAGTTCGGCGATGGCACCGGCGCAGTAGATCAGGCGATCGCCGCGCTCGACGACAATGTCGGGATTGGCGCACACCAGCATCAGCCGGCGCTCGCGCGCCTGCAGCATCATCTGCCGGTAATCCTCAGCCGATTCGGTTTCATCGTCGAACAGGCCGGTGCAGACGATGTAATCGGCCTGCTCCAGCGGCGCCAGCACCGGATCCAGCCCGCGATGGATTGAACTGTCGCGCTCCGGGCCGATCCAGAACATCTTGCGCCCGGGATGGTCGGCGACGAAATGCCGGGTCAGATCGCCCGAGCTGACGATGGCATCATAGGTGTCGTCGGCCACGCCGAGCTTGCGCAATTGCCGCTGCACGGAATCCGCGGGCCGCGGCGCGTTGGTAATTAGGATCACGGTGCCGCCGCGGCTGCGAAAGCGGTGCAGCGCCTCGCAGGCTTCGGGGAATGCCTCGAGACCATTGTGGACCACGCCCCAGATATCGCTGAGCACGACCTCGACCTCAGCAACGAGGTCGCTCAGCCTGTCGACAAAGCGGAGCGCGGTCATGATGATCTCAACTCAAATGCCGGTCAGCCGGGGCCGGCAGCGCGTCGCGCCAGCGCGGCGTTGCCGGTCGTCCGCGGGGGTGCGGCGGCCACTCCCTCGACGGCAGCATTTTTAGCGGAGCCATTGGATTCCTGCGCCCTGTTCGAAGCTGCTCCGCCGGTAGCAGATGCGCCTTCGGGCCGCAACGGCCGGGGGGGAGCAAACAGGAATCCCTGCCCGAAGCGCACGTCATAGTCGAGCAGATCGACCACCGCACGTTCGCCTTCGATCCGCTCGGCGATCAGGTCGATGCCGAAGCGACCGAGCAGATCCGAAAGATCGGAGGGATGTATATCGGACGTCGAAGTCTGCTTTTGATCGAGCAAGAGCGCAGCCGGCACCTTGATGAAGCGGACGCCGCGGTCGGCCAGCTCGCGCGGTTCGATCCGCAGATCGGTGACGTGATCGATGGAGAAATGGTAGCCGCGCTGCGCCAATGCCGCGAGATTCTCGGTTTCGACCGGGCCCAGATTGCGAAACGTCGCCTGCTTGAATTCGAGCACGAAAGACGGCGCCAGCGCGCGGTTGGCTTCGAGGAAATCGAGGCATTGCCCGAACGTCGTGGAATTGCCGAGAGTCGCGGCGGCGACGTTGCAGAACACGCCGACGTCCTTGTTGCGCACCATCAGCCGGCGCAGCACCTGCACGCACCGGAGCATCACCATGTGATCGATCCGCCCGATCAGCCCGGCAGCTTCAGCGACGCCGATAAAATCGTCGGCGGCGAGCATCTGATCCTTTTCGTCGCGCAGCCGCGTCACCGCCTCGTAGAATCGCACCTTGCGCTGCGGCAAGCTCACCATCGGCTGCAGATAGATATCGATCCGGTTCTCGTCGACCGCGCTTCTGACCGCACTTAAAATCTGCGACTGGCTGCGGGAGGGCGCGGCCGCGCCGCTCACGGCGGCGGGGGCGGCCGGCGCCGCCGCGAGGCCCCGGTCGTCGGCGGCGAGCGTCGGCTCTTTCTGCGCATCCTTGTTCGCTGCGACGGCCTGCGCCGCGGCGGCGTCGGCCGCGGCCGAAGCCAGCATGTCGTCATGCTGGGCGACCGAGACCGCAAGCTGCCTGACCATTGCGCCCAGTTCGTTGATTTCGCCGACCACCGTCTGAATGCGGTCGGCGCCCGCCGAGTTTACCGATGCCACCCGGGCCTCGATCGCGGCGAGGCGGCGCCCGAATTCGGCGATCTGGCGCGCGAGGTCGGCGGTGCCGCGCGACAAATCCGCGATCTGGCCCCCGACGTCGCTGCGGTCGCGCAGCCGCATCGACACCGCGTTGTAGAGAACGAGGAAGGTCAGCGCGGTGAGCGCCGCGATCGCGGATGCCGTGCCGTTGATGCCGGCCACCGAATAAAGCATCAGGCCGAGTGACGCTGCGACCAACACCATGCATATGGCGATGAAAATCGTTGAAATACGGATCATGTTGCGCGCAACGCCCTTAAATGCCGGTCTTCTGGGAGTTACAGCATGAGCCTATTGTATCCCCTGAAGTGCGGCAAGCTTAGCATTATTGTTGATTCGAAAAGCCAGTGTTCTTCGGGCACGCCGGAACTGCTTGTATAACTCGTCGGCCATCGCGGCGCGCGGGCGCAGCTTGGCTAGCCCAGCGCTTCCGAAGTTCTGATCATATCGACGCTTGCGATGCTGCGCTCCCTCTCTCGCTCTTCGCGGGGGAGGGTCGGGGTGGGGGAAGCTCCGGGCGAAAATCCATCGATCGGGTATCGCGGCCACACGTAACCAACACCGCCGATGCTGCGCCCCCACCCCACCCTCCCCCGCGAAGAGCGGGAGAGGGAGTGAGAGGCCAATGCCCGTAGCCTGAGGGCCTCGGTTCTGATGCGATCAGAACCGAGGCCCTGGCGGCGAGAGGCGAGCAAGCAGACCGTTACGCCACCGCGCGGATCACCTTGGCGACCTTCTCGACGATCTCGCCGATCTGGTCTTCGCTGATGATCAAGGGCGGCGTCAGCGCCAGCGTGTCGCCGGCAATGCGGAGCATCAGGTCGTTGTCGTGGAACGCGCTGTTCAGACTGTCGAAGCCGCGCTTGCCGGGCAGCTCCGGGCGCGGTGCGAGATCGATGCCCGCCGTCAGCCCGACGGTGCGGATATCCAGCACATTCGGCTCGCCTCGCAGCGACATCACCGCGTCGGCGAATTTCGGCTCCAGGCTCTTGGCGCGCTCGAAAAGTTTTTCGTCGCGGTAGATGTCGAGCGTCGCCAGCGCGGCGGCGCAGGCCAAGGGATGCGCCGAATAGGTATAGCCGTGGGCAAGCTCCACGATGTGCTCCGGACCGCTCATGAAGGCGTCGTGGATGGTGTCGCGCACCAGCACGCCGCCCATCGGCGCCGCGCCGTTGGTGACGCCCTTGGCAAAGGTGAGCATGTCCGGCAGTACGCCGTAGCGTTCCGCGGCGAAGGCAAAACCGAGCCGGCCGAAGCCGGTGATGACTTCGTCGAAAATCAGGAGAATGCCGTGTTTCTGGGTGATCTCGCGCAGCCGCTTGAGATAGCCCTTGGGCGGCGGCAATACGCCGGTCGATCCCGCCATCGGTTCGACGATGACGGCGGCCATGGTGGAGGCGCCATGCAGATTGACCAGCCGCTCCAGTTCGTCGGCGAAATGCGCGCCATATTCCGGCTCGCCCTTGGTGAAGGCTTGCTTGTCGCGGTCATAGGTGTGGGGAAGATGGTCGACGCCGGCCAAAAGCGTTCCGAACATCCTGCGGTTACCCACGATGCCGCCCACCGCCGTGCCGCCAAAGCCGACGCCATGATAACCGCGCTCGCGGCCGATCAGGCGGGTCCGCGTGCCATGGCCCTGGGTTTGATGATAGGCCAGCGCGATCTTGAGCGCGGTATCGGCAGCCTCCGATCCGGAGTTGCAGAAGAAAACGTGATCGAGGCCTTCGGGCGCCAGATCGGCAATCCGGCTGGCGAGCTCGAAGGCCTGGGGGATGCCGAACTGGAACGGCGGGGCATAATCCAGGGTCTCGGCCTGCTTGGCGATCGCAGCCGATATCTGGGTGCGGCCGTGACCTGCATTGGTGCACCACATGCCCGACGCGGCATCGATGATCTTGCGGCCGTCGACGGTAAAATAGTACATGTCTTTAGCGCCGGCGAGCAGCCGCGGCGCCTTTTTGAAGGCCCGGTTGGCGGTGAACGGCATCCAGTGCGCCGCAAGGTCGTTGGGCACATTGACGGTTGTGGGGCGTGGGCTTTTGTCCAGCATGAGGGCCTCTTGAAGATTTCGGGGCGTGTCGGCTTTGTCGCAAACTATCAGTTGCGGTAGGGAAAGGCCATGACCCGCTCTATTTCCGCCGTCTCGGGTGGTTTTGGGAAACTTGAGCCTTAAGGCTCCTTTGCAGCCGCAGCGGCGGAATTCGCGAGATCGGCGGCGCCGATCCAGAACACCTCGCCATCGGAGGCTTCCGTGTCCAGCCACCATAACGGCAGCTGCGGCCATTCGGCTTCGAGCCGGTCGCGGCCACGGCCGATCTCGCACAGCAACCCTCCCTGTGGCGTCAGGTGCCGCCCCGCCTCATTCAAAATGCGCCTGACGATGGCGAGCCCGTCGGCGCCGCCATCAAAGGCGAGCTTGGGCTCGGCGCGGCATTCGCGCGGCAGCGCCGCCATGCCCTGCGCATCGACATAGGGCGGATTGGCGATAATCAGGTCGTATTGCCGGTGGCCCAGGGGCTGGAACAGGTCGCCGCGATAGAGCGTCACCCGGTCTTCAAGTCCGTAGTCGGCGACGTTACGGGCGGCCACTTCGAGGGCGCCCTTGGAAATGTCCACCGCATCTATTTTCGCATTGGGAAATTTCTGGCTGGCGAGGACGGCGAGGCACCCCGAGCCGGTGCAAAGGTCGAGCACATCAGCCACTTCAGCGGAATCCTCGATCAGCGCGCCCTCAGCCTCGTCATCGGCGCCGCCAAAATGGGAGTCGAGCAATTCGCCGATGAAGGAGCGCGGTACGATCGCGCGCTCATCGATATAGAAGGGCAAGCCGCGCAGGTAGATCTTGTTGACCAGATAGGCGGCGGGTTTCCGGCTCACGGCGCGGCGCGCAATCACATCGAGAATTGCTTTGGCCTCCGGCGCGGTGACCCTTGCGGTCGCGAACATCTCGAACTGGTCGGGGTGAAGATGCAGGGTCTCGCAGACCAGGAAGGCCGCCTCGGCGACGGGATCGGTGGTGCCGTGGGCGAACACGAGGCCGGCCGCGATGAAGCGGCTGACCGCATAGCGGACGAAATCGAGCAGCGTTTGCAGCTCGGTGGATTTCACTTGCGGAAATTGCGGCGCCGCGCGGCCGCGCCCCGCGCCGGCTTGCGCGCGCTTGGCCATCAGGATTTGGTCCAGCGCGCGGCGGCGGCGTCATCGTGCGCGCGGGCCTCGACCCAGCCCGTCCCATCGGCGCTTTCCTCGCGCTTCCAGAACGGGGCGTTGGCCTTCAGATAATCCATCAGGAACTCCGCGGCCTGAAAGGCCGCCTGCCGGTGCTGCGATGCCGTCAGCACCAGCACGATATTTTCGCCGGGGGTGATGCGGCCGACGCGATGGATGACCGACAGTCCTGTCAAGGGCCAGCGCGCCATCGCGGCCGCGGCATGGCGCGCGATTTCAGCCTCTGCCATTCCCGGATAGTGTTCGAGCGTCAACGCCGCAATACGCTCGCCGCTTTCGCTCCCCCGGCAAATGCCGCTGAAGCTGACGACAGCGCCGATATCGGTGCGGCCCTTGGTGAGGCCAGCGATTTCGCGCGCGATGTCGAAATCGGCCTCTTGGATGCGGATGGTCACGTCTGCGCTCATCGGGTCATCGCCAACGGGCCGCGAACGCGCGCCCGACGACAGAAAGCGTAGGGTGGGCAAAGGCGCCCTTTGCGCCGTGCCCACCATCTACGGAGGCGAAGAAGATGGTGGGCACGCCGTCGACCCGCGCCTTCGCGCGTCTCGTTGGCTTTGCCCACCCTACGACTGAATCAATCGGTATCATCGCATCGACCCGTCAGCCGCCGGTCATCGGCGGGAAGAAGGCAATCTCGTGGGCGCCGGCTATCATGGTATCTGATTTGACGTGGGCGTGGTCGATCGCGGCCCGGATCACCCGGGGCGTCTCGAAGGCATGGGCGTAGGCCTCGCTGCGCTTGGCCAGCCAGGCCATCAGATCGGCCACGGTCTTGACATCAGCCGGCGGCTCGATGGTTTCCTCCGATGTGCCGACCCGCTCCCGCACCCAGGCGAAGTACTTGATCTTCATGCCTCATCCTCCTTGATGAGGTGATGAATGCCGGCACGGAAATAGTCCCAGCCGGTGTAGATGGTGAATATCGCCGACATCCACAACAAGATGATGCCGATCAGGGTGGTGGCGGGCAATATCTCTTCGCCCGCCTCGCCGGCGATCAGAAAGCCGATCGCGACCAGCTGGATCGTCGTCTTCCATTTTGCGAGTTTGGTAACGGGCACGCTGACCCGCAATCCTGCCAGATATTCGCGCAGGCCCGAGACCAGGATTTCCCGGCACAGGATCACGATGGCTGCCCATAGCGTCCAGCCATGAATGCTGTTGTCGGCCGCCAGCATCAAGAGGCAGGATGCGACCAGGAGCTTGTCGGCGATCGGATCCAGCATCCGGCCGAACGCCGACTGCTGGTCCCAGATTCGCGCGTAATAGCCATCGAGATAATCGGTCACTCCGGCGGCGATGAACACCGCCAGCGCCACCCAGCGCAGCCACAACGGGCCGTCCATGATGGATTGCGCAAAAACGCAGCCGACCACCACCGGGATGGCGGCGATCCTGGCATAAGTCAGGATGTTCGGCAGCGACAGCGAGCTCTTCGCCGCCGCTCTGGTTGTCGCGATGTTCATCCGTCTTACCAATACCGCTCAAGCACCAAGGTCAACCGTGGAGCCACATCAACTGTCTGAGGCAGCGGGCAATATGATTCGGGAACCTATCCTTAACCCGGCTGGGCGTGGAAAAACTCGAAAATCTTGCGTGCGCTTTCCGCACTGACGCCTGGAACCTTGCCGAGATCGGCAATCGACGCCCGCTCGATCTCCTTCAATGTTCCGAAATGATGCAGCAAGGCACGTTTGCGTGACGGTCCGATGCCGGGAATCTCCTGCAATCCCGCCTCGCGAATATCCTTTTTGCGCAACTTGCGGTGCGAACCGATCACGAAGCGGTGCGCCTCGTCGCGCAGCCGTTGAATGAAGTAGAGGACAGGGTCGCGCGGCTCCAGCTTGAGCGGCTCGCGGTCCGGCATGAACAGGGTTTCGCGGCCGGCGTCGCGGTCCGGCCCCTTTGCCACGGCCAGCAGCGTGACCCCGGTCAATGAAAACCCCGCGAAAATCTCCCTGGCCGCATTCAACTGTCCGCGGCCGCCATCGATGATGACAAGGTCGGGCCATTGCGGAAAGGAATCATCATCCGGCCTGGTTTTGGCGGCATCGCCTTCCACGGCCGGTGTCAACAGCCGCTTGAAGCGCCGCTGCAGCACCTCGCGCATCATGGCGTAATCGTCGCCCGGCGTCAGGCCTTCGGAGCGGATGTTGAACTTGCGGTACTGGTTCTTGATGAAACCGTCCGGCCCCGCCACGATCATGGCGCCGACCGCGTTGCTGCCCTGGATGTGGCTGTTGTCGTAGACCTCGATCCGCCGCGGCGGATGCGGCAGCCCGAGCGTGGCGGAAAGCCCCTGCAGCAGCCGGCCCTGGGTCGCGGTCTCGGCCAGCTTGCGACCCAGCGCCTCGCGCGCATTGGTGAGCGCGTGCGCGATCAGTTCCTTCTTCTCGCCGCGCCGGGGCGTGGAAACTTCCACCTTGTAGCCGGCCTTGATGGCGAGCGCGTCCGCGAGCAGCTCGCATTCCTCGATTGGGTGCGACAGCAGGATCAGTCGCGGCGGCGGTTTGTCGTCGTAGAACTGCGCCAGGAACGAGCCCAGCACCTCTTCCGGGGTGAAAGATTTTTCCGCGCGCGGAAAATAGGCGCGGTTGCCCCAGTTCTGTCCGGTGCGGAAGAAAAACACCTCGACGCAGGAATAGCCGGCCTCCTGATGGATGGCGAACACGTCGGCTTCCTCCACGGTGCGCGGATTGATGCCCTGCTGCGACTGGATCGCCGACAGTGCCGCGAGGCGGTCGCGGTAAAGCGCCGCCGTTTCGAACGCGAGTTCGGCGGCGGCCTTTTCCATTTCGCCGGCCAGCTCCTGCTTGACGAGGCGGCTGCGGCCGGAAAGGAAATCCTTGGCCTCCCGCACCAGTTCGGTATAGCCCGGAAAATCGATCTCGCCGGTGCAAGGCCCCGAGCAGCGCCGGATTTGATAAAGCAGGCAGGGCCGTGTGCGGCTTTCAAAAAAACCATCGGTGCAGGAACGCACCAGAAAGGCGCGCTGCAGCGCCGTGATGGTGCGATTGACCGCGCCCGCCGAGGCGAACGGTCCGAAATATTGTCCCGGCCGCGTTTGCGCCCCGCGATGTTTGAGAATTTGCGGCGCCCAGTGATCGCCCGTGATCAGGATATAGGGAAAGGACTTGTCGTCGCGCAACTGGACATTGAAGCGCGGACGCAATTGCTTGATCAGGTTGGCCTCAAGCAACAGCGCTTCGGTCTCGGTCGAGGTGGAGATGATCTCGACCGTCACGGTAGCGGCGATCATGCGCAGGATGCGGGCCGGCTGCAGCGCGCTGGTGCGGGCGTAAGAGGCGAGCCGCTTGCGGACATTCTTGGCCTTGCCGACATAGAGCACGTCGCTGGCCGCATTCAGCATGCGATAAACGCCGGGCGAGGTCGGGGCGTGGCGCACCGCACTATCGATCGCGGCATGGCCGGCCGCCAGCCGGCCTTCGGCCACCGCCTCGCTGGGTTCCTCCGCCGCTTCCGGCAGACGCGGCTCGTCATCCTCCCAGGCGCCGGACGTGGCAGGGTCGATATCGCCGGGGGTGAGGTCCTGCGGCGGCGGATCCGGCCGGTCGGGCGCCGGTTCGGAACCGCGCCGCGCCTTGCGCGGACCGGATGCCTTCGGACTGTCGGTCGAATCTTGATCCATCGGACTGAACTTAAGCGCCGGCACCGCGCATCGCCAGCGCGGCGGCCTCGGCCCAGCGTGGCGTCGCCGCAACGCGCCGCACTCCCGCGCTAACGCTTTCTTAAGACTAACCCGCGGCAGGCGGCAGGCCTTAACAAGCCCTTAACCTAAAAGTCTCGATAAATCTTATCGTTAAAAGCGGAATTCCCTCAACCATGCCGGTGGTCAGGCGCGACCTTTGCGCCGTACCAGCCAAACGGTTGCGGCAGTCGCGGCAGGAGAGTGCGAGATGAACAGGTTCGTTGCCGGCGCAGCGGCGGGGATCGCCGCAGGCTGGATGGTATCGGCGCATGCGGCCGATCTTCCTTATGGCTCGCGCGCGCCCTACACCGTCAATCAGCCGCTCAATGCCTATAGCTGGGCCGGCCCCTATCTCGGCGGCAATCTCGGCTATGCCTGGGGCACGGTCGACAACAATCCGACCAAGCCGTCGGGTTTTTCGGGCGGCGTCCAGGGCGGCTATAACTGGCAGACAGGTCCGATTGTGTTCGGCGTCGAAGGCGACATCCAGGCGACCGGCGCCAACGATACCTTCGCGCCCTGGAAATTTTCCAATCCCTGGTTCGGCACCGTGCGCGGCCGGGCCGGCTACGCCGTCAACAATGTCCTGTTCTACGGCACCGGCGGCCTGGCGTTCGGCGAATTGCTGGGCGAGACCTTCGGCCTGTCGGAATCCCATACCACCGCGGGCTGGACCTTGGGCGTCGGCGTCGAATTCGGCCTGCTCCCGAACTGGAGCGCCAAGGTCGAATATCTCTACGTCGATCTCGCCAACTCCCCCTTCACCATCACGGGTGCGTCGAACGGCATCCAATTCGGTGTGGTGCGCGCCGGCGTCAACTATCACTTCTGATAAAGCATGATCTGGAAAAGTGGGGACCGGTCTTCCGAAAAGATCATGCTCAATTAAAGAGATGAGATCATGATCCGATGCAGTCTAATCGGATCACGATCGAGCAAGAAGAAACTTATCGAACACTGACCTCCCGGCCGCATTGCGGCCGGGATTTTTTTGGCCCGCATGCTTTCAGGATGAAATCACCAGATTAACCGCCTTGGGGCCTTTGCCCTTCTTGTCCGGTTCGACCTCGAATGTGATGCGCTGTCCTTCGGTCAGATCCTTCAATCCGGCCCGCTCCACCGCGGTAATGTGAACGAACACATCGCGGCCGCCGTCATCGGGCTTGATGAAGCCATAGCCACGTTCTCCATTGAAGAACTTGACCGTGCCAGTCATGGCCATCGGGAAACTCCTACGCCGTGCTGCTCCGCCGCTGCGCGAAGCTTCAAGCATAATACGGTTCCCGGCAAATTGCCTACGGTCCTGAACTGACTTTTCGTCGCGCTCGGAAACCCTGGCGGCCGGCCTTCAGGGTTTCGGCGTCTCCAGCCTGAAGCGGCCGGCGCCGCCCTGGCCGAGCGGCTTTTCGAGCTCGGCGAGAACGGCCCGCAGTTCACCCGCCAAGGTCCACGGCGGATTGACGATCAGCAGGCCTGCCGAGACGAGGGCGGGCTCCGATATCTGCGGCGCGACGCTGAACTCCAGACGCAGGCATTTTCCCGGCGACGGGCCGGCCTCGACCGCGGCCGCTACCTGCCGCGCCAGGCTGTCGGTGATGCGCCGGCTTTTCACTGGATACCAAAGCAGGTAGCTGCCGCTGGGCCATTTGGCGAAAGCCTCGGCAAAGCCCGCGGCCATCCGGTCGAATTCGTCTGTCTGCTCGTAAGGCGGATCGATCAGGACCAGGCCGCGGCGCTCCCCAGGCGGTACGAAGGCCGGCAACGCGATCCAGCCGTCGAGGTCGACCACGCGGGCCTGGCGGTCGCGGCGCAGCGCCTCGATCAGGCGCTTGCGCGCATTCGGTTCGACCTCGCATGCGGTCAGGCGATCCTGCGGACGCAGCAGCGCGCGGGCGATCAGCGGCGATCCGGGGTAGGAAGCAAGCTCGCGCTGCGGATTGAAGGCTCTGACGATGTCGAGATAGGGCTTGAGCAGTAGCCCTGTGGCTTCCGAGAACCGCGCCTGCATCACCCGCGCAATGCCGGTCAGCCATTCGCCGCCGCGGTGGGCTTCATCGCCGGTGAGATCGTAGATCCCTGCGCCGGCGTGGGTGTCGATGACCCGAAAGGCGGCCGGCTTTTCCTGCAGATAGGTCAGGATGCGCACCAGCACGATGTGCTTGATGACGTCGGCAAAGCCGCCGGCGTGAAAGGCGTGACGGTAGTTCATGGGGAAAGTTGACGACCCCGTTTGGAGAAGACGCGCGCGTCTTCTGCTCGTTATGGCCGGGCTGACGGCGGCAAATCAGCCGCCCCGGACCGGCGGCATCACCACTTCGTCGCGCCGGCAGGTGCGGCCTTCGATTTCCTCACAGGGACGGAATTGCAGATCCTTGCTCAGGCAGATCCGCACCTCGCTGAGCCGCGCTTTGTTGCAGGTCACCGCGATCGCTGTGGGGGGCAGGCCCGGATTGGCCTTGATGAAGGCGTCGTCGATGGCGGCGGGCGCAATGGTCTTTGGCTCGGACAATTGCAGAAATTCCTCGGGAATTTTCACCGCCGCGCGCGCCTTGCGGATGGTCTCGAAATAGGCCCGCGCGCCCAGTCCCGAGCAGGTGCCGTGCTTGTCCCACTCATTGAAGATCAGCCCGGGCGCCGGCATCAGATCCAGCATCGACGACACGATATTGCGATCGAGCCGCGGCGACGGCCGCTGACAATACTCCGGAAAGCCTTGCTCGTATTGCGGCCACAGGCCGTGAACCACAAAGGAAAAAGGCCGCCCGCCGCACTGGACCTGGGAACGGCCGCTACTGCCGCGCTCCGAGGCCTCCTCGCAGAACGAGGGCGACCACGACAGCGACAATACGTAAAAATCGAATTCGCCGGATGCGTTCTGGCGGCGGTCTTGCGCCGACGCCCGCTCGGCCGCCGCGATGCCTGCCAGCGCCGTCAAGGCGAGCAGGCCCAAAGAAATCAAAAGCCGCGAAATCCAAACCAGACGAAACTCTGACATCGTCGTCCCCCCTTTACCTGACCCCTTGAAAGCTTAGCAGGCGGGGAGAACATTTCAAGAACAAAACGCTTCCAAGAACAAAAAAGAATCCAGCGGGCGGCCAGCCGGGGCGGTTCTATGGCCCGGCGGCCCTGCAGGCCGGATTGTAGGCCCAGTTGCGATCAAGCCCGGTCACGCACCACTCGACCCCCTGGCCGAAGCTGGCAAAACCGCCGTCCTCGATCAGCGAATAATACACTTTGTGCATCTTGCCGTCGCTCAGCATCACCTCACCGCCGCAATAGCGGCGCGGGATGTCATCCGACTGCCAGGGCCGGAACGCAATCTCATGGATCTGGCCATAGGAGGTTATCCTGAGCGAGGAATTCCAGTAAGTGCTTTCCTTTTCCTGGAACTGCGAGGTGATGGTCGACAGCGCCGCTTCGCAAGGCTTGAGCCGGCCGTCATAGCGGGGGCCGGACAGCCAGAAATTCAGCTCCAGCGGATTGGCGGCCTCGGCCGCGCCGGCAAAGACAAAAAGGGCGAGGGCGCCGAGCGCGGCGGCAAGGCCGGGCATTTTAGGGAATTTGTACAGGTCGTGCATGGGCATCCATCCCTCGGAACCAAGGCTTGAAGCATGGCTTGAACAGGCCCGGACGGTGCCGCGAAGCCCGCACGAGGTCAAGAGCGCCGCGGCCACACCTTGCCGATCATCGGCATCGAACGGCAGGCCGTTCTTTTCAAGGCGCCGGAAGCGCTTTAAGGTGTTGGCCTGATGACAAGGAGATGGCGATGCTGATGATACGGGCTGCGGGCTGGGTAGCGGTGTGCGGAATGCTGGCCTGCGCGCCGGCGCGGGCCGATACCGTGCCGCCGTTCAAGGGCAACGACACCGGCGGCATCATCGCCTATTCCCTGGCGGCGCAGTCGGATGTCCGTCAGCTCGCGGTCGACCACTGCGCGTCCTACGGCAAGGTGGTGAAATTCCTGGCCGTGGACGCGCACTATGGCGGCTACGTTTCCTTTGCCTGCCGCTGGGTGCCCTATGGCGCCAGCGACCGGCCGGTGCGTGCGCTGTACTGACCAGGCACCCGGCACGGATGATTTGACACTTGAAGCGGCTTCGACTCGAAGCCTTGTCGATCAACTCGGCAATTAAACCGGGATCCGCACGGTAGCCCGTAAGCCGCCCATCGGGCTGTCGCCGAGCGTGATATCGCCGCCGTGCGAGCGCGCGATGTCGCGGGCGATCGCAAGGCCCAAGCCCGTGCCACCCTCATCCTGGTTGCGGGCGTCATCGAGCCGCAGGAACGGCTTGAATACTTCCTCGCGCATGTGCTGCGGTATCCCCGGTCCGTCGTCCTCGACCGTCACGGTCAGATAACGGTGATCGCGCTGGCCGGTGATGGAGATCGCCTCGCCATGGCGCGCCGCATTGGAGACGAGGTTGCCGAGGCAGCGCTTGAAGGAGGCCGGCTTCACGGTCACCACCGGCAGTCCGCGAAAGGCTACCGTTGCGGTGTGGCCGTTGCGCTCGGCGTCGCTGCGCAGTTCCTCCAGTGCCAGCGCCATATCGGTCGGCTGGGCCTGCTCGCCGCTGTCACCGCGCGCGAAGGCGATATAGTCCTCCAGCATGCCGGACATCTCGTCGACATCCCTGCGCATGCCATCGACCTCGGGACTGTCGCCGATCAAGGCCAATTCGAGCTTGAAGCGGGTCAGGATGGTGCGCAGATCGTGCGACACGCCGGCCAGCATCGCGGTGCGCTGCTCGATCGAGCGCTCGATGCGCGATTTCATCTCGAGAAAGGCGTGCGCCGCGCGGCGTACCTCGCGTGCGCCGCGGGGACGGAAGTTCGGTGCTTCGCGGCCCTTGCCGAAGCTTTCGGCCGCGTCGGCCAGGCGCAGGATCGGCTTGATCTGGTTGCGCAGGAACAGCCACGCCACGATCAAAAGGATCGAGGAGGTGCCGAACATCCAGAACAGGAAAATCTCCGAATTCGGCGCATTGGCCGCGCTGCGCTGGGCGAAGATCTGCATCACGGCGTCGTCAAGCTGGATGCGGATTTCCAGGAGATTGGAGCGGCCGACGGTGTCGATCCAGAACGGCTTGCCGATCTGCTGGCTCAGCTGCCGCGACAGCGACGACAGCGAATAGTCGAGCAGCGAAAAAAACGGCTTTGGACCGGGCGGGGGCATGTCGCCGACGGGGAGGAAATCGATCACCAGTCCGAGCCGCTGCTGGGCGATGCGCCGCAACTGGGTGCGGTCCCTGTCCTGCGGATACCCCTGGTAGACATCGATCAGGCTGGCGACGTCCTGCACCACCGCCTTGGAAAGATCCTGGGTCACGGTGC